>CAOKRC010000037.1 GCA_948471035.1 uncultured Clostridium sp.
GTATGGTGGTGTGAGAGGGAATAAATAAAATAATTATTTATTCTCTACTCGATTAGAAAACAGCATTTTATATAAAAAAATGGATATAGCTTAGAAAATGATTAGAATAATTTACAGAATAAATTTTTAATAATTGGTAAATCTTTAAGTAGCTTTTATGGATAAACATTAATAAAAACATAGGGAAATCTTAATGGGAAAAGATTTGCACTAAAAAACTCAAAATACATAAAATAAATTATGAAAACTGAACCTCGAATCCATTGTTACACCCTTGTTACAAATACATTAAAAATATAATATTTTAGTATAATATGTTACATTTTGTAAGTTTATTTGGTATAATGGTAATAACGGATAAAGGAGGAAAAAAGGCATGGGACCATATTATATACCAAGAAACGTAAAAGATGAAGGAAGAATATTATTCATATTTACAGGAAAATCTCTTATTTATACAGCAATAGGAGCAGCAGTTGGATTTTTTTTTAACCTCATATTAAGTGCATTTGGAGCTATGCTAATAGGAATGGTGCTAATAGCAATATTTGCATTAATAGGATTTGCAATAGGAACATTTAAAATGCCTAGTATTGGTTCATTTGCCTTTACAAAAAAAGTAGGTGGAGAACCAATAGATGAAATTATACTAAGAGCAATAAAATTTAAAAAATCAAACAGCAAGATAT
The DNA here is from genome assembly GCA_948471035.1 of uncultured Clostridium sp. GTDB lineage: Bacteria > Bacillota > Clostridia > TANB77 > CAG-508 > RGIG8482. The sequence goes on from CAOKRC010000037.1 coordinate 690, forward strand.
ATGTATATGATGAGGAGGAAACAAAAGATGAGTAGTGCGGAAAATATAACAAATATATTAATGATAGTACTTATGGTTATGATATTTATATTAATGGCACTTGCAGTAGTATTATTAGTAGTAAGGTTCAAATCAAAACAAAAGGACGATAAAGATAAAATCACAGATACAAATAATAAACAGACAAGTGACGCAAAAAAAATAGCAAAAGAATACACAAAAGAATCAATATTCAAATTTATGGAATTTGAAAAAATACAAGACAATATGATTGTACAAAAAAATGGAAATAGATATTTAATGGTAGTAGAATGCCAAGGTGTAAACTACGACCTTATGTCAGAAACAGAAAAAGTATCAGTAGAAGAAGGATTTTTACAATTTTTAAACACACTAAGACATCCAATACAAATATATGTACAAACAAGAACAGTAAACTTAAATAGTAGCTTAGAGGGATATAGAAAAAAATTACAAGAAATAGAAATGGACTTAGAAAAAAAGAAAAATGCATACCTTAAAAAGTTACAATCTGGAGAATATCCTACTGAAGAATTAGAAAAAGAATTTTATGAAGTAACAAAGCAAACAAACCTATATGAATACGGAAAAGACATAATAGCAAATACAGAAAGAATGAGTTTAAATAAAAACGTATTAAGTAAAAAATACTACATAATCATACCATATTATCCAGAAGATTTAGGAAATGGTGCATTTGATAAAGAAGAAATAAAGAGTATAGCATTCCAAGAACTATACACAAAATCACAATCAATAATAAGAACACTTGCAGGATGTGAAGTAGGACGGAAAAATAATGACATCAGACGAATTAGTAGACTTATTATATGTAGCATATAATCGTGACGAAGCAGAAGTATTTGGAATAGATAAAGCAGCACGTGCAGGATATAAAGAATTATACACAACTGCACCAGACGTATTAAATAAAAAAATGAAAATATTAGATCAAGAAATAGAAAAACAAGCACTAGAGTTAGTAAATGAAAAAGTAATACAAGTAAGAACAAAAAAACAACAAGAAATAGAAAGAAAACAAGCACGATTTGGAGAATTAATTCGTGAAAGAGCAGAAGCAATACTAAGACAAAATGCAGCATATTTAGGAAAAGATACAGCAAATCAATCAATAGAACTAATAAAAGAAGAAGGGAAAGAACAAGAAGATGTAGGGGCAGGCCCCGTGTCTGCCCAAGAAACAGATGCCAATACAAAGGCAAATGCTAAAAACACAAACACAAAAAGAAGAGGAAGACCAAAGAAACAAGAAAACGTAGGATCAGGCGACCTAGAGTCTGCTCAAGAAACCAAAGAAGAAGGAGGAGATACTAATGTGGGGGAAGAAGCAAAACCTAAAAAAAGAGGTAGAAAACCAAAACATAGAGAAGAATAGTGAACAACAATACAACATATTAAAACAAAAAACAATAAAAGAATTAATTGCTCCATCAGGAATAGATGCCTCAAATATAGATCACCTAGAAATCGTATCAAATACAAAAAGATACGCAAGAAGTTTCTTTGTATCAGCATTACCTAGAATGGCTATATTTCCAGAATTATTTAGAGATTTATACCTATTTGGAGATGTAAACACATCAATATATATAAACCCTGTACCAGAAGCAAAATCACAAAACGAATTAAACAGAGTAATAAACCAATTAGAAACAGAAAGAATTGTTGCAGCAGATAGAGGAAATATAAACAGACAAAGCACTGTAGGGCAAAAAAGATATGAAGCAGAACAATTAAGAGATGAAATAGCAGCAGGGTTTAACAAACTATATGAAGCATCAATAGTATCAACATTATTTGCATATAGCTTAGAAGACTTAGATAAATTTACAAGTTTACTTGCAACAGAAATGTCTAAATCTCTAGTAAGTGTAAAAAGTGCATGGGGAATACAAGAAGACGCATTTAAAAGCAACTTACCATTAATGGATAATAAAATAAAAAAAGTACATACATTTGATAGACGTTCAATGGGAACAATTTTCCCATTTACAACATCAGAAGTAGGACATCCTACAGGAGTTCCACTTGGATTTAACAAACAAACTGGAGTACCGATTTTATTTGATAACTTCCATCCATCACTTTCAAACTATAACATGGTAATATTTGCAAAATCTGGTGCTGGTAAATCTGTAACAATGAAAACATTAATATCAAGGTCAGCTGTATTAATGGGAATAGAAAGTTTAGCATTAGATGCTGAAGGTGAATATTCTATAGTTGCAGAATCCCTAGGAGGAATTAATGTTGTGCTAGGACCAAACTCAAAAACAATAATAAACTTATTTGATATAGAGCCAGAAATAGTAAAAGATGAAATAACAGGAAAAGAAAGAGTAGTACTAAATGTAGAAAACAAAGTAGAAGACGTAACACAAGCATTACTTACAATGGCAAGAGGAAGTACAAGAAGTACAGAAGTAAACGAATTAACAAAACAAATAATAGCAGAAGCAATTCGGAGAAGAATATGCAGAAGCTCGGTATTACTGGAGATCCTTCAAGCTTATATGAAGCAAGTGGCTCTAGCTTTAGTGGAGATATGCTAGCAAAAAGAAAAAAAGTAATGCCTACAATAGGAAGTTGGTATAAAAGAATACAAAAAAAAGCAGAAGAAAATGATAACCAAGATTATAAATTCCATTATAGTTATTTACTAAAAGTAATGAAACAATACATAAGAGACTTTGATGGACAAATGGCATACTTTGATGGACAATCAACATTTGAACTATTAGATGGAGCACCATTTATAAACTTAGATATATCACAGTTAGAAGAAAGATTTGCAAGACCACTTGCACAACAAATCTTACTTTCATGGATATGGGAAAAATACGTAAAGAAAAACTCAGAAGATAGAACAAAAGCGAGTAAAAAAAGGGTGTTAGTAGACGAGGCATGGATGTTACTTCCATACCCAGAAGCAGTAGACTTCTTAAACACAATGGCAAGACGTGCAAGAAAAAGAAACGTATCTCTTGCAATCATATCACAAAGATTCCAAGATTTCTACGAAAAACCAGAAGCACAAGCAGTACTAACATCATCAGATACAAAACTATTTTTAGCACAAGATAAATCTGAAATTGGCTACTTAAGAGAAGTATTCAAACTTTCAGAAGGAGAAGCAGGATTCTTAGTAACCTGTTTAAAAGGAGAAGGATTATTAAAAGTAGGTGGAGACACAGCAATTTTACAAATAACACCAACAGCCAAAGAATTTGAATTTGTTGAAACCAACTTAAACAATATAGTAAATGCAAAAAAGAAAAAAGCAATAGGTTAAAGAAGGAGTAACTATGAAAAAATTTGCGAATAGGAGTGTAACTAAAAAAGTATTAATTGTAATATTAACTGTAATGCTACTAACATTTTCAGTTCCAAAACCTGTACATGCAGCAGGAGGAATACTATTAGGCCCAATAACTGCACTTTGTACAACATTGGTAGATAGTGTACAACATATACTAGAAAGATTTATGTTAGGTGAATGGAATTCATTTATGAAAGAAATAGATGATACAGATTCATATAATAGTAACGGTGGAGGAGCAGCAACAGTAAATTTAGATGCAGATGGAGTTGAAATAGGAGGAGCTTGGTGGGGAGATATAACAGGAACAGAAATTCCAGTTATACAATATACACCAGAAGAAATATTTTCAAACAGAGTTCCTGCATTAGACGTAAATTTCATAAAGCCATCTGTTACAACAGGAAATACTACTTGGGATAATGAGCATAATATTGCAATCAAATTACGACCAACAATAGCAAGCTGGTATATAGCAATGAGAACATTAGCACTTGTTGGGCTATTATCAGTACTTGTTTATTTAGGAATAAGAATGTTATTAACAGGTATTGCAGCAGATAAAGCAAAATACAAAAAAATGTTAATGGATTGGATAGTGGCAATGTGCTTATTATTTGCACTTCACTATATAATGTCATTTGCCCTAACAATGAGTGAAGTAGTTACCTCTATGATTGCAGATACAACTACTGGAAGTATTACAGTATCATTTGAAGGACATACATTTACAGGAAATCTAATGAGTTATGTTAGATTTATGATACAAGCAAAAGATACTGGTACAGCTGTAGGATTCTTCTTATTATACATAATGCTTATGATTTATACAGTAAAATTTACATGGATATATTTAAAAAGGGTAGTTAATATGGCATTTTTAACATTAATTGCACCACTTATAGCAGTAACATACCCAATAGATAAAGTATCAGATGGAAAAGCACAAGCATTTGAATTATGGATAAAAGAATTTACATATAACGCATTATTACAGCCATTACATTTATTATTATATATAGTATTATTAGGATCTGCAACAGAACTTGTAGCATTAAATCCTTTATATGCAGTAGTATGTTTAGGTTTCATAACAGCAGGGGAAAAACTATTCAAGAAGATGTTTGGATTTGATAAAGCAAGTGGAGGAACACTTGGATCACTTGCAGCAGCAGCTGGATTAACAGGTGTGGCAAATAAAGCAATAATGGCTATGAGAAAAGGAGGTCCAAAAGGAGGACCAGGAAAAGTTAGAACAAACGATAAATACCAAAGAGCTGGAAAAGACCCAGGAGCAAATAAAGGATTTAACTCATTTGATAAAGATGGAAATCAAGGATTAGCAGAATTACCAGATGTAAGTAATGAAGAAGATGCAGGTTTATCAAATGGAGGAGAAAATCAATCTTCAGGTGGTAAAAGAGGAGGAGAAGTACCACCTCCAAATGGAAATGATGGAGGAGAAGTACCATTTGCAGGACAAGAAGAAATGGATGCACTAGGGAAAGAACTAGATGAAATGGAAGCAAATGGTAATGCATGGAATGATCCTGAATTAAGAGAGCAAATGGAACAAAAACAAGCAAGATATGCAGAATTAGAAGCAGAGAAAAATGCACAAGAAGATGGAATGGAACAACAAGATAATGGTGAACAAGAAGAACCAGACACTTCAGGAAGTCCAGATCCAGGCATGACACAAGATGTTTTAGAAAATCTTGGACCAGAAACAACAGACCATGAACAAGGATTTTTCGAAACAGTTGGAAAAGACGTTAAAAACTTTGGAGGAAGAGTAGGAGATAGATTTAATAGAGCAAAAACCTTTTTTAAGGATGAAGATGTAAGACATGAACTTTTTGAAAAAGGAAAGAAAAAAGCAATAACTGGAATTAGAAGAAATGCTATTGCAGCATGGAAAGCAGCACCATCAACAGGGCTTAATGCATTAAAAACAGCAGGAAGAGTGGGAGGATCATTAGCAATGGGTGCAGTAGCAGGAGCGACAGGAGCAGCACTTACAGGAGATGCAGAACAATCATTAGGTATGGCATTTGCAGGAGCAGCAGGAGGAAATGCTCTTTCTGGAAAAGTACTTAATGGTACAGTAGGAAGAATTAATCATAATACATCTACAAGTGAATCTTTTGGAGCAGCAAAATATGGAAGTACTATAGATGCAAGAAATGCAAAAGCAGATAAAGAATACGTAAAGAGTAAAGAATACAATGAAGAATATGAAAAATACTTTAAAGAGGGACAATACAAAATGTCAAAAGCGGAATTTAAACAAGCAACACTAGATTATAGAAAAGTAGGAATTACAGATACAAAAACTATAAGAAAAGCATTACATCTAGAAGCACAATATGCAAAAAATAATAAAGATGCGAAAGAAGTAAGAGGAAAGGTACAAAATATTGTTCAAACATATGATGGAATTAACAAAAAAGCAGTTTACGGAGAAAATAAAGAAGCAACAGAAGCAGCATTAAAGAACTTAGAAAGTCAATTAACTAAAGGAAGTGCAAAACAAAAAAGAGCAATTGCAAATGAAATATTACAAGGCTACAGAGATTGGTATAATGTTAGTTAAATATTAAACAACTAGGAGGATAATAGAATGATTATAAAAAATAGTAACTTACGAAGAAGCATAACAGAAAATAGGTATAAGATACTAGCTATTATAGTCGCTATTATCCTTATTCTATGCCTAATAAAAACATTAAACGAATTTGCAGGGGCAAGTAAAAAAAATAAGAATAATGTAATAGCTACGCAAACAAATAGCTATAATCCACAAGAAACCGCTGTTTTAGGAGAGGATGTATCATCTACTAAACAAGAGCAAAGTACAAAAGTTATGGACGAATTCATTCAGTATTGTAACTCAAAAGAAATAGAAAAAGCATATAACCTATTAACAGATGAATGTAAGAAAGAACAATTTTCAAATAGCATAGAAAATTTTAAAACTACATATGTAGAAAAAATATTTACAAATTTTAAAACCTATAATATGCAATCTTGGATAAATGGGGAAAACCCTACATATAAAGTAAGAATAACAAATGATGTACTTTCAACAGGAGATACAGGAGAGACAGTAGAAGATTATGTAACAATAGTAAAGAAAAACAATAGCTATAAAATAAATCTAAACAGTTACATAGGAAAAGAAAATATAAACAAACAAACAAGCCAAGATGGAATAGTAATAACATTCTTAAATAAAGAAACAAATATGGATTATGAAATATATAATATAAAAGTAGAAAATAATACAGAAAACACTATATTATTAGACACAAAAGAAAAAGCAAAATCAGTATATGCAACAGGCTCAAATGGAGCAACCTATACAGCATTTATGTATGAAATAGAAGATGAGCATCTAACAATAAAACCACGAATACATAAAACCCTAAGCATAAAAGTAAACAAAATATACAGCCCAAACATAGAAGTGGACAAGATAACCTTTACAGATATAGTAACAAATCTAGACAAATACAACAAAACCCAAAATAAAAAAGAATACCCTAAAAAAACAATAGAAGTAAATGTGTAGGTAAAAAATAGTTTTTAGTAATTACTAGCACAGAATGGTTTAAATATATTTTTTCGAAGTGAGCTTGTGTGGGGACCGACAAGCTACATAGTGTTATAAAATGAGTTTTTAAACGAATTTTATTACACTATGTGTGCAGTTGGGATGAACGAAGAAAAAATATATTTAAACCATTGGGTGCGGATTGCAAAAGTGGTAATGAATAATTAAGAGTGAAGAGTTGAAAGCGAATAATACAAAATTTGCGAAACAAATTTTGAAGGAGGTGAGAATATGGAAGACGAGCAAAATAGAGGGGAAAATGAAGAACAAAGTTTAGGGAAAGAAGCCATTGAAGCAGGAAAACAAATTGCTGAACAAGCAGCAAAAAATGCTATAAAACAAGGTGCAAAAAAAATAGGTGTAAAAGTAATGGCGACTATAGCACCATACATTATTCCAGCAATAGCAATTATACTAATAGTAGTAGTTCTAGTTGGTGGAATATATGCCATTATAGATAACATACGTGAAATGAGCGGTGAAATTCAAACTGCTATTGCCACATTTTTAGTAGCAGGAGATAATGGTCCAATAGCACCTAGTCCACAAGAAATGGTAGATTTAATAAATAAAGAATTAGAAAGAGCAGGTTTAGATAAAAATGGACTATATCTAGGCAATGGTATTAGGACAGACATATATTTATATAAATTTATGACAGCATCACTTTCAACACAATTACCATACATAAAAGATAGTCCTGCAAAAACTTTAAAAGAAATAGCAACACAGACGCTATTGCCAGGAATAAATGCAATAGATACGTTTAAAAGTATAGTAGGAGAAGAAGTACAAGGAATTGTAAAAATAAAAAGACAAACAGGAGATACAAAAAGGGATTTAACCTACAAAAAATACGAAGATTTTACAAAACTAATAGAAGAAAACAATGAAAATAACCAAACATCAGCACTAGATTATTTTTCTATAGATGAATCATGGATGTTATGTGTAGCGAAAAAGGGCAAAACAACAACTACAAATCCAGATAAAACAGAAACTGTAGTAAATACTATAACAGAAGTAAAAATACCATATCAAACAATGATATCTAAATATAGTATACCATTTGAATTCTTCATTACTTTGCAACAAACAACCCAAAATGCAGAATACGTATCAGCAGTAGCCGATATGATACAAGAAGGAGAAATCGAGCTTACCATATTCGACCAAACTGAAGTAATAACAACTGAATATACATATAAATATAAAGTTAGAACAAAATGGATTGAAACACAAAAAATATCAAAACAAACATATCAAACTGAAATTTTAAGTAGAAGTTTTGATAGAATAGTGGGCGAAACAAGAATTGCAGCAGGTAAAAAAAGACCAACAGAAGACTCTGGAAAGAATGAAGAACAAAGTCAAACACCAAGTAAGGGAGAAAGCAGTAATTCAGGAAAAAATGAAGGAAATAATGATAATCCAAGTAAGGGAGAAAGCAGTAATACCGATAAAAATGAAGGAGGTAGTGAGTCATCAGGAAAAGGAGAAAATGAAGATCCAAGTAAAAACGAAGAAAATGATGGAGATGATGACGACACTAATTCTAAAGGTAATCCAGTACAAAAAGATGAAACAGGAGAAGAACAAACAGAAACAACAATTACAGTACAAGAAATAAACTCAATTATGGCAAGTGTTACAAAAGCAGATGTATGGGTAATAGATCAAAAAGCAACATATTCACAAGATGATATACTACCAGAATATCCATTAGGGGAAAATGGAATAACAACAGATTTAGGAGACGAAGAAGGTGCAGGAGAGGCAGCAGAGGGAAGTTGGCAAGTAGATAGAAGTGAAACAACAAAACAAACAGTAGAAAAAGTGAAATGGAAATTACAAAATAATATTGTAGACATAGATGAAAGTGAATTTCTAGGGTTATGGAAAAATGCTTTAGGAAGCTACATTCCAGATGTAAAACCAAAATACGACCCAGATGGAATTTTAGTAAAATATCAATTACCAGGTAAGTGGTTTAACTTTCCAAAATATGAATCACCACTTGAAAATCTAACATCAAGCGAAGAATTACTATATGACCAACTAGAAAGGTCAGAAAACACACAGACACATGCACAGTTAATGAGGTATTTAATACAATTCTATAAAACAGGTGAGAAAATAGATATAAGCGATATATTAAGTTTGTTTGATATTTATGAATTTGTAGAAGGAAGTTATATAGGGGGACTAGATATACATGATGAACAATTATTCATTACAGATTTAGAAACATTAAAACAAGCCTTAAGCAATGGATATTCTAATAGTGCAAAACTAGTGGAAAATGCACAAGCTTTTCTTGACATGCAAGAAAAATATCATGTAAATGCATTATTTGCAGCAGCAGTATCAATTATAGAAACTAGTGCAGGAACAAGAGGCAATGCTGTTAATGGATGTAATAACTGGTTTAATATAACAGGAACAAATGGACCATATAGAACAACTACAAATTCATTAGGAGAAACATATAATTGGAGAGTATATTCTTCAAATGCAGAAGGAATAGAAGCATTTGGTAATCTAATAGCAAATGGAAGTTATTATTATGCACAAGGTAAATATACAGTAGATGCAATTGGAGCAACATATTGCCCTAATACACCAAATCATCCAACACAAGCTGATGACTGGACAAGAAATGTTATGTCGCAAATGAACAAATTTTATCAAGCAGTAGGAATGAACATAAATGAATATACAAATCAAGCAGGAGGAATAACAGGAGCAGCAGGAGAAGGATATAGAGGAATATATACAACAGGGTCACGGAAAATCATTCGTAGAATATTTACAATATAGTGGTTCATGGGCAGGTAATTTGTATGCAGGTGGAAATATGAAAAGTAGCGGATGCTCAGTAACAAGTGTTGCAGTTATATTAAGTGGATATGGAATAGATAAAAACCCAGAAGATATTAGACCAAAAGATGGTTCAATGATTAGTATAACAGAGGTATTACAACAAAATGGTTTGAATGCGACTAGAGTAAATAGACCATCTGCTGAAACAGTATTATCACATTTAAATAATGGAGATGCTGTTATAATATATGCAGGAGGACTAAAAAGAGGATATAGCGGACAGTGGAGTAGCACAACAGGGCACTATTTCCCAGTATTAGAAGCAAATGGAACTCAAGGATATGTATCAAATGTTGGCTCAAGTACAAAAACAGGTTGGTATGAAATGAGTACTATATTAAAAGATAATATACAAGTAATATTTGTAAGTCAATAAAAGTATTTGAAAGAATAGAATATTAGAAGTGAGGAGAAAAAAGATGGAGAAAATGACTAAAATTATAATAGCTATTATGGTAGTAATAATATTAATTATTATTATAACTATAGTACTACTTAATTTAAATAAGACACTAATAGAAAAAGAACAAAAAGAAGCGGACAATCCAGAAACAGTTGCATTTATAGATATTGAAGAACTTACAAACAAGAATCTATTTTTTCAAATACAATATAATATAAATGAATACTACCAATATTTACAAGAGAAAAATGAAGAAGCAATAAAATCTATATCAAAAGAAAATATAGTAACATTAAAAAATCAAAATAATTATAATTTTAAAGCTATGTCAATGTATGTATTAGATAAAATATCAAATATAACAGTATATGTAGAAGGGGTTACATTAAAAGAGGGAATAGAAGATATATATTATTTAATTGTAAATATTGACTATTCAAATAATACATTTGAAATAATAAATTCAAGCAAAGAAGAATTTGAAAATGCAAAAAATTCGAAAATATTATCAAAATACAAACAAGATATAATAATAACAAAAAATCAATATAATAGAATACAAGAAATAAACATAACAGATTTTGAAATATTACAATATTATTTTGAAGATTATAAATATAAAGCACTTTATAAAACACAAGAAGCGTTTGAGATTATAGACAATGAATATAGACAAAAAAAATTTGGAAATAGTTTTGAAACATATAAACAGTACATAAATGATAATATAAATAGATTAAAAGATGCAAATATAGTAAAACATGGAATTACAAGAAATGGGCAATATTGTACATATATTGCATATGATAATTATAATAACTACTATAAAATTATTGAAACAGATATAAATAAATATACAATTATATTAGATAATTACACTATAGAAACTAACGAATTTTTAGGAGAATATAATAAATTATCTGCAAAAGAAAAAGTACATACTAATATAGATAAAATAATAAAACTTATTAATGAAAAAAATTATACTGAATTATATCAATCTCTAAATAATAATTTTAAAAATACATATTTTAAAACACAAGTAGAATTTGAAAGTTACGTAAAAAATAAGTTTTTTGATAATAACCTAGTTGGTGCAATAGAAATAGAAGAAGAGGGAGAAGTATATATAGTTAAAGTGCCATACAAAGAAAGTTTAAGCACAGCAGCAGATGTAGGAAAAATAACTATTAATATGAAACTAGGAGAAGGCACAAAATTTGAAATTTCATTTAATATGCAATAACTATTACTTGGCCTCTTTACTTAAGGAAGATTTTCTCTATTTTTCAAAAGTAACTATTTTAAGTCTAGCAACTTACTAAAACAGTAGAGTAAAGGCCCCTTTAGTCTTCGGGGTCAGTCGTTTGTAAGAACGACTGGGGGTTTTACATACATAAAATAAATCAAATCTAGGAGAGTATCTATGGAAGAAATTATAGAAAAACTAAGAGAATTCAAAGCTATACAAGAAACCAATATAAAAAAAGGAGAAGCTATAATAGATATAATTTATTATGGGAAAATCACTCTTTCAAAAAATGATATAGATATGTTAAACGAAACAGAAGAAGACTTATACTTAGTAAAAAAAGAAAAAAACGGTAAAAATGAATTCGAATTTAGAATAAATACTGGAGTTATTGCTCGAATTGGTGATGAGGGGCAAATAGTAATAAGTGAAGATTTTAAAGAATTAATAAATGAAACTGAATTCTTATTACAACTAGAGAGAATAATGCCGATTTCTCTAGAAAAATTAGAAGCATTGGAAAAAAATGAGAATAATCAAAAAATAGCCAAAACAACTAAAAAAGATAAAACAGCCGAAAATGAACAAACATTAGAAAATGAAAAAACAATAGAAAAAGAAGATAAAGACACACCTAAAAAATATATAGAAAATTCAAAAGATGCAAAAATAGATTTAAGAAAGAAAATAACAGAAAAAGAGAATTTTTATGATTTAGTACCAGAAGCAAAAGAAAAAGGAATAGTAGATTTAGTAGTAAGAAGAAAAGATAATTCTACTTTTGAATTTATTGGTATAAATGGAGATGGAGAAGAGGTAAAACTTAAAAGTTTAGAACAAACAGAAGGAACAAATCCAAATAAAGATATTGTAGAAATAAATGCTGATGGGTCTACAGTAAAAAAAGACCAAGTAAGTACAATACTAAAAATAAAAAATGGAAAAAATGAAGGAAAACAAAACGAAGGCTTTACAATTAAATTAGGAGAATATGGAATACCAGAAGTAAGCTATTATAGAAGGTCAAGTGAATTAAATGAGTATTCAAGCATACCAGTAAATATGGAAAATACAAACCAAAAAAGAACAGACCAAGATGTAAGAGAATACATGGAAAAAACAAGAAATACAACAACAAATGATAATATTAAAAGAGCAGAAGATAGAATAAACCATAATGAAGATAAAGAAACCGAATTAGAAAATATAGATGATAATCCATATAATGATAAGATAATAGACCCGTCAGAAATAGAAATACGAAAAGCCGCAAAACGTTGCAAAATAAGTATAGAAGAATTTAAGCAAGAACTAGAAAAACAAGAAGGAGATACACTAGAAGAAAAAATAGAAAACGCAGAAGAAGAAATAAACGAACAATATAGAGGAAGAACAGAAAGAAGAGCTTAGTGTCCAAGCCATATTTTAGAATACTCTACGAATGCATACGAGAAAGCCCATTTAACAAGGGGGCTGTCAACGTAGTCAACTGGGGGTTCTTGAGAATCAAATTATAATATTATAGGCTAAACATTAACCAATAAGAATAAAAAAGCAAGAAAAAATCTTGCTTTTTTTGCAAATTATGCTATACTAATAACATAGAATAATTATACAAGAGGTGAGAATTATGACAGATAGAATTTATACAATAAATGATATAAAAGAAATGTTAAAAGAAATATTAGAAGATACAGAAGTTGAAAAAGCCATATTGTTTGGCTCATATGCTAAAAATACGCCAACCAAAACTAGCGATATAGATATTTTAATTGATAGTAATGGTAAAATAAAAGGATTAAAATTCTATGCTATTATCGATAGAATACAAGAAAAATTTAATAAAAGTGTTGATATAATAGAAAAAACAGAAATAAATAAAAATTCTAAAATAGAAAGTGAAATCCAAAAGACAGGAGTTGTGGTCTATGAAAAGTAAGGATAAGGTGATATTAGTAAAAATCCAAAACTACATAAAAGATATTTATGATTTTATTAAAGGATATAGTAAAGAAGATTTCAATAATGATAAAAAAACCATAAGTGCTTGTGTATTTCTACTAGGATAAATTGGAGAATTAGTAAGTAAAGTTAGTGAAGAATTAATAAGTAATAATCCACAAATAGAATGGAGAGGATTAAAAGCACTAAGAAATAGGATAGTACATGACTATGAAGGGGTAAATTTAATAATGGTGTGGGAGTTTCTAACTACTGAACTAGAAGATTTAGAAAAACAAATTAATGAGATTATAAATAGATAAAACCACACATAAAAATCACTTTTTTTAATACAATTAAAAAGGTGATTTTTTTATGAAAAAAATAATATCTATAATAATTATCTTTATATTAATATTTAACATTAATATAATAACATTTGCAGATGACCTAAATGAAGAAGATATAAGTAAAGAAGAACTAGAAGAAGACATTTTAAATGTATCCACAAGTGTGGAAAACATACCTAAAACAAATTCAAGAGCAGTATTAATATTTGATAGAACATCAAAAAAAGTAATATATGAAAAAAATGGATATGTAAAAAGAGCAATGGCATCAACAACTAAAATAATGACAGCAATAGTAGTTTTAGAAAATGCCAATTTAACAGATACAGTAGAAATTTCTAAAAAAGCAGGAGGAACAGGAGGTTCAAGGCTTGGTTTAAAAACAAACGACAAAATAACAGTAAATGACCTATTATATGGGTTAATGCTACGTTCACGGAAACGATTCAGCAGTAGCACTTGCAGAACATGTAGGAGGAAGCGTAGAGGGATTTGCTGAACTAATGAATAAAAAAGCACAAGAATTAGGGCTAAAAAATACTCACTTTGTAACACCACATGGGTTAGACCAAGATGAACATTATACAACAGCATGTGAACTAGCAATAATTACAGATTATGCTTTAAACAATAGTAAATTTGCACAAATTGTAAACACAAAACAGACAACAATACATATAAACGGAAATAGTAAAGAAATAAGCAATACAAACGAATTATTAGGTAACTTAAATGGAGTAGATGGTGTAAAAACAGGATTTACAAATAATGCAGGAAGATGCCTTGTAACATCTACAACAAGAAATGGTCATAGAATAATATGTGTTGTATTAGGTGCAGATACAAAAAAAATAAGAACTCGGTGACAGCGTAAAATTAATAGAGTATGCATTTTCAAACTATGAATACATAAATATAAAAGAAAAAATAGATGAACAATTTGAAGAATGGAAAAAAGAAAATTTAAAAAATATAGAAATAAAAAAAGGAACTAAAGAAATCATTGAGATAAAATTAGATAATTTGCAATTTGAGGAAATACCAATAAATAAAAATAATATAAAAGATTTAAAAATAGAAGTAACATGTAAAAATACTCTAGAAGCACCATTACAAGAAAATGATATTATAGGAGAAATTAAAGTAACAGAAAAAGAAGAAGAAATAACCACAGTAAATATATTATTAAAAGAAACAATAGAAAAAAAGAATATAATAAATTATCTAGAGCAATTAATAAGGAATTATTCTACGTATATGGAGCAAGCAATGTAGGGGCAGGCCCTGTGTCTGCCCTTCTTCGAAGAATAATTTGGTTATCAATTGAGATAGAGATTTTTGACAACCATACAAGCCTATTTACAAAATGAAAAATATATGTAATAATATTACATATAGAAAGAAACAGGAGTGATAAAGCTATGAGAATTTTAAAAGAATTTAAAGTACCAAACTTCAAATTTCCAAAACTAAAAATGGAAGGAATAGCTGAAATTGATGAGACAAACATAGAAGAACGGTAAAGAAAAAAACAAAAACATAAAATATGAAGCAAAAAACTATAAAACAATAAAAGAAATATTTGATAAGTCAACTAAAGAATTTGAAAAAGAAATATTTATGTTAGAAAAATTCGACCATAAAGGAGCTTTTACAGAAATCACATATAAACAATTTAGAGAAGATGTAATAGGACTTGGAACAGGACTAAACAAAATTCTAGGATTAAAAGATAAAAGAGTAATAATAATAGGAGAAAATACATATCACTGGTATGTATCTTACATGAGTATGCTTTGCGGAACAGGAATAGCAGTACCAGTAGATAAAGAGCTTCCAGCAAATGAAATAGAAAATGTAGTAAAAAGGTCAAAAGCAAGTGCAATAATATATTCAAAAAAGAAAGAAGAAGTAATCAAAAAATTAAAAGATAATTTACCAGATGTAGAATACTTTATTGAAATGAATTCAAATGCCACAATTAATGGTAAAGATGTAGGAGCAAACTATGTAATAGACCAAGGAAAAAGGATAGTAGAATCTGGCGATACAAGTTATATGGAAATTAGCATTGACCCAGAAGAATTTAAAGTTTTAATATTCACATCAGGAACAACATCTGCTGCAAAAGGTGTAATGATAAACAATAAAAACTTAGCAAACAACGTAAATGTAGTCGCAGCATATGTATATCTGGATCAAAACGATAGATTCTTCTCAGTATTACCATTACATCATACATATGAATCAAGTATAGGATTTTTGCTACCTATGTCAGTTGGAGCGTCAATTGCAATATGTGAAGGATTAAAACACATTGTACCAAACCTAAAAGAAACAAAACCAACAGCAATGCTTGCCGTCCCATTATTAATAGAAAATTTATACAAAAAGATAAACGAAAACATAGTAAAAAGCAAAAAAGACAAGCTAGTAAAATCAATGATACATGTAACAAATGCCTTAAAGGGTGTAAATGTAGATATAAAAAGAAAAGTATTTAAAGAAATATATGAAAACTTAGGTGGAAATATAAGAATAATAGTATCAGCTGCAGCACCAATAGATGCAAAAGTTGGTAAATGGGTACAAGACATAGGAATTTCATTCTTACAAGGGTATGGATTAACAGAAACAGCTCCAATAGCAGCTCTAACACCAGAATTTGACCCAAGAGTTGGCTCAGCACGGAAAAGCTGTAACATGTGCAGAACTAAGAATACAAGAGCCAAACGAAAAAGGTGAAGGAGAAGTATTAATAAAAAGCGATACATTAATGATTGGATACTATGAAGATGAAAAAGCAACAAATGAAGTAATAGAAATAATAGATGGAAAAAGATGGTTCCATGCAGGAGATATAGGGTATTTAGATGAAGATGGATTCCTATATATAACAGGAAGAAGCAAAAATGTAATAGTAACACAAAATGGAAAAAATATATATCCAGAAGAAATAGAACTAATGTTAGGAAGTATAGAAGAAATAAAAGAATGTATGGTATATGGAAAAGAGCAAGATGGTTCTAAAGAACTAGTTATTTCAGTAAAAGTAATACCAGACTATGAAAAAATAGAAGAAAAACATGGTACTGACTTAAAAGAAGAAGAAATTCACAAAATAATTTGGGAAGAAATCAAAAAAATAAACAAAAAATTAACATCATATAAAGCAATAAAAAATCTAGAAATCAAAAAAGACGAATTTGAAAAAACAACAACAATGAAAATAAAAAGATTTGCAGAAATTGCAAAAGATAATAAATAAAAGAGAAAGACATGCTAAATATTTTGGCATTGTCTTTCTCTTTATTTACTCTTGTATAAACAGAGTTGGAGGCGTAAACCAAATCAGAAGAACCTACAATGTCAGTAAAATAGCTATATTCAAGACTTGGTATTCTTTAATGTACAGCTATTGTACAGCATATTTTAAAAATTATTGTTTAATATTGTCTTAGAATAATGATTAAGGTTCTATTATGGAGTATATTTAACATAAACTCATTTAGAATAAATACTAGATGTAGAAACTCCACCATCTACTGCATAAATTCCTCCTGTTACATATGAGGCGTCCTCACTGCATAAAAAGGCAACTACATTTGCTACTTCATTTGGCGTCCCAATTCGTTTTATTGGAATTCTATTTTCACATTTTATTTTTTGTTCTTCACTTTTAAAACTTGTTTCCAATAATTCTGTTAAAATTGGACCAGGTAAAACACAATTTACTCTAACACCTAAATTTGCATATTCTTGTGCTAAACATTTAGTAAACATTACAATTCCAGCCTTTGTTGTACAATATAAAGGTGATGTTAATTCTGGAACTAATCCCAAGCAAGATGCAATATTCACAATACAGCCTTTGTTTTCCTTTAACTTGTCAATTAAATTCCTTGTAACTTTGAAGGTTCCCTTTATATTTACATCTACCATATTGTCTATATCTTCATCCGTTGTTTGTTCAATATATTTCTCAAAATATATTCCTGCATTGTTAACTAATATATCTACTCTATCTATTAGATTAAGAGCTTTTTTTATTTCTGCATCTTTTGTTATATTTACTTTATAATACTGAAATGCAGATTTTGGTTCTTTTATATCAAATATAATTACTTTAGCTCCTAATTCTTTTAATTTATTTGCAATAGCTTCACCAATTCCATTGCTTCCCCCTGTTACAATAGCTACTTTATCTGTTAAGTTCATAACATACCACTCCTTACAGTTAGTGTAAAATTTTATTTGACTTTTGCTAAAAATCTGTGTATAATATAGATAGAAAATGAGAGTCACAGACATGTGACTACCAAATACATTTTAGTAACAACACATTTCCACCGACCAAAGCAGAATGTGTTGTTTTTTTATTGTTTATTAGTCCACATTATGTATATAATACACAATAAGGCTACGTTTATAGTTAGGAAAAATCCCAAAGCATATATTAGAGTTAATATAAATCCCATAAACAACCACCTCCTTGCTCTCGAATATATCGAGTATTGAAAGTGGTAGCCACAACATATCTGCTATCTCATTTCTATCTTTAATTACTATACTACATATTTTATAATAATACAAGCGAACAAAACAAAATTTTGCATGTTTTAAACTCTATAAAGTAACAAAATTACTGTATAAATTATGCTATCAAAAATTTTAAATAAAGAGTAATAAACTACTAAATAATAGGTTGTCATATTAAAACTTATTATTTAGTAGTTTTTAATCTATACTATAAGAATTTGCTTCCACTAAAGTACACCAATTGTACAGCAAATTTTATACTAAACTGTGATAATCTATGATAGGTATCTATCTTTTTAAAAGAAAAATACTTTCTTACAAAGAGAGTATTTCTGCATTTTGAGCCAGTATATGATATTTTGTGATATTCTGTGTAAGTGGCTTAAAATGCTAATTTCTTGGAGGCGTTGGGCGGATTCGAACCGCCGAATCAGAGTTTTGCAGACTCGTGCCTTACCACTTGGCTACAACGCCATATATTTAATTATATGATTATAAGATAAAAATAGTACTAAAATAAATAATAAAAGTCTTATTATTACAAAAATTTGGAGGCGACACCCGGATTTGAACCGGGGATCAGAGTTTTGCAGACTCGTGCCTTACCACTTGGCTATATCGCCAAATAATGTAATAATAAGACTTTTATTTTGGAGCAGGTAACGAGAATCGGACTCGTGACTAAACCTTGGCAAGGTCTCGTTTTACCACTAAACTATACCTGCAAATTGCATTATAAAAAATTTTAATATACTGAATTTTGATTTATTGCTTAGTATTTATAAAATGACACTTTATCTAATGAGATACTTTCTTATACAGTATTAATATAATAACAAAAAAATACATATAAGTCAAGACAGAATAAACAAAAATGTAAAATTATGGTTAATGTTTAGCTTAATATTATCGTAACCAGCGTGAGTGTAGTAATATATTTATTTTTAAAAGTGGAGTACGCGGAGTCTCCAGAGACTGTGACGAGTGTCGAAACTTTTCAAAATAAATATATTACTACATGGGAGCGGACCATCAAACAACATAAGGTGAACTGTAACAAATTATGCTTACCGTATAATATACCATATTTAATTTGAGTTCTGTAAAATTAATTTATGTAGATATAGGCTAACAATAACTAAATTCTTGCGTATACAAAGATTTTTTAATATATTTTACATAATTTGTTGAAAATATTTCAAAAATGTTATATAATTGTAAAGTAATGGCGGTTTTTATATAGAAAATAAAATTGAAGTCTCCATTAGACAATTTTTATGTAAAAAAGATAAGCCCAAAATAGGAAAAAACTACTATTGACATTGAAAAATAAGGAAAGTAAAATATAAATAGTAGTATTATATATAAAAGGAAGGTAAAAACATGAAAACAAAGAAACTTATAGGTATGATAATTTTAAGTATAGCTTTAATAATAACTGCATTAGTAAGTGTGAATTCAAATGCAGCAGAATCAAGTTACTACTTAGGAATTACAAATGTAAGAGCAAGTAAAGATGAAAAAGGAGCGGCTTATGGTATAGGAGGGTTAAAAGCAGATGGAACACCTGTTAAAAAAGTATGGAAAATAGTATCATATCCTACTGAAAATAGTACTATACCAGATTATACAAATGCATTTTATTGTATAAAAGCTGAACATGGATTTGTAAATGAATCAAACCCAAATACATCAGGGATTCATCCATTATATAATACAAGATTTAATATGAAAACACAGCAAGCAGAAGTAATTGCAAGATTAAATGCAATAAATTCAAGTAAAGGAGATACACTTCTAACACAAGAAACATACAATAAAATAATGTGGATTCTTGATAATATGTATTTGCCATCATCACAAGTAGCTGTTAAAGATAAAGAAGCGTTATTACAAGCAGCAGAAATAATAGGTCCAAATGGATATGAAGATGGCAATCAATTAACAGATGATGATATAGAAGTGGTACAACAATTAGCTATATGGTATTATACAAATCCAAATGATACAAACTATCATGTAAATGATGAAAAACGGAGAACCTCGATTACAAACAATATATTTTAATAACTGGAGCAATCAAGACAGTAATTATGCAAGTTTTGAAGACTTATATAATGATCCAGTACTAGATACAGAACTTGGACGTATACGTCAAAATCAAGCAGAAGATTTATATAAATACTTTATAAAAAATGCTAATCCAAATTATCAAGCAAGTAGTACAGTAGCAAGACCAATAACACTAAATAAATCAAACTTTAAAGAAACACAAGCCCAAGAAGAATATATTGTAGGACCATTAAACATAAGTGTTGATGAAACAAAAAAATACAATATAACAGAGCTTACATTTAAAGATCAAAATGGTACACCAATATCTCTTACAGGAGAAAATAAGTTATTAAATGCAAATAAACAAGTGGTAAGTAGTGGTAGTATTCAAGATGTAATTGGACAAGACTTTTATATATCGTTACCAATTACTACAAATATTACAAAAGTATCATTTAGTATAAAAGCAAATTACAATACAACAGAAGCTACATATTATACAACAGATCAAAATACATACCTAAACGAGCAACCTGTTGTACTTGTAGAAAAACAAACTAATAATTATAGTGATGAAGTAATGGTTTTACTAGAACCAAAGAAATTTGATTTAAGTTTAAGAAAATTTATTACCAAAATAAATGGTGAAGAACTACAAACATCAAGAGCA
>CAOKRC010000038.1 GCA_948471035.1 uncultured Clostridium sp.
ACATTTTTGGATTTTTTTATTTGTAGAATATTTGGTTCTGTTATAAAAATTATTTTGTTTATTTCATCTTTTATTAAATTTAATATTTGTTCATTATTATTTATATCTATTATTATAAAATTATATTTTGTTTTTAATTCTTTTATTATTTTTAAAATTTTAAAGTCTTCATTATTATTAAATATTAAATTAATATTTGAAATTAAATCTATTTTTGAATTAATTTTTATGATTAAATTTTCTATATTGTTTTTTTCTATATCTTCTTTCGTATTTTTTATTCCAAATAAAGTTTGTATACTATTGTTAATAAAATCAAAATCTATTATTAGTATATTATTTTTTTGCCAAGCTAAATATTTTGATATATTTACTGTAAAAAAACTTTTTCCTATTCCTGATATTCCAGAAATAATAATTATTTTACAATTATCATTTTCTGTTTGTTTTTTGAATTTTCTAATTATTGTTTTTATAATTTTATTATTTAATATTCTATTTTTTATTTTATTCTTATAAAATAAAATTTCTATTTCTTTTTCTATTTTTCTTTTTTCTTCTTCTGTTATTAATATTTTATTTTCCATATTTATTTGTGAAGTTATTTCTTTTTTTTCTATTTTAGATTTATACTTTAATTCATCATTTTTATCTATAATTAATTCTTTTAATTTTTTTATTTCTAATTCTAATTCTTCATTTTTATTTATATTAATAATTAATTCTGCTATTTCTTTTATTTTTATTTCGTTATTATAGAATATATGTATATTACCTTTTGCTAATAAATAATTCTCTAATTCTTTATTCTCTTTTTCTAAAATAATTATTATTTTAATTTCATTTTTTATTTGTTTTATTTTTTCTATTAAATCCTTTATTAAAATTTCTCCTGGCAATAATTCACTTAAAATTATATATTCTATTTTTGGATTTATTTCTAATGCCTCTATAATTCCTTCCTTATATTGAATATCATTCATTACTACATTTATTTCTTTATATTCTTTTAATTTTTCATTTACTGTTTTATTTAATAATGCGGTAATTACTTTTTTCATATTAAATTTCATCCCTTCTCGCTTCACTCGTAATACACACATAGCTATAAAAAAATCGCATTTCTTTAAAACTATTTTTTTCCTTTCTTTACTATATATTTTATTATCCTATTATTTCTTTTTCAAAATCATTTGCTTCTATTTTTGTTAATATATGATTATCTCCTGCAAACATTAAACACTCTCCTCTTTTTAATGATTTAATTTCTACTTTTTCTTTTTCTGATAAATTAGAATACTCTGCTAATATTTTTATATTTTCTTCTTCTAATGCAAAAAATGTTTTTATACTTGAATTATTTAATATACTTTTTCCATATATTCCATTTTCTAAACTAAATAAATCTGATATGTCTTGAGTAATTGCTACTGCACTTCCTCCATATTTACGTATTGTTTTAAATATTTTATAAATAAAGCTTGCTACGTTTTTATTTGATGTTACCCCTATTAGCCTCCATATTTCATCAAGATATATTGCTTTTTTTATTTTTCTATTTATTTTAATTTTGTCCCAAAATAATTCAGTAAATATATACATTCCATATTGCAAATTATCTTCTCCTAATTCATATACATCTGCAACAATTAATTTATTATCTAATTTAATATTTGTACATTTATTAAAAAATTTTAATGACCCTTTAATAAATGGTATTAATTTTGTTTTAAAACTAATTGTTTTTGGGTCTTTTGATAATACATTGTATAAATCTTCTAGTATTGGCATATCCTTACTTGTTTTAAATATTTTTGTTATTGTTATATTTTCTTCCTCTTCTTTATATAAAGTTTCATCATCAAATGTTATTCCTTTTAAGGCATAACATTCTATTAATTTATCTTCTAAAATTGCTTTTTCTTCTTCGTCTAATTCTCCAAAAATCAAATTAAAAAATCCTATTAATTTCCCTATTTTAGTTGCTAAATATCCTTTTTCATTTTCCTCTATACTCTCTTCTCTTATATCAAAAATATTTATATATGTATTTGAAGTTGGTCCAATTTTTAGCATTGTTCCACCTAATTTTTCACAAATATTTGTATACTCTCTATCTGGATCTATTACATATTGTTCTATGCCTAATAATATATTTCTTAATATTAATAATTTTGTATAAAATGATTTTCCTGCACCACTTGTTCCAAATATACTTAAATTTGCATTTTTATATTTAAAAGTATCATATCTATCTATAAATACTAAGCTATTATTATATATATTTGTTCCTATATAAATTCCATTTTCATCAAATATTGAAGAGGAAATAAAAGGATATGTTGCAACAAGCCCATCTGTTAATACATTTCTTTTGCTTACCTCTTTTATATCTTCATGATTTTTCATAAACGGTAAACATGCCATTAAACTTTGTTCTTCTCTAAAATATGCACGCCTTGTCCCGCATTCCCTTACTTTGAACTATTCCTTCTATTTTGTTTAGTATGTATTCCAATTCTTTTTTATCCTGTGAAAATAAATTTAAATAAATATATAAAAAATATAATTCTTGGTTGTTTACTTGCATCTGTTTTCTTATATATTTTGCGTCATTATATGTAAATGCTGCTATATCTATATCTTGACTATTTTGATTTTTTGTTTGCAAATCTACTCCTACATTTCCAATATGATACGTTAATTCTCTAATTATTTTATATGAGTCTTTTTTTTCGTAAAACATTGATATATTCATATTTATATTTGTGTCTATTAAATTTTTTAATAATAAATCGGTTTGTTCTCTATAATAATTTATTATTAATAATGAACTATAATATATTTCGTCTATTTCTATTAATTTAGGATTTTGTAAATTTATATAAGATGGTGAAATTAAATCTAGGTCTTTTATAGTTCCTTCTATAAATTCTAATTTTTCATTTATTGGTTTTTTCGTCTTTTCATTTTTTATTATTTGTAATTTTATTTTAATTCCTCCTTATATTATTTTTTTAATTACTATTTATATAATTTCTTGCATTTAAAAATGATGATAGAATATTTATAATTTCTCCTTTTGTATCATATTCTTGTGCAACATTTCCGCATCTTGATAAACATTCTTTTATTTTAAAATATTTTTCATTTAAATCTTGTATAATTATTTCGTCGTTAATTATATTTTCTTTTTTATTTTTGTTTGAGTTTTTTATTATGATATAAAAATTTTTGGAAGATGATTTTTTTTCTTTATTTGTTTTATGAATAAATTCAATATAATTTTTTGATAAATTAATAATATTTTCATTTTTTTCTTTTTCTAATTGCTTTTTTATATTGAAAATATGTTTTGATAAATCTTCTTTGTTACTTTGAATTAATATTTGAATATCAAAATTGCATGTTTTTAAAAAAATTTTATAAGAATTTAGTATTGCCTCTTTTTCTAATTCTGATTTTAAATTATAATTGATTGGAATAATTTTGATTATCTTGATATAAGAATTATCTTTTAATTTTATAATTCCCTTTTCTAGAATTTTCTCGATAGGCAACCATTCTTGTACTGAACTAATTTGTTGTTCTTTCATGGTTTCTCCTTTTTTGATTGAATTAATACTATAATAAAACGTTTTTATATATTTGTCAACAAAAATCGTTCGACACAAATCGACAATATGGATTTTTTAATCTTTTTTAACTCCAACAATTCTTTATTGACAAATTTTGTAAGACTCCTCTATTAGACTTTTCTTGCCATTTTACTTAATTAAAAATAACTATGCTAATAAATTTATTTAAGTGAGATATTCTTCACATGAACGATTAAAGTTCCTATAATAATTCTCATAAAAAAACTTTAAATTATATAGACAATACTATTATAAAAAATTAACAAAATTTTCTAATAAAATCTTTGTATATAATTTTTATTTTTGCTCATAATAATCTCATAAGGTTAATATTAGTTGAACGAAGAGTAATATGAGGTTTTATTTTAGAGCTTTTTATTATTCGAGCAAAGATATATAAAAGCTTTATTTTTAGGTTTTTATATGTCGGCGATAAGAAGTTATTATTTGTATGCAGGCTATATTTACTTATATAAAATTTTTAAATTTTTATTTGTTTTAATATATGGTTATATTATAGGTAATAATTTTGAGTTAAGATTATATTTATATTTTTGCTAATATTTTTTATTTTATTTATGAAATATTAATATTTTTATAAGTGGTTATTATTAGTCCCTCGTGGATGAATATGGTTACTTAGGGTGTATTTATGGTCGAGCAACTGATTCTTATGTGTGGTGAATTGCTTATTTATATAGCAATATATATTAGGTGAGTAATTATGCATATTAGTCTTAGCTGTAGATTAATACTAGCTTTATACGATTAATAGCGTAGTGCTGTATATTATACAGTATTACGCTATTAAAATTTTTTATCTTTATATTAAATATCTTAAACCATTTAATTAAAAATGTTATATTTTTCAATTTATTAAATTATATTAGCACTAAATGTCTAAATTTTTTACATATTTTGCATTAGCTTCTATGAATTCTCTACGTGGTGCTATTTCATCTCCCATTAATATTGTAAATATTTCATCTGCTTTTATTGCATCTTCCATTGTTACTTTAATAAGTATTCTTGTTTCAGGATTCATTGTTGTTTCCCAAAGTTGTTCTGGGTCCATTTCTCCTAAACCTTTGTAACGTTGTATATTTACTCCATCTCTGCCTATTTCTTCTAATTTTTCATCTCTTTCTTCATCTGAGTAACAATATATATCTTCTTTTAATCCTTTTTTAGATAATTTGTATAATGGTGGTTGTGCAAGATATACATTTCCATTTTCTATTAATGGTCTCATATATCTAAAGAAAAATGTTAATAATAATGTTCTAATATGTGCACCATCAACATCGGCATCTGCCATTATTATTACTTTTCCATATCTAATTTTTGTAATATCAAATTCTGCTCCAATTCCTGCTCCTACTGCTACTATAACAGGATTTAATTTATCATTTCCATAAATTTTATCTGCTCTTGCTTTTTCTACATTAAGCATTTTTCCCCATAGTGGTAATATTGCTTGGAATTTTCTATCTCTACCTTGTTTTGCACTTCCTCCAGCAGAATCTCCCTCTACTATGTATACTTCGCACTCTTCTGCCACCTTACTACTACAATCTGCTAGTTTTCCTGGAAGAGTTGATGTTTCTAATGCTGATTTTCTTCTAACAAGTTCTCTTGCTTTTCTTGCAGCTTCCCTTGCACGGCTAGCACTAACACATTTTTCAAGTATTGCTTTTGCAGTGCTTGGATTTTCTTCTAAAAAATTTGATAATGCTTCATTTACCATACTTTGAACAACACCTGTTACTTCACTATTTCCTAGTTTTGTTTTAGTTTGTCCTTCAAATTGTGGTTCTTTTACTTTTACAGAAACTACTGCTGTTAAACCTTCTCTTATATCTTCTCCTTGTAAATTAGTATCTTTTTCTTTTAATATGTTATGTGCTCTTGCATAATCATTAAATACTTTTGTTAATGCTCTTTTAAATCCCTCTAAATGTGTTCCGCCTTCAATTGTATTAATGTTATTAACAAATGTGTATATATTTTCATTATAAGCTGATGTATATTGAATTGCTATTTCAACAGGAACTTCTCCTTGTTTTTCTATATAAATTGGTGCTGTATGTAATTTTTCCTTATTTTTATTTAAGTATTCAACAAATGAAATTAGTCCACCTTCATAACAAAAATCTGATTTTTTAACTTCTTCTCCTCTTGTATCTTCAATTACAATTCTTAATCCTTTTGTTAAAAATGCCATTTCTCTAAATCTATTTTCTAATATTTCAAATTCATATTCTAAAGTTTCAAATATAGTATTATCTGCTAAAAATCTAACTTTTGTTCCTGTTTTATTAGAATCTCCTACTCTTGTTAAACTTTTTACAGTTTTTCCTCTTTCAAAAGTCATTTCGAAAATTCCGCCATCTCTTTGGATTGTTACTTCTGTCCATTCTGATAGTGCATTAACAACAGATGAACCAACTCCGTGAAGACCACCTGATACTTTATATCCACTATCTCCACCAAATTTTCCACCAGCATGTAATACAGTATAAACAGTTTCTGCTGCAGATATCTTTGTTTTTGGATGTATATCAACTGGTATTCCTCTACCATCATCTTGTACTGAAATTATATTTCCTGGTTCTATTGTTACATGAATATTTTTACAATATCCAGCAAGTGCTTCGTCTACTGCGTTATCTACTATTTCATATACTAAGTGATGTAATCCTCTTGCTGAAACACTTCCTATATACATACCTGGTCTTTTTCTAACAGCTTCTAATCCTTCTAATACTTGAATTTGATCTGCATTATATTCGTGTTCAAATTTTTCCATTTATTTTCCTCCTATCTAGAATGCCTATTTATATTATAACTTTAATTTTAAAAAAATCAAGAAAAAAATTAATCTTTCATTTTAAGATATACATTAATTATTGTACTAAACCAGCGTGAGTGAAGAAGCAAACGTCAAACATTAAATAAAACTTCTTTTTCCTAATGTATTTGAAGATATATTAGATATATATCCTTTAATAACACCATCTTCTTTAGTAATAACAATTGACTTAGGCTTATTTTCACTTATATCAAATATACATTTTTTATCTATACTTTCTAAAAATTTATTAAACACCTTATTATCTTTTAAAGAATTATAATCAAGTATAAATACTATTTCTTTATTCTTTAAAACAATATCATTTCCAATATGAAGATACATTTTTATCCTCCTCTATTCACATTTTCCGTTACTTACATGATAAGTTTTGCACATTTTTTCAGGAATTGTGAATTCATCTGTACACGTTATTAGTATTTGTGTATTACTTATACTTTTTAAAAGATTTTCTCTTCTTTTTACATCTAATTCAGACATAAAATCATCTAATAATAAAATTGGATATTCCCCTATTTCTTCATAAATAATTTCAAGTTCAGCAAGTTTAAGTGAAAGAATTACAGTTCTATTTTGCCCTTGTGAACCATAAATATTTACTTGTTTTCCATTTATAAAAATATATAAATCATCTCTATGAACACCTTTCCCAGTATATCCTTTTTGTATATCTATGTCCTTTGATTCTTTTAGTCCTTGCAAATATTTTTCTTTATCTATGCAATCTGTTATATATTTGATTTTTATTTCTTCTTTATTTTCTGTTATATCATTATGAATTTTGCTTATTTTATTTTTAATTTTTTCTACAAATTCATTCCTATATTCATAAACGTAATTTGCATACTCAGCTAATTTACTATCCCAAATCTCTAACAAATCTTTAGGTTTGTTTTCTAATTTTATTTGTCTTAAATAATTGTTTCTTTGCTCTAGTGTTTTTAAATACATATTTAAGCAATATACATATTTAGGTCTTAGCTGACTTATTAAAACATTTAAAAATCTTCTTCTTTTTGCTGGTCCACTTTTAAGTATTTCAATATCATCAGGGCTAAACATTACAATATTTATATTCCCTAAAATATCACTTAATTTATTTTGCTTAATATCATTAACAAATACACTTTTTTTATCGCCTAGTTCTATTTTTATTTTGCCTTTTCTATCACTTTTTTCAAATTCAATTTCTACTTTAGAATTTTCCTCGCCTATTTTAACTAATTCTTTTTCTTTTTTAGCTCTAAATGATTTTCCAATAGCACACAAAAATATGGCTTCAAGTATATTTGTTTTTCCTTGTGCATTATCTCCAACAAATAAATTTATTCCTTCTTTAAAATCTATTTCTTGATTAGTATAATTTCTAAAATTGTTTAATTTTATAGTTTTTATATACATTATTTACTCCAAACTAATCTTTTAATCTTATTGGTAGAATCATATATGTATAATCTCCTTCTTCTATAGGTCTTATAACACATGGTGAAATGTTTGATCCAAAATCTACATATACTTCTTCATCTTCTATAACTTTAAGTGCATCTAAAAAATATTTTGGATTAAATCCTGCTTCTAAGTTCTTTCCTTCTGTTGATACATATAATTCTTCTTTTGCATCTCCTGTTTGATTTGTACAAGAAATTGTTACTTTTCCAATATCAATTAATACTTTAACAGGATATTTCTTTTCCTTTTCTGTAGATGATGCTGAAATTAAGCTAATTCTTTCAAAACAATCTTGTAAACTATTTTTATTAATTCTAATTCTTGTTTCCCAGTTTGCAGGAATTACATTTTCATAATTTAAAAATTCTCCATCCAATAAACGTGTTACTATTTTACAATTATCCATTTCAAATAATGCTTGATTCTTTGAAACACCTATTGTTATGGTATCAAATGAATCTAATATTATTTTATTTACTTCATTTAATGTTTTTCCTGGAATAACTGCACTAAAATCATTTTTATTATTAGATAATGTTGTACTATTCCATGCAAGTCTAAAACCATCAACAGCAACAACATTTAATTTGTTTCCTAAAGTTTTAAATAAACAACCTGTAAAAATTGGTCTATTTTCTTCAATACTTACTGCAAAAATAGTTTTTCTAATCATACTTTTTAAAATATTTTGTTCTATACTAATTGAATTTTCTATACTAATTTGCGGTAATTCAGGAAATTCTTCAGGATTCATTGTAGCAAGTTTATATAAAGAACCCTCACATTCTATTACTAATAAATTACTATCATTTAATGTAATGTTAATTTCAGTATCTGGTAATTTTCTAATAATCTCACTAAACGTTATAGCATTAACTACAGTACTTCCTTGTTCTGTAATTTCAGCCTCCATAATATATTCTATTCCTATTTCTAAATCATAGGTTGTAAATTTTATTTCATTATCATTAGTTTGAATTAATATTCCTTCTAGTATTGGCATTGTTGTTTTTGATGCTACCGCTTTAATTACGGAATTAAGAGCTTTAAGGATTTTATCCTTTTCGCATACAAATTTCATTTTGAACACTCCTTTTATATAAATAAATATTTTTAGTAGTATTAGTATTAGGTGCTGTGGATTTGGTGGAAAACTTTTGTAATCCTATATATCCCTAGCAAAATTTATGTGTATTATACTGTTGATAATTTGAGAAGATATCCACAACTAAAAATTAATAATGTGGACTTTTAAGTTTTCAACAGGTTATTTACAATATTTTAACAATGTCGTGTGGATAACCAATGTGAGCTTTCCGTAAGAAGAAATTCAATCATTTTTTCAAACGAAAGTTTTTACAAACATAAATTTTAAAAAATTTTAATAATTGTTTATATATTAATTAGTTTGAATTTAAGATTAAGTTTTTCACACTATCCACAATTAATTTTGTATTTCCATTTTCTTTAATTTCATTTTCTATTTTTCTACAAGCATGCATTACAGTTGTATGGTCTCTTTTTCCAAAGCTCTCTCCTATTCTTGCAAGTTGCATTTGAGCAATATCACGGCATAAATACATTGCAATTTGTCTTGGATATGCTAAATCATTTGAACGTTTTGAACTTTTTAAATCCTTTGGATTTAAATTAAAATATTTAGCTACAACTTCTTGTATATATTCTGGTGAAACTATTTTTTCCTTTTGAGAAACGATATCATTAATTGCTTTTTCTGCCATTTCCATTGTTAAAGGACTATGTGTTAAAGAGGCTTTTGCAATCATCTTATTAAGTACACCCTCTAATTCCCTGATATTTGAATCTATTTTTGTAGCAATATTAGAAAGAATCATGTCATCTATAGTTATATTATCAAATTGAGCTTTTTTTCTAAGAATGGCTAAACGTGTTTCATAATCTGGATTTGATATATCTGCTATAAGTCCCCATTCGAAACGAGATTTAAGCCTGTCTTCAAGAAGTTTCATTTCTTTTGGTGGTCTATCACTGGAAATGATTATTTGTTTTCCGCTTTCATGTAAAGTATTGAAAGTATGGAAAAATTCTTCTTGAATTCTTTCTTTACCAGCAATAAATTGAATATCATCTATTAATAAAACATCTACATTTCTATATGTATTTCTAAATTCTTCAGTTTTATTATCCCTTATTGAATTTATTAAATGATTTGTAAATTTTTCAGATGTTACATATAACACTTTTGATAAATTGTTTTTTTCTAAAATAGCATTACCGATAGCATGCATTAAATGAGTTTTACCAAGTCCAACTCCACCATATAAAAACAAAGGATTATATGAAGTAGCGGGAGCTTCAGCTACAGCAAGAGCAGCAGCGTGTGCAAAACGGTTGCTATTACCAACAACAAAAGTATCAAAAGTATATTTGGGATTAAGTGATGAACTTGAATAACCAGAAATTGCATC
Source organism: uncultured Clostridium sp. (assembly GCA_948471035.1). Lineage (GTDB taxonomy): Bacteria > Bacillota > Clostridia > TANB77 > CAG-508 > RGIG8482. The sequence continues at coordinate 10,410 of CAOKRC010000038.1, forward strand.
AACAGGATCATTTGCAGTAGGCTGTGCTTGATTTGAGTTGTTTTCAGCTACAACAAGTTCTACAGTACATTCAGTATTTGTTATATATTTAAAAGTATTTACAATTAATTCGTAATAACGGCTAGTAATAGAATCTTTATGGATATTAGAGGTAACAGCTACATAATAAGTATTACCTTCATTACCTACTAATTCAAGAGTTTTAATCCAAGTATCAAAAGCAATTCTAGATATTTCGTCTTTTAATAATTCTTTTGCTTTATCCATAAGAGCATTTAATTCATTTTGCATTGTTAATTCATTCCTTCCACAGAGGTTTATATTATCATTTCAATATTTACAAAAAATAAAAAGCAAACTTATCCACATACTTATCCACAAATGTGTATAAGTTTTATGTAAAATTTATGTGATAAAGTTTTCTTTTGTTTAATCAAAAAAATATAATAATTTTTTAGCGTATGCTAATCATATCAAAAAAAATAGAAAATAGTCAATACAAATGTGGAAAAAAATAAAAAAATGTGGATAAATTTTCTAGGAGGCAAGCATGCGTAAGTAAAATAAGGAAAGCTGCAACAAAGAAAGCTATAAAAATTGACAAATATTATGTAAAATGATATACTAGTAATTATTAATGTAACTGTAAACAAAGCAACGTGTAAATTGCAATGCGATTTACAGGAAGGAGACACCTATGAATGAAATAAATTTTTCCGATGCAATAAACCAATTATCTGGGATGCGTGAAAAAGTAATTGAGAAAGAAAAAACGCAACAAACAATTCAATTTGCGTTTGAAGTTGCACAAGGGATACAAAGAATTAATACCCCAAAGTTTGTATTTATTCCTAAAGAGGGAAACAAAACAAACACTCCTTGGATTGACGGAGAACACACTGCAAATCCTAAATATGTGTATGTAAATGTATATCAATTTAAGCAGCTTATGAATTCTGCTAAATATATGTGTGAAGAGGTTGAAAAACCAGAAAAAGATGGGTATGTAACAATGAGATTGGAAATCAAAGATTCTATCGGTTAAAGAAAGAGAACAGATGAGCTAATATTCATCTGTTCTTTGATTGTGTAACGAAAACCGCACGTTTTACGTGCGGTTATGATTGTATAAATTAAAAAATAATGCTTTTTATAAAACTTGCCCAATTTTCCTTGACAAATGGAGGATTGATGGTATATAATTATTTTACTTGTTTTGAAAGTAAGAGAGTTATAGATTACTTACGGAATATAGTTTTAGGAGGTGCAAAATGAAAAGAACATTTCAACCAAAAAAGAGACAAGAACAAAAAGAACATGGATTCTTAAAAAGAATGAAAACTAGAGCAGGTAGAAATATATTAAAAGCAAGACGTGCTAAAGGAAGAAAAAAACTAAGTGCTTAAAGTATATGTGAGCCACAGTTTAAAGTGGCTCTTTTTGCGATAGATATTAAGAGTGATAATTATGAAAAAAACATTGAAATTAAAGAAAAATTATGAATTTAAAAGAATTCTTACAAAAGGAAAGTACTATTCTGGAAAATATTTAGATGTTTTTGTTAAAGAACAAAATGATAAAACTATAAATTATATAGGTATTGCAATAGGTGTAAAGATAGCAAAAGCAGTTAAAAGAAATAGAATAAAAAGACTTATTAGCGAGAACTATAGACTTATGGAGCAACAATTAAAAACAGGTTATAATTTTGTTTTTTTATGGAAAAAGAAAGTAGATATAAAAAATGCAACATTTTCTAATATACAAAAAGATATGATAAGTATTTTTGAAAGAATAGGAATAATGTAAGTAATGAGAAAAATTTTCATTTTTTTAATTGATTTATATAAAAAATATATTTCACCAATTATACATAATATGGGCTTTGATTGTAAGTTCTATCCAACTTGTTCAGCATATACAAGACAAGCCATTGGAAAATATGGAATTATAAAAGGTGGATTTTTAGGAATAAAAAGAATTTTAAAGTGCAATCCTTTTTCAAAAGGGGGATATGACCCTCTTAAATAGGAATTTTAAGGAGAATGAATATATGATATCTTTTTTTGCAAATATATTTGGGTATGTTTTGAACTGGTTTTATGGCTTTGTTGGTAACTATGGATTAGCAATTATATTGTTTTCAGTAGTACTAAAATTAATAATGTTACCAATTTCAATAAAACAACAAAAAACAATGAAGAAGTCAGCGAAGATACAAGAAAAGCTGAGAGTACTTCAAGATAAATATAAAAACAATCCAGAAAAATTAAATCAAGAAACATTAGAACTATATAAAACAGAAAAAATGAGCCCATTTAGTGGATGTTTTAGTGCAATTGCTCAAATTTTAATATTATTTGCAGTATTTTATTTAGTAAGAAGTCCGCTTACATATATGAAAAAAGTGGATACAGAATTAATAAATCAATATACAACAGAAATAAAAGAAGGAGAAGATGGTAAAAATACTACATATCCAGAAATAGCAGTAATCAAGCAAAAAGGCGGAGAAGACGAAAGAGTTTATATAAATATGGAATTTTTAGGATTAGACTTAAGTAGTGTTCCAACTCAAAGCTTAAATGATTGGAGAGTATATATAATTCCAGCATTATATGTTTTAACATCATTTGTATCAATGAGAATGACTACAGCTATGCAAACAAAGAAGAAAGATAAAAACACTGAAAGTACAGAAACAAACGAATTAGATGCAGTTGCACAAGCAAATAAGAGTATGAGTTATATTATGCCAATTATGTCTGTTTCAATTGCAATTATTGCACCATTAGGACTTGCTTTATATTGGTTAATTAGTAACTTATTAATGATTGTAGAAAGACTTATATTAAATAAATTTCTTAAAAATGAGGAGGAAGCATAAATGGCAGAAGGTAAAATTTTTGAAGGAAAAACTACAAATGAAGCAATTGAAAATGGTTTAAAAGCATTAGGAATACGAAAAGAAAATGCGGAAATAAGAGTTTTAGAAAATGAAGATAAAAGAAGTTTTTTTAGTATATTAGCACCAAGAGTTGTTAAAGTGGAAATAAAAAGCAAAGAAGAAAAAAGACAAGAAAAAGAAAAAAGAGTAAGTGAAGATTTACAAAATATTGATTTTGATAAAGCAATAAAAAATGTTGAGAACTTTTTAAAAGACTGGATAAAAACAATACCAGGAGAGAATGTTAATTATAATGTAGAACAAAGTGATATTTATGTTAAAGTAGATATAAATGGTGATGACTTAAATTATCTAATAGGGCATAGAGGAGAAACACTTAACAATTTACAATCAATTCTTTCATGTATTGCAAGTAAGGGATCAGAATATAAAGTAAGAGTAGTTTTAAACATTTGTGGATACAAAGAAAAAAGAGAAAAAGCATTAGAAGAATTAGCAGAGAAACTTGAAAAAACAGTTATAAAAACAAGAAAATCTATCACATTAGAACCGATGACAGCATATGAAAGAAAAATAATACATTCAAAACTACAAAATAGCAATAAAGTCACAACATCAAGTGTAGGTGAGGAACCATACAGAAAAGTAGTAATTTCATTAAAATAAAATATAAAAATCGGAAGTCAAAGTTCGGATTTTAATCAATTTTAAAAATTAGTTTTTAAAAAGATTTTATCTGTATTTTGGCTTCTTTATATAATAAGAAAATATGCAAAATCAAAAAACTAAAATTAACAAAGTACTATGTTCTGTCATAAAGAAATAAAACATTTCACAAACTAGCGAGAAGAAAGTAATATATTTAATTTTCGAAATGGAAGCCCCGACAGCTGGGAGGCGAGGGAATACTCATTAGCGTTAGAGTTAGTGAAATGAAGAAAATCAAATATATTACTTACTAGAAGTGGTTGTCAAATACAATAATTTAAATAGTAGAGAAAAAAGGAGAGTAACAAAATGAGCACAATAGCAGCTATTTCAACTGCACCAGGTATTGGCGGAATTGGAATTGTAAGAATAAGCGGAAAAAACACTTATAAAATATTAAGCAAAATATTTAAACCAAAAAATCAAATAAATATAGATGACGTAAAAGGATACACAATCAAATATGGATATATTATAAACAACAACGAAATAATAGATGAAGTATTAGTGTCATTTTTTAAAGCACCAAACAGTTATACAACGGAAGACCTGTGTGAAATTAATTCCCATGGAGGAGCCTATATAGTAAGAAAAATACTAGAAATATGTCTAGAAAACGGTGCAAACCTTGCGGAACCAGGAGAATTTACAAAACGAGCATTCTTAAATGGACGAATGGATTTATCACAAGCAGAAGCAGTCATAGATGTTATAAATGCAGTAAGTGAAAAAGAAGCAAAAACATCAGTTAAGCAACTAGAAGGAATATTATCAAAACAAATAAAAGAAATTAGAGACTTACTTATGTCTGTAATGGTTAACATAGAAGTAAGCATTGACTATCCTGAATATGACGTAGAAGAAGTCACAAACAAAGAAGCATATACCACTTTAGAAAATGCACATACAAGACTTGAAAAACTTTTAAATAGCTTTGAAAACGGCAAAATAATAAAAAATGGAATAAAAGTAGCAATAATTGGCAAACCAAATGCAGGAAAATCATCTTTATTAAATAGTATATTAAAAGAAGAAAGGGCTATAGTAACAGACATTGAAGGAACTACAAGAGACACAATAGAAGAACAAATAACAGTTTCAGGGATTCCAATACATATTGTAGATACAGCAGGAATTAGACAAGCAGATAATGAAGTAGAAAAAATTGGAATAGAAAAATCTAAAAAAATGGCTGAAGAAGCAGACCTAATAATAGCTATTTTTGATGTAAGCAGACCATTTGATAAAGAAGATGAAGAAATTTTAAACTTACTTAAAGAAAAGAAAAGTATTATTTTATTAAATAAAATAGATTTAAAAATAGATAATACTATAAAGCAAAACATACAAGAAAAAATTGGAAATACAGAAGTAATCGAGATTTCTGCTAAAGAAAATATAGGAATTGAAAATATATATGATAAAATTTCTAAAATGTTTGCATTAAATGAAATCAGTTTAGAAAGTGATGCAATAATTACTAATATACGACATAAAGAAATTATATATAAGGCATTACAATCAACTAAAAATGCAATGGATGCAATGAAAGGATATTTACCAATAGACATTGTAGGAGTATATATTAAAGAAATTATGGAAGAGTTAGGAAAGATAACAGGAGAAAGTGTATCAGGAGAAATTATAAAAGAGATATTTTCAAAATTTTGTCTTGGAAAATAAAGCACGAGAATCGAATATAAGACGATTATATTTAAAAATAGTATAATTACATATTAAAACATAAAAACCAAAATAAACGCAATTTGATGCGAAAAAAATTAATATTTGGCTTTTTGCTAAAAATTAGTGCGAAAAAAGTGATATATTAATTTTAAAAATGAAAAATACGCAATACGGTGAGGAGTAAACTGTGAATATTGGAGTAGATGTAAAAAAATTAAATATATATTTTTAGAAACAGATTGCGAACAGCACAAGTTTAACAAAAGATATAAAAAGCATTAAACAAAAAGCATGAACAGAACTACAAACAAAAGTTTTTGTTTCACAAGAAACAATGGAGGAATAAAAGATGAGTTATTATGCAGGAGAATATGATATAGCAGTAATTGGAGCAGGACATGCGGGGTGTGAAGCAGCACTTGCAGCAGCAAGACTTGGAAAGAAAACATTACTATTTTCGATAAGTTTAGAAGCAGTTGCAAATATGCCATGCAACCCACATATAGGAGGAAGTTCTAAAGGACATCTTGTAAGAGAAATAGATGCTCTTGGTGGAGAGATGGGAAAAAACATTGATAAAACGTTTATACAAATAAAGATGCTTAATAAATCTAAGGGTCCAGCAGTATATTCATTACGTGCACAAGCTGATAGAAAAATGTATCAAATGGAGATGAAGCATACTCTAGAAAAACAAGAGAACTTATTCATAAAACAAGCTGAGATTACAAAGATTAATGTAGAAGATGGAAAAGTTGATAGTATAGAAACTAACATAGGTGCAAAATATAAAGTAAAGGCAGTCATACTTGCAACAGGAACATATTTAAAGGGAAAAATACATATTGGAGAAGTATCTTTTGAAAGTGGACCTGATGGAGTATTTCCATCAATGGAATTGTCAAACTGCTTAAAAGATTTGGGAATAGAATTATTAAGATTTAAAACAGGAACACCAGCAAGAATTAATAAAAATTCAATTGATTTTTCAAAAATGGAAATACAAAATGGAGATGAAGACATTGAAATGTTTTCTTTTGAAAATGAAATTGTAGATAAAAAACAAGAATCATGTTATTTAACATATACAAATGAAGAAACACATAAAATAATAAGAGCAAACTTACATAGGTCACCACTATATGCAGGAAAAATAGAAGGAACAGGACCAAGATATTGTCCATCAATAGAAGATAAAGTGGTGAGATTTGCTGATAAAGAAAGACATCAAATATTTGTAGAGCCAATTGGAGAAAAAACTAATGAAATGTATATACAAGGAATGAGTTCATCCTTGCCAGAAGATGTTCAAATTGCAATGTATAGAACAATACAAGGACTTGAACATGCAGAGTTTACAAGACCAGCATATGCAATAGAATATGATTGTATAGAGCCGTCACAGTTAAAAATATCATTAGAAAGCAAAACTATTAGTGGGATGTTTTTTGCAGGACAAATAAATGGTACATCAGGATATGAAGAGGCAGCAGCACAAGGGATTATAGCTGGAATAAATGCTTCAAGAAAACTAGATAAGAAAGCACCAATAGTATTAAGAAGAGATGAGGCATATATAGGCGTTTTAATTGATGATATAGTAACAAAAAGTACAAATGAACCATATAGAATGATGACTTCTAGAGCAGAATATAGACTATTATTAAGACAAGATAATGCAGATTTAAGATTAACTAAAATAGGACATGAAATAGGGCTTATATCTAATGAAAGATATGAAAAATTTTGTAAAAAACAAGATAATATCTATAAAGAAATAGAAAGAGTAAAGAAAAAAATTATAAAACCAACAGATGAGGTAAATAAATTATTACAAAAATATGGTTCATCTACAATAGAGACAGGAGTAAAACTTGCGGATTTACTAAAACGTACAGAATTAACGTATGAAGGATTAAAAAAGATAGATGAAGAAAGACCAGTTCTTACAAAACAAGAAGCAGAAGAAGTGCAAATACAAGTAAAATATGAAGGATATATAAATTTACAATTAGCACAAGTAGAAAAAGCAAAGAAACTTGAAGATAAAGCACTTTATGAAGACATAGAGTATTCAAAAATATTAGGATTGAGGTTAGAAGCAAGGCAAAAACTAGACAAATTCAAGCCAATATCAGTAGGACAAGCGTCAAGAATATCTGGAGTATCTCCAGCAGATATATCAGTACTACTAATATACTTAGAACAAGAAAGAAGAAAAGCGAAAGAATAAATACAGAAAGGAAAGAAACTAATGGAAAAAGAACAATTCTTTAACAATTTAAAAGTATATGCTAATGAATTAAATATAGAATTAACTGTTTTACAACTAGAAAAATTTTATACATATATGAAGTTACTATTAGAATGGAATGAAAAGATTAATTTAACTGCAATAACTGAACCAGAAGAAATCATCAAAAAGCATTTTGTAGATTCTTTAACGATAAAGAAGTATATAAAAGATAATTTAGCTATAATAGATGTTGGAACAGGTGCTGGATTCCCAGGAATACCACTAAACATTGTATTAAATGACTGTAAAATTATTTTATTAGATGCATTAAATAAAAGATTAAATTTTTTAAATGAAGTAATTAAACAAAATAATTTACAAAACTTAGAAACAATGCACTTTAGAGCAGAAGAAGCAGGAAAAAATGAAATATATAGAGAAAAATTTGATATAGCAACATCAAGAGCAGTAGCACCACTCAATGTACTTGTAGAATACTTATTGCCATTTGTAAAAATAGGTGGGAAATGTATATGTATGAAAGGAAGCAATATAGAGGAAGAAATAGAAAATAGTAAAAAAGCAATTAATATACTTGGAGGAAAAATAGAAAAAGTAGAAAAATTTTGCTTACCAGAAACTGATATTGTAAGAAATATTATTGTTATTACAAAGATTAATAATACACCAGCTAAATATCCAAGAAAAGCAGGAACTCCAAGCAAAGAGCCAATTATATAATTTTTGTTACAATTCAATTTGTAATATATGTTTATATGTGATTTATTAAGAAAGAGTGTATATATTTATTTTATATATTCCAGATTATAAGTTTCCCACTGGAGCTGTAACAAGCAAAGCTTTAACAGCCCTCAGCGGTCTTCACATGACTTAAATCTTTAGTTTCTAAAATAAATATATACGCTTTTTTTAGAGATTAAATAATAACTAATTTTTTAATTTTATTCTCAAAATTTATTGACATATTAATGATATTTTTATATGATTAATATGTCAAAATTTAAAAGATGGAGGGATAACTTTGGGAAAAATAATATCAGTAGCCAATCAAAAGGGTGGAGTTGGAAAGACTACAACATCAATAACTTTAAGCTCTATGCTTGCACAAAAAAATAAGAAAGTACTATTAATAGATGCTGACCCACAAGGAAATGCTACCAGTGGATTAGGAGTAGAAAAAAATATAGAGAAATCTGTATATGATTTGCTTGTTGAAGATACAGAAGCAAATGAAATAATACAAGAATCTACTATAAAGAACCTTAAAGTATGCCCATCAAATATAAACTTGGCAGGTGCAGAAGTTGAACTAGTATCAATGATGTCAAGAGAACAAAGACTTAAAGAAAAGCTAGAAGAAGTAAAAGAAGAATATGATTATATTATTATAGACTGTCCTCCATCATTAGGACTTATCACCTTAAATGCATTTACTGCATCAAATAGTGTATTAATACCAATACAATGTGAATATTACGCATTAGAGGGATTAGGACAACTTATAAATACAATCAATTTAGTAAAAAAACATCTAAATAAAACTTTAGAGGTGGAAGGAGCTTTATTAACAATGTACGATATAAGAACGAACCTTTCAAATCAAGTTGTTAATGAAGTAAAAAATTATTTTGGAGACAAAGTTTATAAGACAGTAATACCTAGAAATGTAAAACTAAGTGAAGCACCAAGTTATGGAATGCCTATAACAATCTATGATTCAAGATCAAAAGGTGCAAAAAGCTACGATAAATTCGTCAAAGAATTCTTAAAAAACAACGATAATGTCAAAAAAGCAAAACACATGAAATAAATATTGTAGTAAAGTTGAAAGGAAGGATATAAATATGGCTAAAAAGACTGGATTGGGAAAAGGCTTAGATGCATTATTTGCAAATAATATAGATGAAGAAATACAAGATAAAGAAGTGATAGAGAAACTAAAAATAACAGAAGTAGAACCAAATAGAAATCAACCAAGAAAAAATTTTGATGAAGAAGCATTAGATGAACTTGCAGAGTCAATAAAAAGATATGGTGTTATTCAACCTATAATAGTGGTAAAAAAAGAGGATTATTATGAAATAGTTGCAGGAGAAAGACGTTGGAGGGCATCTAAAAAAGCAGGATTAAAGGAAATTCCTGCGATTGTAAGAGTAAGCGACGAGAGAAAAAATAAAGAAATTGCATTAATAGAGAATGTACAAAGAGAAGACTTAAATGCATATGAAAAAGCATTAGGAATAAAAGAATTAATGGACGAATATGGGCTAACACAACAAGAAGTAGCAGAAATTTTAGGGAAGAGTAGAAGTGGTATTGCAAATACTGTAAGAATATTAAATCTTGATGAAAGAGTATTAGAACTAGTAAAAGAAGGAAAATTGCAAGAAGGACATGCTCGTACACTACTTGCAATAGAAGATAAAGATAAACAATATAAAATGGCAATAAAAATGATAGAAAATGGAGCAACTACAGTAAGAGATTTCGAAAAAAATATTAATCATAAAAAAGATGAAAAGAAAAAAGATAAAAAATATGAAGCAATACTTGCAGATATAGAAAATTCATTTCAAGGATTCTTTGGTTCAAAAGTAAAATTAGAACCAGGAAAAAGAAAAGGAAAAATAGTAATAGAATATACATCAAATGAAGACTTAGAAAGAATACTTGAACTTATAAAATAAATATGATTTAAAATAAAAAATAAAAGTTAAAAAACAAAAATAAGAAGGGAAAAAATTAATATGGATTATATATTAAACTTTTTAAAAACAGATGTATTTTTAATAGTAATTTCTTGTATTGTAATTTTATTGTTTTTACTATATTTAATTAATATAATTAAATATAGTAAATTAAGAAAAAATTATAGTAGCTTTATGAAAAAAATTGGAAACGGAAATAATATACAAGAGACAATAGAAAATTATATGAAAAAAATAGAAGAAGTACAAAAAGAAAATAATGATTTAAAAAATTATTGCAAACAACTTGATAGTACGTTATCAACAAGTATTCAAAAAGTAGGATTAGTAAGATATAGTGCGTTTAAAGATACAGGAAGTGATTTAAGTTTTACATTAGCATTATTAAATGAAAAAAATACAGGAATAGTGTTAAATGGAATTTATTCAAGAGAAATGTCAAACATATATGCAAAACCAATTGAAAATGGAATATCAACATATACATTATCAGAAGAAGAAAAACAAGCAATAAAAAAAGCAATTGAAATATAAAAGAATTAATAAACTAAAAAAGGTAAAAGTCTTATATAAAAGAGTTTTATCTTTTTTATAAATATAAAAAAAATATAAAAATAAATATAAAAAAATATAAAAATAAATATAAAATAAATATAAAAATAAATGTAAAAATAAATATAAAAAAATATAAAAAAAATATAAAAAAAATATAAAA
>CAOKRC010000039.1 GCA_948471035.1 uncultured Clostridium sp.
ATTTTTGTACATTTTTATTTTGCCCTTTTTGTACATTCATATTTTACCACTAATAGATATAACTAAAGAAGATGAAATGGAAATGCAATAAGATTAGGAAGTGAAAGTATGAAAAAGAAAGAATATAAAGATGTAACATATGGCATGCAATATAAAGAATTTTCAAAAATTCTAAGTAGAAAAATGATGCTTGTAAAAAATTGCAAAGGTTATGAAAAATTTAAAGCTGATATAAAAATACTAAGAGAAAGTAGAGAAAATTGTGGCAAAGTATCATTACTAGCAAATTATTGGATGCGATCCATATGTAATATGTCTAAACAAGATTTGATTAAATTAGTAGATAATTATAAAGAAGGTTACTATAACCCATATCAGTTTGAATTAGAGCAAAATCAATTAAATTTATCTAAAGAAGAGGAGGAAGAAGAAAATGAAATATAATGCTTTAGTAGTATGTCAAAATTCAAGCGATAGAAAACCAAAGCCATTTATTGTTTCGGTTTATAGTTATTTCGATAAAGATGTTGTAATTTCTGACTTAGAAAGATTTAAAAAAATATATAAAAATACAGATATAAAGATTCTTTCGAGTTGGATAGAAAAAATAGAAATAGAATTTCCCACCACATGGATAGATTCAAAAGGAACAGGAAAATTAACAGATTACAAAGAATTTAAAATATATGTAAGAACAAATAAGCAACAAAAAGTAGGTGATTATATTTTTGTAGGAAAGTATAAAAATGCAGAAGATACAAAAGAAATATATGATTATTATAAAAATAAAGATTTTGTTGATGATGTAAAAATAGAAACAATAGATTATAAGGAACTTTTTTATAAAAAAATTTGTGAAAACTATATAAAAACAATGGATACACAAGTTTTGCTACAAAATCCTAAAAATAATAATTCAATTATTCATGCTTGTATTGCAGATGAAGCTATCGACTTAAAAGAAAAAGGAAAAATTAATGTACAAAATTATAAGGAATATTTAAAAGACAAAGATTTTATTTCTAAATATGATACATACGAACAATTTTATGAATCATTTGTAAAAGATTTTATAATAGCAGATATAAGAGATTTAGGATTATTTAATGGAGAAAAGAATAAGTGGGATTTTTATATATCTTATAATGATATGATATTATTAGGAATGGAAAATGAGATAAAGAAAAGTATGGAAAATGAATTTGCAGAAGAATACGAAAAAGGAACTGACTTAGAGGAAGAACAGTAAACATAAAACAACAGATAAAAAGAGATTTCCATACAACCAAAATTAGTAAAAAACAAATTTTATTTGTAAAAAGACTACACAAATTTAAAATAATATGATACAATAAAAAATGAAATTTATAAAAAGCAAATTGAAATATATGAAACGAATGTTTATAAAAAAATAAAAGAAAACTTGACATAATATTTTTTGGAGCAATTTTGGAGCAATTTTGGTGCAATCGTTTCAACACAGAACCACCAAAACCCACTAAAATCAACAAAGTTCAACAAAACAAAAAAATGAGTAAATTAAGTGGTTAGAGGCTCGAAAGCCTTGAAAATAGAGAGAAAAATTAAAAAGGAGGAAGAAGAAATGTCGGGACATAGCAAATGGCATAATATTCAAGCGAAAAAAGGAAAAGCGGATGCAGCAAGAGGAAAAGCATTTACAAAATTAGGAAGAGAATTATTAATAGCAGTTAAAGCGGGTGGACCAGATCCTGCAGGTAACTCTAAATTAAAAGATGTTATAGCAAAATGTAAGGCTGCAAATATGCCAAATGATACAATTAACAATGCAATAAAAAAAGCAAGTGGTGCAGGAGATACAGCAAATTATGAAGAAGTAGTTTATGAAGGATATGGACCAAATGGAGTAGCTGTTATTGTAGAAGGAAGTACAGATAATAGAAATAGAACAGCGTCAGATGTAAGACACGCTTTTGATAAATGTGGAGGAAATCTAGGTACAACAGGATGTGTATCATACTTGTTTGAAAGAAAGGGCATTATTGTAATTGATAAAGAAGCAACAGATAAGGGAGAAGATGATTTAATGATGCTTGTGCTAGAAGCAGGAGCAGAAGATTTTAGTGTAGAAGAGGAATGCTATGAAATCACAACATCATCAGAAGATTTTTCAGTAGTTCGTGAAGCTCTTGAAAAGGAAGGATTAGAATTCTTAGAAGCAGAAATTGGAATGGTTCCAAATACATATGTTTCACTGGATGAAAAAGGTGCTGAAAGAATGCAAAGATTAATTGATATGTTAGATGATTTAGATGATGTAATGAATGTATATCATAATTGGGAAGAATAAAATATAATGTTAATAAAAGGTGCAGTGAGTTATCATTGTTCCTTTTTTATAGATAAACGGTTCTAAAATGAAAAGCTATAGCATATATATTAATATGTTATAGCTTTTTAGTTTTAATTTAAAAACAGGAGGACAAACAGTGTTAAATTTAAATGAAATATTATCATATTTTCCAAAAAGAATTGCGGGAGAAATTAACAGAAAAATGATACAAGGTAAAAATAGTGATGAAATTAACTTATTAGAAGAAATTAGAATAAGAGCTTCTAAACCAGTTATATTAAAATATACAAATTTAGAGCAAGTTTTAGATAATTTAATAGTATCACAAGAAGAAATATTAGAAATCTTACAATACATATGCAATAACTCCATTTACTCATATCAAAATCAAATTTGTAATGGATATATTACTTTGAATGGGGGACATAGAGTTGGTATTACAGGAAGTGTTGTAATGACAGAAGGAAAAATAACAAACATTGGTTATATTTCAAGTTTGAATTTTAGAATAGCAAAACAAATAATTGGTGCAAGCAATAGAATTCTTAAACATGTATTAAATATAGAAGAAAACAATGTATTTAATACTCTTATAATATCTCCACCAGGAGTGCGGAAAAACAACAATGCTTCGTGATTTAGTACGAAAAATAAGTAATGGAATAGATGGAATAAATTTTAAAGGAATAACTACAGGAGTAGTAGATGAAAGAGGAGAAATAGCATCTATGTATAAAGGAATTCCACAAAATGAAGTTGGTGTAAGAACTGATGTCTTAGATAATGTTCCTAAGTGGATAGGGATGAAAATGATGATTCGTTCTATGTCTCCAAAAGTTATTGTGGCAGATGAGATTGGAAATAAAGAAGATGTAGAAGCAATTAATTATGCGGTATGCTGTGGAATTAAAGGGATTTTTACAGTGCATGGAAAAAATATGGAGGATATAAAACTAAATCCAGAAATTTATAAATTAATAGATGCACATATATTTGAAAGACTTATTTTTTTAGATGAAAAAAGAAAAGGAGAAGTAGATAAGGTATATAACCTAAACAAAATAAATTTAGAATATGTATTAGCGTGAAAAATTATAAATATATATGTACATTCACGCTACTTTATTTAATAAAGAGTATATATAGCAATATTTTTTATTAAAATTAGTTCTAAAAGTAGTACAAGCTGAATATAATTTATAAAAAGGAGTTATTATGATAATTATAAAATTTATAAGTTTAATAGCAATACTACTGTTTTCTTCATATATTGGTATCATAATATCAAATAAGTATAAAAATAGAGTAATAGAATTAAAAGAAATAAAAAAAGGATTAAACATATTTGAAACAAAAATAAAATATACATATGAACCAGTACCTGAAATTTTTAAAGAAATTTCAGGAAATTTAAAACCAAATATTGCGGATATTTTTATAAATGCTAGTAAAAATATGGGTAAAAATACAGCCAAAAATGCTTGGAATTATGCAATAGATAATTCAAGTACAAGTATGAATAAAGAAGACTTAGAAGTAGTTAAGGGACTAGGAAAGCTATTAGGAAGAACTGATTTAGATGGACAAGTAAGTCAAATAGAATTAACTGATAGATTTATAGATGCACAAATAGAAAAAGCAGAAAAAGAATATACAAAAAATGAAAAATTATATAAGACATTACGGAGTTGTTTCAGGGCTTGCATTAGTAATTGTACTTATATAAAAATTATTTAAAACAAAGGAGAAAGCTATGGATATCAATTTACTTTTTAAAATAGCGGCAATTGGAATTTTAGTTGCTGTATTACATCAGGTATTAGTAAGAGCAGGAAGAGAAGACCAAGCAATGATGACAACCCTTGCAGGACTAGTAATCGTTTTAACAATGGTGATAAAAGAAATAAGCACCCTATTCGACTCAGTAAGAACCCTATTTAATTTATAAGTTTTAATAATACATATGCAAGATATAAAACAGTAAACGATAAAAAGGATAATTATAAAATCTTTAAAAAACAATAAAAAATTAGAATATTGATAGTATTCAACGTGAAGGAAATCAAATATATTACTTCCTAGAAGTGGACTTAAAACAGAGTAGGAAAGGAAAGCAAATGGATATTATAAAAATAGTAGGAATAGCCTTCATTACATTAATTGTTGTTATCATATTAAAACAGTACAAACCAGAATTTGCAATGTATGCCTCTATTTTAGGAGGAGCAATTATACTGTTTATGAGTTTAGGAAAAATTACAGGAATTATTCAATTACTAGAAAATATTTCACTAAAAACAGCCATTAATGGAGAATTTTTAGGAATATTAATAAAAATTACAGGAATAGCGTTTTTGACAGAATTTGCAGTAAGTGTATGTAAAGATGCAGGAGAGACAGCAATTGCAAATAAAGTAGATTTAGGTGGAAAAGTAATAATTATTGCTATTTCAATCCCAATTGTATCTGCTCTTCTTGAAACAGTAGTAAAAGTACTACCGTAAAAGAACTTTGTTTAGTATAAATTTTATAGTAACTAGCGCGAATGTAGTAATATATTTATTTTTAGAAGTGTATTATGCGGAGTCCACGGAGGCTGTGAGGAGTGTCGAAACTTATAAAAATAAATATATTACTACATGGGAGCAAAATTAGTAGAAAATATAACTGCAAATACAGAAAGGAAAAACAATGAAGAAACGAAAGAAAAGACTAACAAAAATATTATTTCTATTTATAACATTTTTTCTAATAATAACTCCATGCTCAGCCTCACAAGAAGAGATTTTAAAAAGTCAATCTGAAACTTTAAACATTAAAGGGTTTGTAGACGAGGCTAATAAATACACACGGAGAAGTTTTTTCAGGAGTTAATTTAAACGATCTGATGAGTGATGCAATAAAAGGGAATATTGATAATAAAACCATATTTAGCAAAATTATAAACTTGTTTGGTAAGGAAGTTAGACAGACTATTGCAATAGTGCGGAAGTATTATTGTGGTTATTGTAGTACATAGTATTTTAAAAAGCATAAGTGATGGCTTAGAAAATAAAAGTATATCTCAAATTACATATTATGTTCAATATATATTAATAGTAACACTTGTAATGAGTAACTTTTCAGACATTATCAAACTGACCAAAGATACAATAGCAAACTTAGTAGGATTTTCACGGAAGTTTAATACCAATATTAATAACTCTAATGATGACAACAGGAAATATTACATCAGCTAGTATTGCACAACCAATATTATTATTCTTAATTAATTTTATTGGAAATATGATAACAAAAGTTTTTTTACCATTTATATTAATAGGAACAGCACTTGGGATTATTTCAAAGGTATCAGATAGAATACAAATTGGAAAAATATCTAAATACTTTAAAAATACTACAATATGGGCATTAGGAATTGCACTTACAATATTTGTTGGAATACTATCACTAGAAGGAAGTTTATCTAGCAGTGTAGATGGAATTACTGCAAAAACTGCTAAAGCAGCAGTATCAAATTTTATACCAGTTGTTGGAAAAATTCTAGGAGATGCGGTTGATACAGTAATTGGCTGTAGTAATATTTTAAAAAATGCAGTAGGAATAGTTGGAGTTATTGTAGTAATTGGAATTTGTATTATACCTATAATAAAACTTGCAATATTAATGGGAACATACTATATAGCCTCAGCTATTGTAGAGCCAATTGCAGATGAAAAAATAATATCATTATTATCACGGTATTGGAGATACATTTAAAATATTACTTGCAATGCTTATTACAGTTTCTGTAATGCTAATTATAGGAGTAACTCTGGTAATAAAGATATCCAATAGTGGACTTATGTATAGATAGGTTGTGGTTTTATGATTGAAGGCGTAAGCACTTGGGCGGAACAAATTATTGTAGCAGTAATAATTGCTAGCATAATAGAGATGATATTACCAAGTGGAAATAATAAAAAATATATAAAAGCAGTAATTGGTGTATACATATTATTTACAATTATATCACCAATATTAGGGAAAATTACTAATATAGATTTAGAAAACATAGATTATGAAAAGTATTTTGAAGAATTAGATGCATCCCAAACTGTATCACAAACATTAACAAAAAATAATGATAAATCAATAGAAGAAATATATGAAAGTAATATAAAACAGGATATGAAGGCAAAACTAAAAGAACAAGGATACATAGTAGAAAATATAGAGTTAAATATTGAATTTAAAAGTGAGGCCAATTATGGAAAAATAAATAGTGTTAATTTATCAGTATATAAGACAAAGGAAAACGAAGAGACAAGTGAAAGTAATACCATAGCAGTTAATAAAATAGAAACAGTAACAATAGGAAATATAGTAAAAAATACAAGTAACAACCAAGATAAAGAAAATCTAAAAGAAAGTGAAAAAAATGAGATAAAAAAATACATAGCAAGTGTATATGAGGTAAACAAGAAAAACATAAGAGTAAATGAATAAACTGTTTTTATCTTAAAATGTGATAAATAAAAATGTAGGGGCAGGTCCTAAAGTCTGCTCAAACACGAATGTAGAGATTCGAATTACAAATTTTGAAGGAGGGAAAGGTATGTTAAAAGACAAGTTTAAGGCATTAATACTTAATGAAAATGAAAAAAGTAGTAAGAAAAAAATAGAAAACATAGTAGTTTTTATAGTAATACTTATTATTACAGTTATTGCTATTAATAGTATTTGGGGTGGAGATAAAAAGCAGGAGAACAAGAGTCAAGATACAAATCAAGACATTACAAAACAGCTAGCAAGTGTAGAAGAAACAAGTGCTACAACTAATGAAGAAGATACATTAGAAAAGAGATTAGAATCAATATTATCTAATATTGATGGGGTAGGAAAAGTTAAAGTACTAATTACATATTATGAAAGTAGTGAAGTTGTTGCAATGTATAATGAAAACAATAAAAATAGTGTAATTGAAGAAAAAGATTCTGGACGGAGGAACACGCACTACTACACAAACCGACACTGCAAAAGATATCATATACAAAGAAGAAAATGGAGATAAAGTGCCAGTAACACGGTAAAGTTGTAAAACCAAAAATAGAGGGAGCAATTGTAACAGCTGATGGTGCAGGAAATGGAACAGTTAAAAATAATATTGTTCAAGCAATAGAAGCAGTTACAGGACTTCAAACACATAAAATACAGGTCTTTGAAATGAAAAAAGAATAAAAATGAAATTGATGTAGGGAAGGTCCTGTGTCTGCTATCTACAAATAATAGAAATCAAATAAAACTAAATTGGAGGAAAAAGAAAATGATGAAGATTTTAAAGAAAAATCAATTAGCAATCTTAGTAATTGCATTAATGTTAGTTACAGCAGGTTATTTAAATTATACAGCAAATGAAACAGAATTAACTTCAGATTCAAATGTAATAGGAGGAGAACAATATGCTGCAATTGGTGATGCAACTTTAGTAAATAGTGGAGAATTATTAGAAGAAAAAGATAAACAAGATATAATTAATACAATTAGTAGTGCAAATGCAAAAGAAAATAATACTATTAATAATATAACAGATGGAACAAGTACAAATAATGATACAAAAACCAGTACTAATGTAGAAACAAATGAAACAACAGAAAATAATTATACAGTTCAAACAAATGCAAAAACAGATGATTATTTTGATAATTCAAAATTAGAAAGGGAAAAAATGTATTCACAAATGCTAGAAACATATCAAAAGCTACTGGAAAGTACAAGTATTTCTGGGGAACAAAAAGCAATATCAGAACAAGAAATCACAAAAATAAATCAAACTAAAAATGCAATAATGATAGCAGAAAATTTGCTTTCAACAAAAGGATTTGATGAAGTTGTAATATTTGTAAATGATATAAGTGTTAGTGTAGTGGTAAAAGCAGATGAATTAAAACAAGAACAAATAGCACAAATACAAAACATTATTTCAAGAGAACTTAAAGTAGATATAAGCAATATACACATTAGTAATAAATAAATATAAGCAAAATCTTTAGACAATCTAAGGATTTTGCTTTTTTGAATAAAGTGTAAAGAAAATGACACTAAGCTGTAACATAAAAAACATATAAAAATGCTCAAAAATAATTCACATTGTCAAAAAAATGTGTTATAATAAAAACAATGTAAAAATAAATAATTAATATAAAAGGAGAAGATTATGAAAAAGATAGTAAGATTAGTTTTATTAGTATTGTTAGTAACAATATGTATGGCAAGTAGTGTATATGCAGCGATTAGTTGTAATATAACTATAGAAGCAGAAAAGAAAGAATTAAGTAAAAATGAAGAATTTGCTGTATATGTGAAAATAGCAGATATACAATCTGAAAGAGGAATAATTTCATTAGGAGCAACACTAGAATATGATAAAGATAGTCTTGAATTAGTAAAAATGGAAGGACAAAATAACTGGGAAACACCACAAGCAGGTTTTTCATATAATGAAAGTAATGGAAAAATAGTAATTACTAGAAATGGATTTGCTAAAGAAAATGAAAATATTCTTAAATTAACATTTAAAATGAAAGAATCAGCAAAGGAAAATGTTACAATAATATTAAAAGATATAACAGTAGCAGATGGAAAAGAACCAGCTCAAATTAATCCTACAAATACAACTGTTACTCTTAAAAAAGATAATGCAGGTACAGAAGATACTAATAAACCTACACAAACACCTGATACTGGAAACACTGAAAAACCAGGTACAGATAATACAATTCAAATACCAAATGGAAATAATTCAAATACAAATAATAGTAATAATAATTCTTCTAACAATAAAGATAATACTGTACAAAATGGAAAATTACCTAAAACAGGAGAAGCTAACTTTATATTAATAGCAAGTATAGGAATAGTAATGATATTTGCAACAGGATTTTTCATTAAATTAAAATCTGAAAAATAGAAATAATAAAATGGCGTTATCAATAATAGATAACGTCATTTTTAGTAAAAATCTTGTTAAACTCTTATTTATTTGGTATACTATAAAAAATAGGAGAAGATAATGATAGCAGAAGTTATAATAAATAGTACAGTTAAGAACTTAAATAAAACGTTTGATTATAATGTACCAGCAGAACTTGCTGGTACTATTAAGCTTGGAGATAGAATACTTGTGCCATTTGGAAATGCTAAAAGATTAGAGGAGGGATTTGTTGTAGGATTTAAGAAAGAATCTTTATATAAAGTAAAAGACATTTCAAGTATTCAAGAAGGATTTTGTTTAAAAGAAGAACAAATTGAACTCGCAAAATGGATGGCAAGGCGTTATTTTTGTAATGTGTCAGATTCTATTAAAATGATGTTACCACCAGGAACTACCACTAAAGTATTAGATAATAGAGTTAAAGAGAAAAGTTTAAATTTTGTATATTTAAAAAAAGATATTGAAGAAATTGATTTCAATATTGAAACTAAAAAGATAAAATCAGACAAACAAATAAGAACGTTAGAATTTTTAAAAGAAAATGATGGAGTATTAACGACTGATTTAGAAGCATTTTGCGATGTATCAAGAGCAGTTATAAACACATTAGAAAAAAATGGTTATATAGAAATTATAGAAAAACAAGTTGAAAGAAATCCATTTGTTAATAAAAATATAAAACAAGATAAAGATTTAGAGCTAACAAATGAACAAAAGGAAGCATATAATGAAATTGTAAAAAGTATGAACAATAATGAATTTAAAGAATTCTTAATTTATGGGGTAACAGGCTCTCGGGAAAACAGAAATATATTTGCAATTAATAAAAAATACATTAGAAAAGAATAAATCGGCAATTATGTTAGTACCAGAAATTTCTTTAACACCTCAAATGGTAGATAGATTTATTGCAAGATTTGGACAAGACAAAATTGCAGTATTACATAGTAAGTTATCAGTTGGAGAAAGATATGACCAGTGGCAAAGAATAAAAATAAATGAGGCAAATATTATAATTGGGGCAAGGTCAGCTATATTTGCACCAGTAGAAAACTTGGGATTAGTTATTATTGATGAAGAACATGATGATTCATATAAATCTGAAATGCCACCAAGATATAATGCAAAAGAAGTGTCAAAATATTTAGCCTATAAGAATAATATACCACTTGTATTAGGAAGTGCTACTCCTGATATTAATACTTTTTATAAAGCTAAAAATAATGAAATACAGTTATTAACATTAACTAAAAGAGCAAATAAATCAAGTTTGCCTAGTATAGAAGTAATAGATTTAAGAGAAGAACTAGCAAATGGAAATAAAACAATGATAAGCAGAACATTGTATGAATATATTACAAAAAATTTAGAAGAAAAAAGGCAAACCATTTTATTCTTAAATAGGCGTGGTTTTTCTACATTTATAATGTGTAGAGATTGTGGGTATACTGCTAAATGTAAAAACTGTAATATTTCATTAACATATCATAGAAAAGAAAATAAACTAAAATGTCATTACTGTGGCTATGAACAAGAAAATATTACTATTTGCCCAGAGTGTGGAAGTAATAAAGTTAAATATTTTGGAACAGGAACACAAAGGTTAGAAGAACAAATTCAAAAAATGTTTCCAAAAGCAAGTACAATAAGAATGGATATAGATACAGTATCTAAGAAAAATTCGCATGAAGAAATATTAAATAAGTTTAAAAATGAAAATATAGATATTTTAATTGGAACACAAATGGTAGTAAAAGGACATCATTTTCCAAATGTAACATTAGTAGGAGTTATTGCAGCAGATAGTAGTTTAAATATGGAAGACTATAGAGCAGACGAAAGAACATTTCAAATATTAACACAAGTAGCAGGAAGAGCTGGAAGAGAAAATTTACTAGGAAATGTAGTTATACAAACATATAATCCAGATAGTTTTAGTATTGAATGTGCAAAAACTGGTAAGTATGATAATTTTTATCCTACAGAGATAGCTTTAAGAAAACAATTGAAATATCCGCCTTTTTGCGATATAATATTATTTGGAATTAGTGATACAGATGAAAAAATAGTAGAGAGTGTAGGAAATAAGATATATTTTGCACTTTTAAAAAGATTTGATAATATACCAGAAGTAAACATATATAAACCAAGACCAGCACCTATAGATAAAATTAAAAATAAATACCGTTGGAGAATCATAATAAAAGGTAAGTTTAATAATGAAATGATTAATGCTATAACTGAAGTATTACAAGAATCATATGTATATAATACAAAAGCAAGAATTATTGTAGATGTAAATCCAACAAATATGATGTAATATAAATATTAAGGGGGAAAATAAAGTGGCAATTAGAACAATAAGGGAAGAAGGGGACGAAATTCTAAAAAAAGTATCAAGACAAGTAGAAGAGATTGATGAAAAAATTCAAGTATTGATTGACGATATGATAGAGACAATGCACAAGTTTAATGGAGTTGGGCTTGCAGCAGTACAAGTTGGGGTGTTAAAACGTGTTGTTGTAATTCATACAGATTATGAAAAAGAAGAACCAATAGTACTTATTAATCCAAAAATACTAAAACAAAAAGGAGCTCAAACAGTAGAAGAAGGATGCTTAAGTTTTCCAAATAAATTTGCAAAAGTAGTAAGACCAGAAGAAGTTACAGTAGAAGGGTTAGATAGAAATGGAAACAAAATAAAAATAACAGGAAAAGGATTACTTGCACAAGCAATTTCTCATGAAGTAGACCATCTAAATGGAGAAGTGTTTATGGATAAAATATTACCAGGAACACTAGAATATGTAACACCAGAAAAGAATTAATAATGAATGATTACACTTTAAGTTGACAGTTATTGCACTTAAAGGAAAAGGGGACAGTATGTTAGTAGAACAAGGAGGATTATAAATGTTAAATATTTTGTTTATGGGAACTCCGGATTTTGCAAGAGATTCATTAGAGGCAATTTTTAATGCTAGGCACAATATAATGGCAGTTGTAACAAATCCAGATAAACCAAAAGGTAGAGGTATGAAGATGATAGCAAGTCCAGTAAAAGAATTTGCTTTAGAACATGATATACCAGTATATCAGCCATTAAATATAAAGAGCAATGTGGAATTTATAGAAGAAATAAAAGCATTACATCCAGACCTTATTTGTGTAGTAGCATATGGAAAAATATTACCAAAGGAGATTTTAGATATTCCGCAATATGGCTGTATAAATGTTCATGCATCACTACTTCCAAAATATAGAGGGGCAGCACCAATACAATGGGCAGTTTTAAACGGAGAAACTGTAACAGGTGTTACAACTATGTATATGGATATAGGAATGGATACAGGAGATATGATTTTAACAAAAGAAGTCACAATTGGAGAAGATGAAACTACAGGTGAATTATGGGATAGATTATCAAAATTAGGTGGAGAGCTATTAACTGAAACAATAGAGAAAATTGAAAATGGAACAGCTAAAAGAACCCATCAAGGAAATGACTATACAATGGCACCAATGCTTTCAAAAGAAATGGCAAAAATTAATTGGAAAGAAAAAACATCAAAAGAAATAAAAAATCTTGTAAGAGGATTAAACCCAATTATGGGTGCATATACAATGTACCAAGATAAAAAAATAAAACTATGGAAAATTGAGATTGTAGATAATAATGAAGTAAACAATAATGAGAAAAAAGAAAAATTACCAGGAGAAATTTTAATAGCAAATGATAAACAAGGGTTATATATAAAAACAATAGATGGTGTTATCAAAGTTATAGAAATACAAGCTGAAAATGCAAAAAGAATGGGGATATGTGATTTCTTAAGAGGAAATGAATTAGAGGTTGCAAAGGTATTGGAATAAAAAATATATATTAAAAATAGCAAATTAAATAATATTTTTTGGGTTATTGTGCAGACAATAATTCCCTTTTATAAAAATCTAGGGCATAAATGCGATTGTCTAAATCGTCTAGTTTTAAATTGATTTTTGAAATTTCTTGTTTGATTTCTTTAAAATTATCGATGTTTGAAACAAAATAATCAAACAGAATTTGTATTTTTTCACCATGTTCAAGTTCAATTTTTGTAACAATATTTTCAACACTAGTTAATCTTTCTTCAATATTTTGAAATCTTTTGTTACTTTCAGCTTCAAGTTTATCAATACGATTTTCGATATTTCGAAATCTTTTGTTACTTTCAGCTTCAAGTTTATTAATATGATTTTCTAATTTTATAAGTTTATTTGTGTGTTCTTCTAAAGTTGCATTTGTTTTTGTTGTGTTTTCTAAAATTTGAGATAATAATTTTTCAATATTTTTATCCATATATGAACTAAACCTCCTTTAATGAATGAAAATTAATTTGCTATTTTTAATATGTTCAAAGAATAACATACCCAAATATAAAAATCAATACTTTTTGGCAAAATAAATGAATTAACTATTGGAAAAAAGTAAATATATGTTTATAGAAGTAGATTACTAACAAAATAAAATAATCAGTTTAAAAAATAAAAAATTCTACAAAATAATAGAAAAACGAATAAAAGTATGATACAACACTAAAATTGTTTATAATAAAAAATATATAAATATGCTAAAATGCTTTAAATCAATACTTTTAAAGAATAAAAAAGTTGTAAAAAATAAAAAAGTGATACTAATAAGATACTAACCTCATAGAGCTTTATACAGTCTTATAGAGCTTTTTCTGAAAAAGCACAAAACAAAAGTTTATTTTTTAAAATATTATAATAGAAAAATAAGTCAAAAAAGAAGTTTACAAAATACTTTTCTGGCTTATTATTTTTTTGACTATTTTCATATACATTTTTTTATAATAGTGTTATAATGAGAGCGACAACTAGTAATTGTGTGCCCAGCAAAGGGTAAGTAATCTAGCGGGTGGAAATCCCGTCTGGCTAAGGTCTAACCAAACCACCAGTAGCGAGTTTTGTGCTTATGACAGTAATGTTATGAGTAAAGTGTAAACAGCAAGGAAGTAGGGTTAAAGGCAATTCAGCCTCGAAATGTTATCAATTAAAAGGCAGATGTGCTAATTACCATGGAATGCAACATTTGAATAGTCGTTAACGTGAGATTATTCAAGCTTTTCAAGAAATGAAAAACGACCAATATTTACATCAGTGTATCATTTAATCAACGAAGAACTGCTAAAACAATGTCATAAAGAACTAGATGGAAATAAAGCGGAAGGAATTGAGAATGTAAATAAGAAAGAATATGCAGAAAACTTAGATGAAAATATTAAAGACTTAGTAAAAAGACTGAAGAACAAAGCATATAAACCAGCACTATCCCTTAGGGTATATATCCAAAAGATAACGGTAAAATGCGACCACTAGGAATATCAATATACGAAGGCAAAATAGTATAATTAGCATTAAAGAAAATACTAGAGGCAATATATGAACCAAAATTCCAAGAAAATATGTATGGTTTCAGAGCAAATATATGTTAGAAGAAGTCAAAATAAAATGGATAATTATTGATACAAATTACATGTATATCATCATTCTATTTTCAAAAAGCATTTTCTATCATTTGTGGATATAGTGTAAGTGAATATATAAGGAATAATTGGTGACTGAATTTCATCCATGATTTTGTTAATTTCAGTTTCAATTTCATCAATTTCCGAATCTAATTCTCTAATAAGTTTAATTGTATGTTTCAATTCTAAAGATTTAGCAGGCATAATTGAGCCAATAGAACTTTTAGCTTCATAATAAATAAGTTGAACCTTTTCAAGACTTAATTTGCCACATGAAGATTTATTATATCTTAAATACTTCTTCACAAGTACAATTAGTAATTTTCTGTAAAGACTAGTATATAACGGGTTAATAACGTATATGTTGAGGTTGTTATTAAGTGGGAAACCCAAAATATTGTAACTATAATGTCCAGTGGCTTCAAGACCTACTTTAATTTCGTTTAAGTTTTGAGAAACAGATAAAATATTTTCTAGAAGCAATTTAAAACGTCTAAATTATTCTGAATTGTAAAAACATCAAAAAGAATTTCACCATCTGAGTTGATAATAAAACAATCATGTTTATTTGCAATATCAATTCCAACGCAAATCATAAACAATCATCTCCTTTCATAAAATAGTTAATACTGTAATTCATAAACTACTTTGTGATTGTAACCTCGTTCTATATAAACCGTCATGCGGTATCTAACTGATTAACAAATAAAACAAAGAGCTGTGGGTGGAGCCTTTCGGTAACCATCAAGTGGTAGGTGGTGTTGACCAATCCACAGTATCTAAAACAATTATAGCATAAGTATTTATAGTAGACTTTAAATACTATAAATATATAATACGAGCTAACTAGAAACTATCTTATGAAGAAATTAAAAATATTTTAGGAGATCATTCGTTTTTAACATACAAGAAATAAGCTAAAGAATATGGATATGAAGTTGGTAAAATATCAATGAAGGAAAAGACTATAAATTTTAATAGAATATAATTATAGATTTATATAGGTATGAAAAGCAGAAAATATCTGCTTTTTTTGTGCGAATAAAAAAATTTTTGTTAAACTATTGACAACTGTTATATACTGTTATATTATATATATAACAGCAAAGGAGGAAATATGAAGATTATTATTAGTAATAGCAGTTCAATCCCTATTTATCAACAGATCAAAAATGCAATTATAGGTCAAATTATGAATGGAGAACTGAAAGAAGATGAAAAAATTCCTTCTATTCGATCATTAGCACAAGATATAAGAATAAGTGTTATGACAATAAAAAAGGCTTATGATGAATTGGAACAAGAAGGATATATAATTACAAGACAAGGAAAAGGTAGTCATGTTGCACCGAAAAATACAGAACTTGCAAAAGAACAAGCTCAAAAAGATATAGAAAAGTATATAGAAAAAATTGTTGATATTTCTAATAGATTCGAGATAAATGAGAATGATGTGATTGAAATGTTTAGAATGTTTTATAGGGAGGGAATATAATGGAAAATATTATAGAAATTAAAAATTTGAAAAAGAAATATGATGACAAATTTGAATTAGGCGAAATTGATATAAAAATACCAAAAGGAGTTATTGTAGGTATTATTGGAGAAAATGGAGCAGGAAAAACAACTTTGATTAAATCAATACTAAATATTATAAAGATTGATAGTGGAGAAATAAATATATTTGGAAAAGACTATAAGAAAGAAGAAATATCTATAAAAGAAGATATAGGTGTAGTTTTGGATAATATGTTTTTTCCAGAATTATTAAATGCTAAAGACATAAATAATTCTATGAAAGATATATACAAAAATTGGGATAGTAAATTATATTTTTCTTATTTAAAGGAGTTTGATTTAGCTGATAACAAGCCTTTAAAATCAATGTCAAAAGGAATGAGAAAAAAATTAGAAATTGCCACAGCTTTAGCTCATAAACCAAAATTATTAATATTAGATGAACCAACGAGTGGATTAGATCCAGTTGTAAGAAATGAAGTTTTAGATATATTTCTAAAATTTATAGAAGATGAAGAACATTCTATATTATTATCAACACACATAACAAGTGATTTAGAGCATATAGCAGATGAAATTATATTTGTAGATAAAGGAAAAAAGGTATTACAAAAATCAAGAGATGAAATAATTGATAACTATGGAATTTTAAAATGTGATATTGATTATTTTTCAAATATTGATAAAAAAGACATTATAGCATATAAGAAAACGAAATATGCTTATGAAATATTAGTTAGCAATAAAGAACAAGTAAGTAAAAAATATCATAGTTGTGTAATAGATAAAATTACACTAGAAGATTTGATGGTATTAGTAATTAAGGGGGAAAAGGTATGTTAGGATTAATAAAAAAAGATTTCTTACTTATAAAAGCAAATTTAAAATCAATGGTGATTATATTTATAGTTTATTTAATATTAGCATTTCAAGGAACATTCGATGTTACATTTATAGTACCACTAATTGGAATAATGTTATTTATATCAACATTTAGTTATGATGATTTTAATAATTGGAATTCTTATGCAGTAACTTTACCAAATGGGAGGAAAAATGTAGTCAGGGCCAAATATATAGCTTCAATAATTTTAACGATTATTTTAGGAGCTGTTGCTTTGATTATAGGAATAGGAATCAGTTATACAAAAACAAATAGCATAAATTTAAATGAAATTATTTCATCACTAATGGGAACGATGTTATCAAGTGTTATTATAATTTCTTTACTTTATCCAATAGTTTTCAAATTTGGAGCTACAAATGGAAGAATAATATTATTTGCAGTAGTATTTGGAATAGCAGGGATAGGAGCTTTAATTTCCCAATTTGTAGATATGACACCTATTATAAATATGATAAATAGATTAGATAGTTATTCACTTATAGCAATTCCAATAATTTCTGTAATATTAATAGGTATTTCATATCTAATATCAAACAAAATATATCAAAATAAAGAATTTTAAGAATATAACCTACGAAAGTAGTTTATATATAGAAACATCAGTAACAACATTTTGGCTCTTGCAGAATAACAAGGCTATACAGTTGAAACTAGGAAGAAGATAACGGAAAATTCAGAGAATAGCACTTGGGTTCAAGTGCTATTCTCATATCTTACAGAAATGTAAGATTCATGTAAGGTAAATTAATACCAAAATATGAAAGATACATATATAATATAAAAAAATAAATGGAGTAATTGAAAATGGAGAAAAAGAATCTAATAAAAGAATTAATTATTGTATTTTGGCTATTTATAATAGGAAGTATATTAGGATATATATTTGAAATGATAGTAGTTCTATTTCAAAAAGGATATTTTGAATCAAGACAAGGTTTAATATATGGACCTTTTACACCTGTTTATGGAATAGGAGCAATTATATATTATCTAATATTAAATAATATTAAGAAAGATAATAAAATAAAAATATTTTTTATTACAGCAATACTAGGAGGAATAACAGAATATATCTGTTCTTTAGTACAAGAAAAGGTATTTGGAACAATATCGTGGGATTATTCATATCTTATATTTGATATAAATGGTAGGACAAGTTTATTACATTGTAGTTATTGGGGAATTGCAGGAATTTTATATGTTACATATATAGATCCATTTTTAGAAAAGTTAAAGTGCAAAATAGATAAAAAAAGTTTAAAAATAGTTTCAATAATATTTGCAGTATTTATGCTTTTTGACATATCAATTTCTTGTATAGCAGCGAATAGACAAACGGAAAGAAGAAATAGTATTTCTCCAGAAAGTAAATTAGACTTATTTTTAGATAAATATTACCCAGATGAATATATGGACAAAATATTTGCAAATAAACGAGAGGTTTGTAAATAATTTATGAGTGTTTTAAAAGTAGAGCAAAAGTGGTATAATCACAAAGGGAGAATATAAATATGTTTAAAATTATTATTATAGAAGATGATAAAGAAATACGAGAAGAAATAAAAATATTATTACAAAATAGTGGCTATGAAGTAGAGGCAATTTCAGAATTTGAAAATTTAGAAAATAAAATAATAGAAGAACAAGCTCATTTAGTATTATTAGACATTAACTTACCAGGCAAGAGTGGATTTGAAATATGTAGTAAAGTAAGAGCAAAATCTAAAATTCCTATTGTATTTGTAACAAGTAGAAATAGCTCAATGGATGAATTAAATGGCATTATGCTAGGTGGAGATGATTATATAGAAAAACCATATAATGTACCAATTTTACTTGCAAGAATACAAAATTTACTAAATAGAACATATTCTAAAAGTGAAAAAGAAAGCAAAATACAATATAAAGGAATTAGCTTAGATATTTTAAAGTCAACAATAATTTATAAAGGAAAAATAATAGAATTAACAAAAACAGAACTAAAGACATTACATTATTTATTTAAAAATAAGGATAAAATAATACCAAGAGCAGACATTATAGATTTTCTATGGGATAATGGAGTATATGCAGATGATAATAGTTTAAGTGTTATTATTACAAGATTAAGAGAAAAATTAAAAGAAATAGGAATAGAAAATTTAATTGAAACAAAGAGAGGACAAGGATATAAAATATGAAATTTACCAAATATATAAAGGATAAAATAAATTATATATTAGGATTTATTGTCTACTCTATAATTATAATAGCTTATGCAAATGCAATAGAAGTAGATAGAAACTTTATAATTGTAATAACTGTTATATCTTTTGTATTTTGTGTACTAGGACTATTAGTTAGTTATTGGAGAAAGAATAGATATATAAAAAATATAGAAAACATAATGGATTCTTTAGAAGAAAAATATCTTATATCAGAAATAATTAAGAAACCTAGAGAACAAGAAAATTTAGCATATTACAATATACTAAAAAGAGCTAATAAATCAATGCTTGAAAATGTAACAAATGTAAGAACAGCTCGGAAAAGATTATAAGGAATATATAGAAAGTTGGGTACATGAAATTAAAATACCAATTACATCTAGTAAATTATTATGTGAAAATAATAAGACAGAAATAACCAATAAAATAGATGAAGAAATAGAAGAAATCAACAATTATGTAGAACAAGTATTATTTTATGCAAGATTAGATCAAGTATCAAATGACTTTATGATACGAAAAGTAAATTTAGAAGAAACTATTAGAAATGTACTAGCAAGAAACAAGAAAATGATGATTCATAATGGTATGAAAGTTGAAACCAAAAAGATAGAACTATCAGCCTATACAGATGAAAAATGGCTAGAGTTTATATTGAATCAAATTATAATAAATGCTATTCAATATAGAAAAGAAAAAAGTCCTGAAATAGTTATTGAACTAGAAGAAATGAAAGAAAATGTAAAATTATCAATTAAGGATAATGGTATAGGAATTAATAAAAGTGAAATTGATAGAATATTTGACAAAGGCTTTACTGGAGCAAATGGGAGAAATCAAAAGAAATCTACAGGAATAGGATTATACTTATGTAAAAGATTATGTGAAGAATTGGGAATGATAATAGAAGCACAATCAAGAGAAAATGAATATACAAATATAATAATTACAATTCCTAGAACTAAAAAACTAAATGAAGAATAATTAATTCCATTAATTTTAAGGGAATTTTTTTAGGAATACAAATATTTATTAGCATAAATATTTGTATACTGAAGCTGTAACAAGCAAAGCTTTAACAGCCTCAGCAATCTTACAAAACTGTAAGATAAATGCAAACTACTTCTATATGAAACTAAATTGAGTTTTAGTATAATTAAGTTAGCTGTAAGGAACGATAGTGACTGTACGGCTAACTTATACAATCGCCTGAAAGGAGATTGTAAACATTAAAGGAGTGATTATTTTGAAAAAAGTATTAAAAGTAGAACAAATACAAAAATATTATGGAAACAAAGACAATATAACCTGAATCCGTGAATTGATTAGCAGTAAAGAAGTTGAAAATAGGGATATA
>CAOKRC010000040.1 GCA_948471035.1 uncultured Clostridium sp.
ACATTATACTACATTTTTTCACTTTGTACATAAATTTTTAAGCGATTGCCATACAAATCTAATTTTTGTGGAGGTATATATGGAAGAGGAAATTGTAAGAGAAATAAGCGAAAAAGAATATCAAGAAATGAAGAAAGTGTTGAATAAAAAAGATGATTATTTCAATAAAGAAGAACTTAATATTTTAATGCAATTTTTAATGCAACGCCAAGAAAAAGTTATAAGAAACGAAGAGAAAATATAAAAAGTACAAAAATATGAAAGTTAATAAAATGGCTTTAAATAGACTGTTTTAAGAAAATATAAGAAACGAAGAAAAAAGATAAAAAGTATACTTATTACCATATGCTGAAAATTAATAGGGAATGCTATAACCATAATAAAGGTTATAGCATTTTTTGAATGATGTATTGAAATATGTGCTTGATAATATAAAAATAGTCTTATAGCATACGATAAAATTGCTGTAACTTAAGGTATAACAATAAGTTACAGCAATTTTGAGTTGTTGCTAAAATTATAAAATATTAATTAAAAAATAAAGTACAAAGAAGAAAAATAGCTGTAGTCTGTAACTAAATTGTAACAAAAAATTAATATAAATTATTTTAAAAAAAAACAAAATATATGTTATAATAAAAAATCATATAAATTAAAATTAGAGGAGCAAAGCAATGGAAAAGATTAAGAAAATAAGTTTAATTTTAGTAGTATTATTAACAATATGTCTTTATCAAAAAACATATGCAACACTTAGTTGTAATCCAAGTATTACTTCAACCTTAGAAGTTACTGAAGGGGAAGAGTTTGAAGTATCTATAGGAATAAATAATATACAAGGAGATAGAGGAGTACTAATTTTTGGAGGAACAGTGGAATATGATAGAAAAGTATTAACTTGCGTAGAACAAAATGGTGAAAAGAACTGGTCTCTTTCATATAACGATGCAAATGGAAAATTTGTAGCAGATAGAAATAATGGATTTGCAACTTCAAATGAAACTGTACTTAAATTAAAATTTAAAGTAAATGAAAATGCAACAGGAAAAACTACGATAACTGTAAAAGAAACAGCAGTATCAAATGCAAAAGAATTAATAGATACAGGAGTTGTAAGTAAAACAATTTCTATAGAAGATAAAGAAGATGAAGATGAAAACCAAGGAGGAAATGAAAACCAAGGAAGCCAAGGAGGAAATACTATCCAAGGAGGAAATACAAATCAAGGAAGCCAAGGAGGAAATACTATTCAAGGAGGAAATACAAATCAAGGAAGCCAAGGAGGAAATACTATTCAAGGAGGAAATGAAAATCAAGGAAGCCAAGGAGGAAATACTGTTCAGGGTGGAAACGCAAACCAAGGAAGTCAAGGTGGAAATGCTAATCAAACCAATACAACAAACAATAATAAGATAAATACAACTACAAAAAAACCAACTACGACAAATAAAACAAATACCAATAATGTGAATAATACAAATTTTATAAATAATACTATTATTGAGACAAATACTATAGATAATAACATAGATAATAGTATAATAGATGAAAGTAACACAATAAGAAATGAAGTTGATGTTTTTAGTAATGAAGAAGATATGGTTCAAAAAGATGATACAAAATCACACAAAAAAAATAATAGTTTTATGGTGATGTTTGGCATATTTACTATTGGTGTTGTAGCTGTTATCGGTGGAGTATTTTTTGCTAGAAATAAACCGAATTTTAAAATAAAATTTAAAGTAGATAAATAAAATTTGTAAAAAGAATCTTTTGAATTATAAACCAAAAACAGAATTCATTAAAGATTCTTTTTTAATCATATTGTCAAAATTATTTAAAAGATAGTCCCCCAATAAAGCTTGGGGGACTATTATTAGTGCTTATTGTACTTTACATATTTTATATGTTTTTTATAGTATTTCCTAGTAGGAGGCTCAACTTCAATTTTTTCTTCAGAGTAATTTTCTTCATTTAATAAATCAGAAATTATCTTCCGTAAAGAATTAGAAATAATCACTACACTACCATCATACTTAATCATAAAGCACCTCTAATATTAAATTATGTATATAGTATATCATGAAATTGTAAAATAGTAAAATAGTATATGGCAATCGCTTAAAAAATTTTTATCTTAGAAAAATCAAGGTTTTAAATTTTTACAAAAAAAATAAGAATTGAGTATTTTCAATATGTAGAAGTTTTTTAAGCGATTGCCATAAAAATAGTATTTTTTATCACTAAATCCTGTTTAAACATATAATAAATAGGAAATACTGTTATTATGAAAACAAGTAAGAGAAAATATGAAGGAAATATAATTTTCTTTCATAACTATGTGTGCCTTTAGAACAAAGCGAGAAAGGAAAAGAAGAAAAATGAAATTAGGAATTGCATTATCTGGTGGAGGAATTAGAGGAATAGCTCATGCAGGAGTATTAAAAGCATTAGAAGATAATAATATTGGGGTTGATATTATAGGAGGAACTAGTGCAGGAAGTCTGGTAGCAAGTTTATATGCTATGGGATATTCGCCATATTATATATACATATTATTTAAAAGATATTCAAACGAATTAGTACAAATAAATTCAGGACCAATTATATCTGGTATTGGTAGTTTTATGATTAACAAAAAAAGTTCGTTTAAAGGATTAAAATCAGGAAAAAGTTTAGAAACAATATATAATAAAATAGCCTACAAAAAAGGAATTACAAAAATTAATCAAATAAAAATGCCAATTGTAATTCCAACAGTAGATATTACAGATTCTAAGGAATATGTAATAACAAATAAAATTCCAGAAAATGAAGAAAATAAAGTTCAATATATTACAGATATAACAGTAGGAAAGGCAGTAAGAGCAAGTAGTAGTTTTCCTGCTGTATTTACACCATGTGAATTTAGAAATCATGCTTTTATGGATGGAGGAGCATTAGATAATGTGCCTGTACATGAAGTAAAAAAACAAGGGGCAGATAAAGTAATAGCAGTAAAATTTGATGCAGACCCAATTACTGAAGATAGTAACATAATGGATATTATAATGAAAACAATAGATATAATGGGAAGTAAAATATCTGAAGAAAACCTCGAAATGAGTGATTTAGTACTTAATGTATATACAGATAAGGTAGGCTTATTAGATACCAAAAAGTTAGATAGTTGTTATAAATATGGGTATGACTCAGTAATACAAAATTTAGATAAAATAAAACAAATATTGTATTGCTAAAAAATTTTTCTTATGTTATTATGAATTATAGGTAATGATAAAATTTAGGAGGTTTTTATGGAATTTAAACAGTGGGAAAGTTTTAAAAAAGGAAAATGGAAAGATGAAATAGACGTTAGGAGTTTTATTCAGGAAAACTATACACCATATGAAGGAGACCAAGAATTCTTAAAAGGACCAAGTGAAAATACAAAAAAATTATGGGAAATAGTGCTAGAATTGTACAAAAAAGAAAAAGAAAATGGGGGAGTATTAGATATAGATACTAAAACCATTTCTGGAATATCAGCACATGAAGCAGGTTACATAGATAAAGATTTAGAAGAAATAGTTGGTCTTCAAACAGATGCTCCATTAAAAAGGGCAATTATGCCATTTGGTGGAATTAAAATTGTAGAAAAATCTTGTGAAGCATATGGAAGAACAGTAGACAAAGAAGTAGATAGAATATTTAATAATATAAGAAGAACACATAATGATGGTGTATTTAGTGTATATACAAAAGACATTCGTGCTGCTAGAAGTTCACACTTAATTACAGGATTACCAGATGGATATGGACGTGGAAGAATTATAGGAGATTACAGAAGAGTTGCATTATACGGAGTAGATGCTCTTATTAGTGAAAAGCAAGAAGAATTAGAGAACTTAAATGTAGACTATTTATCAGAGGATGTAATTCGTGAAAGAGAAGAAATACATGACCAAATTCTTGCATTAGAAGAACTAAAAGTTATGGCAAATAAATATGGATATGATATTTCAAATCCTGCAAATACTGCAAAAGAAGCAATACAATGGACATATTTTGCATACCTTGCAGCAGTAAAAGACCAAAACGGAGCAGCAATGAGCCTTGGTAGAACATCTACATTCTTAGATATTTATATAGAAAGAGACTTAAAAAATGGTACATTAACAGAGGAACAAGCACAAGAATTAATGGATCATTTTGTTATGAAATTAAGACTTGTAAGATTTTTAAGAACACCAGAATATAACGAATTATTCAGTGGTGACCCTGTTTGGGTAACAGAATCATTAGGTGGTATGGGGATTGATGGAAGAACTTTAGTTACAAAAAATACATTTAGAATGATGTATACACTTGTAAACTTAGGACCTGCACCAGAACCAAATATGACAGTTCTATGGTCGGGAAGGTTACCAAAAGGATTTAAAGACTTCTGTGCAGATTTATCTATTAAAACATCATCAATACAA
Organism: uncultured Clostridium sp.; assembly: GCA_948471035.1. Classification (GTDB taxonomy): domain Bacteria; phylum Bacillota; class Clostridia; order TANB77; family CAG-508; genus RGIG8482. The sequence goes on from CAOKRC010000040.1 coordinate 4,464, forward strand.
TATGAAAATGATGACTTAATGAGAAGATTCTGGGGAGATGATTATGGAATTGCTTGTTGTGTTTCAGCAATGAGAATTGGAAAACAAATGCAATTCTTTGGAGCAAGAGCAAACCTTGCAAAAACACTTCTTTATGCTATTAATGGTGGTAGGGATGAATTTAGTGGAAAACAAATAACACCAAAATTTGAACCTATTAAAAGTGAATATTTAGATTATAATGAAGTAATGGAAAAATTTGATAATATGATGGATTATGTGGCAAAAATTTATATAAAAGCATTAAATGCAATCCATTATATGCATGACAAATATTCATATGAAGCAATTGAAATGGCTTTACATGATAAAGAAATATTAAGAACAATGGCATGTGGAATTGCAGGGTTATCAGTAGTTGCAGACTCATTATCTGCTATGAAATATGCTAAAGTTAAAGTGATTCGTGATGAAACAGGTCTTGCAGTAGATTACAAAATAGAAGGAGACTTTCCTAAATTTGGTAATGATGATGACAGAGTAGATAGTATTGCTATAGAAATTGTAAAAACATTTATGAAAAAACTAAAAAAATATAACACTTATAGAAATTCGAAAACAACAATGTCTATTTTAACAATAACATCAAATGTTGTTTATGGAAAAGCAACAGGAAATACACCAGATGGTCGTAGAGCAGGAGAACCATTTGGACCAGGTGCAAACCCAATACATGGAAGAGATACAAATGGAGCACTTGCAGTTATGAATTCTATTGCAAAATTACCATATGAATATTCAGAAGATGGTATATCATATACATTTTCAATTACTCCAGGAACACTTGGAAAAGATGAAGAAACTAAAGTATCAAACTTAGTAAATATGTTAGATGGATTCTTTATGCAAGAAGGACACCATATAAATGTAAATGTATTTGATAGAGCATTACTAGAAGATGCAATGGAACATCCTGAAAAATATCCTCAATTAACAATACGTGTATCTGGATATGCTGTTAACTTTACTAAATTAACACGTGAACAACAATTAGATGTAATTCATAGAACAATACATGAGAAGATATAGAATTAGAAAATATATTTATCATATTATAATTATTGGGTCGCATATCATGCGACCCATACAAAAATATTAAGATTTATAAAACTGTAGGGGGGCAGGCCCTGTGTCTGCCCAATTCATATGTATAGAAATAATTGATTGAATATAATTAGATGCACAAGGGTCGACTCCTACAAATAAATTAATATATGTAGGGGACGATGCCTTTAGGGAGGACTAAAGTCGCCCGCCCTTACATAATGATAAAAATATGTATGAAATAGAGGAGAAATAGATGGAGAAATTCGATAAAACTCAAAATGCACGAATTCATTCTTTTGAGACATTTGGAACAGTAGATGGACCAGGAATAAGGTTTGTTGTGTTTATGCAAGGATGTAATTTAAGATGTAGATATTGCCATAATAGAGATACATGGGATATAAATTCAGGAGAGGTTATTTCAGTAAATGAACTTGTAAATAAAATAGAAAAATATATAACATATTTTAAGGCATCAAATGGTGGGGTTACGATTTCAGGAGGAGAGCCACTATTACAAATTGATTTTTTAATTACTCTATTTAAAGAGTTAAAAAAATTAGGAATACATACAGCAATTGATACATCTGGAATGGTTAATATAACAGATAAAATAAAAGAATTAATATCACTTACAGATTTATTTTTACTAGATATAAAACATATAAATAGTGAGAAATGTAAAGAGCTAGTAGGATTTTCAAATGAAAAAGAACTAGAATTTGCAAAATATTTAAGTAGTATTAATAAACCAATGTGGATTAGGCAAGTATTAATTCCTAGCATTACAGATGAAAAAGAAGATTTATTAGAACTAAAAAAATTTATAAAATCTTTATCGAAAATAGAAAAAGTAGAAATATTAAAATATCACGATATGGGCCAATTCAAATGGGAGCAAATGGGATATAAGTATGAATTAGATAGCATACCTAATGCAACTGATGAGGATGTAAGTAGGGTTAGGAAAATATTAGAAATATAAAAGAAGAAAAAAAGCGGGATTACCGCTTTTCTTCTTTGCCTGCAAGGTATCCAGCAAAAAGAGCTGCTGGTATCGCAATAGGCGTCAACATATTATAAGATGGACTAATTGTAGCATCTATGATCGCTGACAATACGCCAATTATAACTATGCTACACGATATTAAAAACAAAATCCAGTTCTTTTTTTCTTTTTTCATAGTATTCTCCTTTTTGTTTAAAGAACGGTTTTAGCCTTTATTGGCTGGTTACATAATTATTGTAGCATAAATTTTCTATATTTGCAAACTGCATAGTTGTAGAGTAATTCCTGCAAGTACTCCTATTGCATAAAGTAGTACTATAATTTTAGAATTTTCTTTTATATTTTTGTTTACTCTAAATAGAATTAGTATTCCAACACCTGCACCTACTAATAAACCAGAAATCATTGTGGCTGCTGTTATAACATTTGATAAATATAGTTGTGTTAAAATTACAGAAGATGCACAATTTGGTATTAATCCAATTATTCCTGCAATAATAGGACCTAAAATTGGTTTATTAAGTATTAAATTTGATAGGTTGTCTTCTCCAATAAAATGAATTACAACATTTAATATTAGTGATACAATTAATATATATATAAATATGCTTAAAGTATGTTTTAAAGAAGATTTAAGTATGCTTCCTTCTTCACAATGGCAGTGTTCATGTTCACATATTTCACCTATTTTTTCATCTTCTTTTATGTTTTTACTTGTTAAATTTATAACTAAATCTATTATAAATCCTGCTATTATTCCTATAATAAGTTTAATTCCTAATATTTTTAAAATTACATCAATTGGTGCAGCCTCAGAAATTAGAATTGGCAACATTTCATCAGATGTTGATAAAAATATTGCAATTAATGTTCCGTAAAGTAATAATTCTTCCAGCATATAAATTTGCAGCAATAGCCGAAAACCCACATTGAGGAAATACTCCTAAAATGCCACCAAAAAGAGGACCAAACTTTCCAGATTTTTGAATAATATGCTTAGTTTTATTACTTGTTTTATGTTCAAGACATTCCATTATCAAGTAAGCAATAAATAAAAAAGGCAATAATTTAATTCCGGTCAATTAAAGTATCAATTAAAACATCTAACATTTCTTCATTCTCCTTGTTGAGGCGAGTAGTGCTCGTCTTTAAATTAGATAAGAAATATAATAACATATTTTTTAGAAAATAACAAGAAAAAACTAGAGGTATTAACCAAAACTTAGTTAAATTCATATTATATTGCAAAGGAGGCATATAATATGTGGGATTTTATATTAAATGCTATTATTTGGACTTTAGCGTTATATGGATTATTTGAAATTGTTAAAACTATAATATATATATGTTCATATACAAATTTAAAGAGTGATGGAATTTATGTTGTTATTGCAGTTAAAAACCAAGAAAAGCAAATAGAGGGATTTATGCGAAGCATTTTATTTAGACTTTTATATGGAAAAGAAGAGTACATAAAAAATATTATTGTAGCAGATTTAGATTCTAAAGATAATACATTAGACATATTAAAAAGATTGCAAAGAGAATATGATACCATAAAAATAAGCGACTGGAAAAGTTGTAGAGAAATAATTGAAAGTATAAAAGAAAATTAAAATAAATATTCATATGCTTTAAAAACAAAAATTTACAATGTAGGGGTAGGCCATGTGTCTACCCTTCTTCGAAGAATAATCAAAAATAAAGTAAACAAAGATATACAAATAATAAATATCTTACTAAAAAACACAAGAATATTTTCATACTATTGTGAAAGCAAAAAAAATCTAGTATAATAGTACTAGATTTTTTTTAAGTACTTAGGAGAAAGATATGGAAAAAGATAAAAACAAGAAATCATTTATAGGTAAAATCATATATCTTATAATTCTTATATGCTTAATTTGGGTTTTGTGTGAGATATATAATAAATATCAAGTAAATAATTTCAATGATTTTATAAGAACAGAATATAAACCATATGCATCACAATTTGTGAGAGATAGTGAGATAAAATATGGAAACAATGACAGTTATAAAATTTCTTCAAACCAAGAAAATGATGCAATGTTTTATAAAGAAATAAAAGTTACTAAAAATACCCCATATAGAGTAACTTGTATGGTAAAAACAGAAAATGTAAAAACAGTAAATGAAATATCTAATGGTGGTGCACATATAAGTATTGCAGATACTGTTGAAAAATCTAAAAGCATTACTGGTACAAATGATTGGCAAGAATTGGAATTTATATTTAATTCTAAAGATAGAACAAGCATAAAATTAGGTTTTAGGCTTGGAGGGTACGATGATAATTGTACAGGAACAGCATGGTTTTCTAATTTTAAAATAGAAGCAGGAGCACGGAAATACTGATACTAATTGGAATTTTGCATGTTTTGTAATCACAAATACAAAAGTGAATATTAACAATAAAGAAATTAGTTTAAGTATGAGTGATGAAGAAATTTCGTGGATGAGACAAAATATGAGCAGGTTTAAAAGCTCTTGTGAAGAATTATCTAATAGAAAGATGTCTGTAATATATGATTTTATAACAATTGAGAAACCTATTACATCTCTATCATATGATGAAGAAAATGGATATCATGCAGAAGATAAAGACGTAAAAAATTTAATAGAACCATATTTGCAAAAAGAAAACTATGATCACATATTTGTATGTATAAAACTAGGGGATAATGCTCATCCAAATGATATACCAGTATATGACTGGATTGGGCTTGGAGGTATGGATTATTTAGGAATAGGTTTTTCTAATGTACGATTACCAAACAGTGATAAAAGTTATGCATATAAATATGATGCAAGAGTAAATACTCTCCCAGAAGAAGTTTTTATTCACGAATTTTTACATTCACTAGAAAGAATATCAAAAGAATATGGATATGACCGTCCTAACTTACATGATTATGAAAAATATGGATACAAAGATGAAAAATTAGTTGGATTAAAGAAATGGTATCAAGATTATATGAATAGTGAAATAGAAACAAGTAATGGAAATATTGGACTAAATAAAGAAGTGTATAGCTTAAAGCCAAATAATGAAGAGAACTTCAAATTCACATATACTTTAAATGAATTTAACGAACCACAAAATATAATTGAAGAGATAAAAATGATAATTACAAAAGCAATAAATAATTTATCAATAAATAAAGAGAGGAATACAATATAATGAATGTTACAGAATTTAATTATAATTTACCAGAAGAATTAATAGCACAAACGCCATTAAAAAAACGTGATGAATCAAGGCTTATGGTAATAGATAGAAAAGAAAAAACTATAGAACATAAGGTATTTAAAGATATAATAGAATATTTAAAACCAGGAGATGTATTAGTTAGAAATAATACAAAAGTAATACCAGCAAGGATTTATGGAAAAAAAGATACTGGAGCAAATGTAGAGTTTCTTTTGTTAAATAGAATAGAAGGAGATATATGGGAAGCTATTGTGAGACCAGGAAATAAGTTACATGTTGGTACAAAAGTTATTTTTGGAGATGGATTATTAAAAGCAGAAGTGTTAGATGTTATGCCTGGGCGGAACAAGAAAAGTAAAATTTTTTTATGATGGAATATTTAATGAGATATTAGATAAAATTGGGCTAATGCCACTTCCACCATATATTCATGAAGAATTAAAAGAAAAGGAAAGATACCAAACTGTATATGCAAAATATGAAGGCTCAGCTGCAGCACCAACAGCAGGTTTGCACTTTACAGAAAAACTTTTAGAGGAAGTTACAAAAAAAGGAATACAAATAGCAAATGTAACATTACATGTGGGAATAGGAACATTTAGACCAGTAAAAGTAGAAAAGATAGAAGAACACGATATGCATAGTGAACATTACTATATAAAAGATGAAGATGCTGAAATTATAAATAAAGCAAAACAAGAAGGAAGAAGAGTTATTGCAGTAGGAACTACATCATGTAGAGTATTAGAATCTATTGCAGATGAAACAGGTTTTGTAAAGCCTATTGAGGGAGATACTAAAATATTTATTTATCCAGGCTACAAATTTAAATGTATAGATGGACTAATAACAAACTTTCATTTACCAGAATCAACATTAATAATGCTTGTATCAGCATTTGCAGGACGAGATTATATAATTAATGCATATGAAGAAGCGGTAAAGGAAAAATATAGGTTTTTTAGCTTTGGAGATGCAATGTTTATAAAATAACTAAAAGAAATAAATTAGAAAAAATAGGAAATGGGGAGAAAAATGAAACAAGCAATTACATATGAACTATTACACGAATGTAAACAATCTGGAGCCAGACGTGGAGTTATACATACACTACATGGGGATATTCGGGACTCCAATATTTATGCCAGTTGGAACACAAGCAACTGTAAAAAGTATGACACCAGAAGAATTAAAAGAAGAGGTAAAAGCACAAATTATTCTTTCAAATACATATCATTTATATTTAAGACCAGGAAATAAACTAATAAAAGAAGCAGGAGGGCTTCATAAATTTATGAATTGGGATAGACCAATCCTAACAGATAGTGGAGGTTTTCAAGTATTTAGTTTAGGTCCATTAAGAGAAATTACAGAAGAGGGTGTTAGGTTTAAATCACATTTAGATGGAAGTGAACATTTCTTATCACCTGAAAAAGTTATGGAAATAGAAAATGATTTGGGTTCAGATATTATGATGGCATTTGATGAATGTTGTCCATATCCATCAACATATGAATACACAAAAAATTCTATGGAAAGAACAACTAGATGGGCAGCTCGATGTAAAGAAGCACATAAAAACACAGATAAACAAGGACTATTTGGAATTATTCAAGGTGGATTTTATAAAGACTTAAGAAAGAAAAGTGCCCAAGATTTAATAAAAATGGATTTTCCAGGATATGCAATTGGTGGTATTAGTGTAGGAGAGCCAAAAGAAGAATTCCTTGATATTTTAAGATATACAACTCCATTAATGCCAAAAGATAAGCCAAGATATTTGATGGGAGTAGGTACACCAGATTACTTAATAGAAGCAGCACTTGCAGGGATAGATATGTGTGACTGTGTATTACCTACAAGAATTGCAAGAAATGGTACAGCTATGACTTGGAATGGAAAAGTAGTTGTAAGAAATGCAACATATGAAAGAGACTTTCGGACCACTTGACCCAGAATGTGATTGCTATACTTGTAAAAATTATACAAGAGCGTATATAAGACATCTTGTAAAAACAAATGAAATATTAGGAGTACGATTACTTTCAATTCATAACTTAAGATTCTTGACTAGTTTAATGGAAAGAGTTAGAATAGAAATTGAGAATGATAATTTATTAACATTTAGAGATGAGTTCTATAAAAAATATGGATATACAAAAGAATAAAGGAGGTAAATATGCAAATAAGTGGAGGAAGACTAGAATATGGGGATAAACTTGAAAAATCTAAAAAAGTATCTCGAATTATATTAATAGCAATAATATTAATATTTATATTAATTGTAGCTATTATTTGTACAATATTATACATACAAAAAGATATATTAAAAATATATATAAATGGGCAATCAGTTTCTATGGAAAATCGGAACAATTATAATTGATGAAACTACTAAAAAGGTGTATATAGATATAAAGGGGATTGCACCATATCTAAATTATTCAGCACATAATGGAGAATATAAAATAGATGCAGAAGATACAAATAAATGTTGGGTAGAGTGTAGTAATGAAACAGCATCATTCTTCTTAAATTCAAACAAGATTTCGAAAGTAGCACCAAAAACAGATAATGATTATGAAGACTATTTGATAACAGAACCAATTATTAGTAGAGATGGAAGACTATATTCTATAGCAGAAGGAATACAAATAGGATTTAATGTAACATTCTCATATGATGAGGAAAGAAATACTATAGAAATATATACTTTACCATATTTAGTTAGCACATATGAAACTAGATTAAAATCATATGGATATGAAGGTAGTAGTGCAAGCTTTAAAAATCAAAAAGCTATTTTATATAATTTATTTGTTGTAAAAAATGAAAATGGTTTTTATGGGGTAATAAATAGTAGTGGTGAAGAAATAATTAGTCCCAGATATAGAAGTATAGAATTTAATGAAAGCGGAAAAGAATTCTTTGTAAAGAACAATCTAAATAAAGTTGGAATTTTAACACAAACGGGAAGTAATAAAATAAATTTTGAATATGATGATATTAACATGATAGATAAGCAAACAGAATTGTACATTGTAAAAAATGGTAATAAGTATGGAGTATTAGATAATAACGGAAACATTGTTATACATTTGGAATATGAAAAAATAGGAGTAGATGTATCCAAATTTCCAAATAATGGTATAAATAACAAGTATTTACTTTATGGAAATGTTATACCAGTTAGCCAAAATAATAAATGGGGGTTATTTAATACAAGTGGAAAATTAATTGTTCCAGTTGAATTTGATGAAATTGGATGTGTACAAAGTAATAGTAACTCTAATATGAAAACTTTATTACTTGTTCCAAGTTATAAAGCAATTATAATGGGAAAAATAAAAAGTGATAAAGTAAAAAATTATGGAATATATGATAATGAAGGAAATGTACTTGTACCATGTGCTTTAGAAAAGGCTTATTCAATTACAAGTGGTGGAATTGAAACTTATTATATGGAATATAGAGGAAGCACTTTAGATATTGAACAATATATAAGAACCCAATTTCCAGATTTAACTACTGCTGATAATTATTAGGTAGAGTTTTCAGGTTTAAAATAATTTTGTTTAAATTAAATAATATAATTTACTATAAAAAGACACTCAAAGAATACAACTTATTCTTTGAGTGTTTTTTGCATAAATTAAAATACTGTTAATATAATTTAATAGATTTATTAAGTAGTACATATAAAAATATAGTGGTTTATTAAGAAAGGAATGATGTCGAATATGAAAAGTATAGTGGAAAATCGGTTTAGATAAAAAAAATAGCTTTATGAATATTTGTAAAGGTATAGTTTGTTCTATTTTTCTTACTTTAATTTTATTGTTTATATTTTCTATAATACTAACATATACAAATATAGATGAAAGCACAATACCAGTGGTTATTATAATGGCTACTGTTATTAGTATACTAGTAGGTAGTAGTATTAGTACAATCAAAATTAAGAAAAATGGAATAGTAAATGGCGGAATAATAGGATTTATATATATATTAACTATTTATTTGGTTTCTAGTATAGTACAAACAGGATTTGCATTAAATATGTATTCTATAGTTATGATTATGCTATCGATAGTAGCAGGAATGATTGGAGGAATTGTAGGAGTAAATATAAAAAAGTGATTGACAAAAATCCATGTCTATAATAGAATTGAAATAGAAAAAGTTACCATTCAGTTTATGTTTCATAATAGCCTACGAAGGCATACAAGAAAGCACTTTTAATAAGTGGGTTGGTGCGTAGAACGCGAATGGGGTTCTAAAAAGTAATAAAATATTACTTTAATGTAAGGTTTAATAAAGTAAAGAATACAAAAACGTTACATATGGAAAGGAAGAAGAAATAAAATGGAAAAAGTACGTGGATTTGAAATAGCAAAAGGATACGAAGATAAAGGAATTAATTTACCAGTTCGTAAAACAAAATATTCAGCAGGATATGATATTGAAGCAGCAGAAGATGTTGTAATACCAAGTTTTAAAAAAGGAATGAACCCAACACTTGTTAGTACAGGATTAAAAGCATATATGCAAAATGACGAAATGTTATTATTATATAATAGAAGTTCTAATCCAAAGAAAAAAGGTTTAATTGTAGCAAATAGTGTTGGAGTAATAGATAAAGACTATTACGGAAATCCAGATAATGATGGACACATTATGTTTGCATTTTATAATATCAAAGAAGAAGATGTAGAAATAAAAAAAGGAGATGCAATAGGCCAAGCAATTTTTGAAAAATACCTAGTTGCAGATAATGACATTGCTGAGGGAGAAAGAATAGGTGGATTTGGCTCTACAAACAAGTAAAAAAATAAATAAAAAAATTTAAAATTTGAAACCTTAGAGGCATGCAGAAAAAATAAAAAAACATGTTTATCCGTAAGAAAAAATCACCAAAAATCTTTTGACTTTTGGTAATTTTTGTAGTATAATAAATATGGTTAAAAAAGGAAATGTGATTTAAAATTGCATTTAATGGAACAAAACAATAAATCACATTTTTATTAATATAGATTGAAGTTCTTAGGAAGGAGAAGCACTTATATGTTTAATGTAGGAGACCATATAGTTTACCCAATGCATGGGGCAGGAATAATAGATGCAATAGAGGAGAAAGATATTTTAGGAGAGAAGCAATCATACTACATACTAAAGATGCCAGGTGAAGTAAAAGTAATGGTACCTACCAATAAAGCAGAAGAAATTGGTGTAAGGGGAATTATAGATAAAGCATCAGCAGATAAAGTATTTTCTATTTTAGAAGAAGATAAAACAGAAATGTCTATGAATTGGAATAAAAGATACCGTGATAATATGGATAAAATGAAAAGCGGAGATATATATGAAATTGCAGATGTCGTTAGAAATTTATCATTTAAACAAAAAGAAAAAGGATTATCAACAGGAGAGAAAAAGATGTTATCAAATGCAAAACAAATCTTAGTAAGTGAGTTAGTACTTGCAGAAAATTCTTCTCAAGATGAAGTTGAAGGATTGATTGATAACAAAATAAATGCATCATTTAAAGAATTCGAATTAGATAATATAGAACCTGTTCAAAATGTTGTAAATAAGTTTATTCCATTTGAAGATACAGGAGTAAGTGAAAATGCATAAGTAAAGAAAAATGTTACTAAATTCAATTTAGTAACATTTTTATCATATAGGGAAAAGCGGTTTTTTAGTAAAAAAATAGCGACACGTGAATGTAGGACGTTTTGTTTTTCGAGATTCCTGAGAAAAACAAAAACGTCCTACATTCAGCAAGATAGAACGGACTTACAGGTGAAAAGTAAACAAAGTTCATTTTTCTTACATTCGACACAATGTGACAGCTATAAGACAAAAATATTACGAATTTTATGTGAAGTGAGGGGGATTTAAGAATTCTGTGTCGAATAGTATAATATGTTAGAAAGGGATGAAAGATGGTACGATATAGTGATGAGTTAATTGATGAAATCAGAAATAGTAATGATATAGTTGATGTAATATCACAATACGTAGTGTTAAAAAGAAGCGGTAGAAATTTTATGGGACTATGTCCATTTCATAAAGAAAAATCCCCTTCTTTTTGTGTGTCACCTGATAAACAGATTTTTCATTGCTTTGGATGTGGAGTACGGAGGAAATGTTATTCACTTTGTAAGCAAAATAGAAAATTTGGACTTTAAACCCACTTTAGAATTACTTGCAGAAAAAGCAGGAATCACATTGCCTAGATTAGAAAATGGACAAGATGCAGATAAATTAAGGCTAAAAGATAAGGTATACAGTATAAATAAATTTACAGCTGGGTACTTTCATGAAAATTTATATAAACCTAATGCAAAACTTGCTCAAGAATATGTTAAGAAAAGAAAACTAGATAATAATACATTAAAAACGTTTAGTATAGGATTTTCTACGAATTTTGATGAACTATATAAAGCATTAAAAGAACAAGGATTTACAGATGAAGAAATCTTAGCATCAAGTTTAGTTGGTAAATCACGGAAAAGGACAATTCTTTGACAAATTTAAATCTAGATTAATGTTTCCTATAAAAGATGTACAAGATAGAGTAATTGCCTTTGGAGGAAGAGTGCTTGACGATAGTAAACCTAAATATATCAATTCTCCAGAGAATATAGTTTATAGTAAAGGTAGACAACTTTTTGGCTTAAATATTGCTAAAAAAAGTGGAAGTAGTAAAATTATCATTGTTGAAGGATATATGGATGCAATATCATTATATCAAAGAGGAATAACAAATGTTGTAGCATCACTTGGAACAGCACTTACAGAAGCACAAGGAAGATTACTTAGAAAATATGCTTCACAAATTATAATAGGTTACGATTCCGATGGAGCAGGACAAGCAGCTACAATGAGAGGAATGGAAATTTTGCAAAATTTAGGCTGTGATATTAGAATTTTACAACTAGATGGTGATGCAAAAGACCCTGATGAATATGTTATAAAATATGGTAGTGGACGTTTTGAAAGATGTGTAGAAAATGCAATTTCTTTAGTAGAATTTAAAGTAAAGGTATTAAAAAAGAATATGACTATTCAAACTGCTAGTGATAAAATAAAATTCTTAAATGAGATTGTTAAAATATTAGCTAAAGTCGATAATAGCATCGAAAGAGAAATATATATAGATAAAATTTCAAAGGAATATGGAATTTCAAAAGAAGCTATTTATGCAGAATCAAATAAAATGTTAAATGCAGGAAGTCAAGGTATAAAGGTATTACAAAGACAAGTACGAATAAAGAGGCAAGATAAAAATTTAAAAGAAGATGTAAGTGATGGTTTAATAAAAAGAGAAAATATGATTATTTCACTTTTAATCAATCCTGAAATAAATTCATATAATCAAATTAGTAAAAAAATTAGCCCAGAAGATTTTAAATTAGATGTGAATAAAAAAATTGCAAGTATCTTGTATGAACATTTTGAAAAGGGAAATAGTAATAATAACATATTAGATTTATTTACAGAAGAAGAATTAATAGGGCATATTACTAGCTTAATGGCAGATGATTATGAAATAACTAATAACGAAAAAGCAATAGAAGATTTACTAAAAGTATATGAAAAAGAAAAATTACAAGATGAAAAAAATAAAATTTTAAGAATGCTAGATGATGATAATATAGATAAAGATAAAAAACTAGAATTAGAGAAGGACTTAAATAATTTAATAATTAAGATTGCAAAAATGAAATAGGGGGGAAATTTGTGAAAAGTGAAGAATTAAAAGAGAAAAGTAAAAAGGTAGTAGCAGAGAAATCAACAAATAAGAAAGAAAAAACTGAAAAAAAAGAAATTAAAAATAAAAAGGAAGAATTGCAAGTAGAAGAGAATAAGACAGTTAAAAAATCAAAATCAAAAAAAGAAGAAAGCAAAGAAGAGGCAAAATTGCTAGATAAAGAAAAAAAGGTGGAAACTTCAAATAAAGGCGACGAGCCTAAAAAAGCAAAGAAAACCAAAAAAACGGAAGAGAAACTTGAAGAGAATATAGAAGAAAATGAAAAAGAAGAAATAGTAAATGAAGTACTAGAAGATGAAGAGATAGAAGAAAAAAATTCAAGTGAAGATAAAGTTAAAACTATAATTGAAAAAGCCAAAAAACAAGGACAAATAACATATGGGGAATTAGCAACAGAATTAGATACTTCAAGTACAGATGAAATTGAAAAAGTATTTGATGCATTTGAAGAACTAAACATGGACATTATAAAAGATGATTTAGATGATGAAGAACCAGACCTAGAGGATTTAGAAGAAGTAGAAGACATTAAAGTAGAAGAATTAAATAATATAGCAAATTTAGATGGTATAAGTACAGATGACCCTGTTAGAATGTATTTAAGAGAAATAGGACGTATTCCACTTCTTAGTTATGAAGAAGAATTAGAAATAGCAGAGAGAGTTTTACAAGGGGATGAAGAAGCAAAACAGAAACTTGCTGAATCAAACTTAAGACTTGTTGTTAGTATTGCAAAAAAATATGTTGGAAGAGGAATGTTATTTTTAGACCTTATTCAAGAAGGAAATATGGGATTAATAAAAGCAGTTGATAAATTTGATTATAAAAAAGGATTCAAATTTAGTACGTATGCAACGTGGTGGATTCGTCAAGCTATTACAAGAGCAATAGCAGACCAAGCAAGAACAATAAGAATACCAGTTCATATGGTAGAAACAATTAATAAGCTAATTCGTACATCAAGACATTTATTACAAAAATTAGGACGTGAACCATCACCAGAGGAATTATCAGAAGAGTTAGAAATGCCTTTAGAAAAAGTAATGGAAATACAAAAAATAGCACAAGACCCAGTTTCACTTGAAACACCAATAGGTGAAGAAGATGATAGCCACTTAGGAGATTTCATACAAGACGATGATTCTCCTGCACCACATGATTCAGCAGCATATACATTATTAAAAGAACAATTAGAAGAAGTAATGAACACGTTAACACCAAGGGAAGCAAAAGTGTTGAAACTAAGATTTGGATTAGAAGATGGAAAAGCAAGAACTCTTGAAGAAGTTGGAAGAGAATTTGAAGTAACGCGTGAAAGAATAAGACAAATAGAAGCAAAAGCACTAAGAAAATTAAGACATCCAAGTAGAAGTAAAAAGCTAAGAGACTATATGAATTAGTTCTATAGATTAGTATATTACAAACTAAAACTTAACATAAAACCAATAAAAAAGCAAAAAATACTTGATTTTTTTGCTTTTTTATGGTAAACTATAAATAGATTTGTTTATTTAAAATTAAGAGAGGTGAAAAATCTAAGAGAAATCTTAGAAAATTATATGAGTCAAATAGGAATAAAAGAATCAAGAATGGCAAAAGTAATAGAAGGAATAGGAATGTTTTTTTCAGCACTTAGTGTATATGAAAATATAGTAGAAGATAATGAAGAACTAGTAAAAAATTCAGGAATTAAAGAATTATTAAATAGTAATGAACGTATAAAGAATATGGAGTCAATTTTTGAAGAAAAGGGAACATCTATAAAACAAGTAAGAGAAAATATAAAGGCTAAAGAAATGAATAGAGAACCTAAAATAAAAAATTCTATAATTAAAACCAATATTAAAGAAACAGAAAAAGATGAAGATTTGGAAAGATAATTTTATGAAGAAAATAATTTTTAAATTATTTTCTTTGTTTTATCTTGACAAAAATTGTATATACTAATATAATAATACACGTTCAAGAAAATATATGGCGACGTAGCTCAGTTGGCTAGAGCATCCGGTTCATACCCGGCAGGTCGTAGGTTCAAGTCCCACCGTCGCTACCAAATTTGCCTTAAGGCTAAGAGTGAATAGTTAAGAGTATAAAATGGACTTAAACATAATAGGAAAGTTTGTACTTTCACTATTCATTTTTAATTTTTCATTTAATATTCTCATATTAGTTTTTGGATGAATGTCAATAGTTGGGGTGGAAAACTATGAAAGTTTTCTGCCTCAGCTT
>CAOKRC010000041.1 GCA_948471035.1 uncultured Clostridium sp.
ATTAGCAGTAACAGAAAATTTAATAGCAGAACATAGAAATAATTATAATATTCAAGTTAAACAGTACAATAAGCATATTAAAAAGTTTCCTAATGCCTTAATACTTAATATGATGAACTATGAAAAGTTAGACAATACATACTTAGAATACGAAGCATCTGAAAATGCACCAAGAAATTTATTCAAAGAATAGAGGTGTAAAGATGAATTTTGGAGATTTCGAAATTACTTTTAGAGAAATATTAGTAAGCATAGCAATAACATTAGTTTTAATAGGAATAGGATTTCTTATATCTAGTGCTATCGAAGATGGAATTAATGAAAGCAATGAGAAATATTATAAAGCATTAAAAATAAATAATGATAAGGAAATGTTTAAATATGCAATAAAAACCAATGTGGGTTATACATTAGCACAAGGAAAAGTACAAGCAGTTAAAAGTATTTCTATCAAAGATATCAAAGGAGAGTACTTTTATATAAGAAAAGAAAAAGAAAAATATACAAAACATTATAAACAAGTATCACATACCAAAACTGTAGGAAATAAGACAGAAACATATTATACAACAGAAGAATATTGGACATGGGATTATGCAGGAAAAGAAGAATTTCATGTAGAAAAGTTTAATTTTCTTAGTGTAGATTTTGATTATGGAACAATAAACTTTCGTAATGAAAAACATAAGAAAACAAAAAATGACGGTCGATATATAAGATATCAATATTATGTTATTCCAACTAGATTTAATGGAACTCTATTTACATATATAGATAATAATACAATAAATAAAAATGAATTTTATATTAATAATACAATCGAGAATATAATAAAGGAAAAGGAAAAATCGGTAAATACAAGTAATGCTATATTTTGGACAGTATGGATATTTTTTATAACTATCATAGATTTTGGATATGTTTATTTGGAAAATAATTATCTGGAAGATAATAAAAAATAAATAAGGAGGTACAAATAAGTAGAATAAATTACAGAATTTCAAAAGATGAAAGGAGTAATATTATGTATGAAAAACATGATATAGAAGAAATGCTAAAAGCATATTTATTAAGTAAATCACAACTTGAAGAACTAGAAAGTAAAATTGAAAAAAATAACATTTTGTTAAAATATGATGGAACAGAATTTGAAGAAACAGAAGCGGAAACGATAGAAGGAATGGTTTTAAAATCTCCAATGATTTCTGACATACCTAAAAGCAAAACTAATAAAAAAAGTAATCCTACAGAAAATGTAGCATTAACATATAAAGAAAACTTAAAACACACAAATGAAGCAGATAAAATTAAATTAATGAATGAAAATATAAGATATAACAATAAAGCAGAACCTCTAAGGGATTTAACAGAAAAAGTAGAAAGAATGTTAAAAGCACTAAATAATGAACAAAAATTAATTGTAAAATCTTACTATATGTATGAGCAAAAATGGAATTATGTATCAATAGCGTATACAGATGTATATAAAATACCAATTACAATTAATCAATTAAAAAACATACGTAATACTGCAATGCAAACAATGTTAAAAGTAATAAATATTTAAAAAAGTTTTATAAAAGTATTGATATACGTAATAATACGTAGTATAATATATTACAGAAAGGAGGAAAATGTGCGAAGTAAAGAGTTAATAAGACTTCTAAAGAAAAACGGATGGGATATTGTTAGTGGCGGAAGACATATACATGCTAAAAAAGGCAATTATGAAATTCCTATACCAGTACATAATAAAGAAATTCCAAAACGGAACTTTAGATAATATCTTAAAATTGGCGGGGCTAAAATAAAGCCCCTGCTAATTAAACTCGCATATAACCTTCTTTTACTTTATTATAAGTGAGGTAAATGATGAAAGAAAAATTAATTGTATATCCTGCAATTTTTACGCATACTTTTGAGAATGATACTGAATATTTTGAAGTTAGTTTTATTGATTTTGATTGTAATACGTTTGGAACATCTATAGAAGAAGCTTTCTATATGGCTCAAGATGCCATGGGATTATTATTTGAAGATAAAAGGGAACTACCATCAAAGACAGTTAATTTTCAAAATATAAAATTGAAAGAAAATCAATTTATCAACTTTGTTACTCTAGATTTAAACGAATATAGAAAAAAGAATAATAATAGAGCAATTAAAAAGACATTAAGTATTCCAGAATGGTTAAATATACTTGCTGAAACTGAAAATATAAATTTTTCACAAACTTTACAGGAAGCATTAAAAGAAAAGTTAGAAATTGACTAAATTTAAATTTCATAATATAATATAAATATAATATTAATTTTTATAAAGAAAAAATATTTCGCACATTTTCTTTATATAGAGATGAAATACCTACTAAAAAAGTAGGTATTTTTTTATGCAAAAACATAAATAATCGAAAATTGGTCGAAAATTGGTCGGAAATTTGGTAGAAATTATAAATTACTTTATTATATAATTATAATCGGAGAAAGTTTAAGTAGAACTACTTAAATATACTCTATTAAAAGGATATTCCCCTTTTATTTTAACAGATGAAAAGTGTTCTTGAAAAAGAGCACTTTTTTAGCATTTTAATTAAGTTTGTGAAACAAATTAATTATTTTTATGAGGTACTTATGAAAACATACAGAAGTAAAATATGCACATCATGTATTAATAAAAATTGCAGTAACAACATAGTAAAAATTCGAAAAGGAGATACTAAAGTTACAAAATGTAATGATTACATGAAAAGCAAAAAAGATAATAAAGAATTTTTATACAAATATGTAAATGAATTAAAAATGAGGAAGTTTAGAAATGATTATTAAAATGTGTGCTAAATGTCAAAGAATGGTTGAATATCCAAATAGGTATTGTAGTGAATGCCAATCAAAAGTAGATAAAGAAATAGAAGAAAGAAAAAGTATATATAATTATAGATATGATAAGAAGAGGGATCCTAAGCTAGTTAAATTTCGTAAAAGTAAAGAATGGAGACAGTTAAAAGAAAGATATTTACAAGATTTGAAAGTAAAGTATGGAGATATTAAATATGCATACAAATGTGAAGATTGTATAGAGGAAAATAAAAAAGATAGTAACTATATAATAAAGTTAGCAGAAGAAGTACACCATTTAGTGTTTATAGAAACACCAGAAGGTTGGAAACGTAGGTTAGATTATTATAATTTACGTGCATTATGTAATATGCACCATAACAAAAGGCACAATAGATTCCAAAGAAAAAAGAAGACAACATAATAATTAGTTTATTATATTTTAAAAAATATAAAATAATAAAAAAGAAAGGAAGATTTATGATGAAGTATGTAGCAGAAAGAGGATATACAGATGTAGTATTAAATAGACATGTAGATAAAGATGAGGAATTAGAAAAGATTTATAATGAAACAGGAATAGAACTAACAGAAGAAAGAAAAAGATATTTAATTGATAAAAGAAAGTTATATGTACCTGTTGAGGAAGAAGAAGGAACAACAGTTGAAGAAACAATAGAAGAAGATAATAAAGAAGAAACAAAAAACAAAGTAGAAGAAAGTAACGAAGAAGAAACACAAATAGAAAATGATTCAAAAGAAACAGAAGAGAACAAAGAGGAAACAGTAACAAATGATGGAGAAGAAGGAAAAGAAGATGAAGAAGCGGTAACAGTAGAAGAAAACAGCGAAGAAGAAACAAAGGACACTAAAAAGAATGAAATTAAAAGTAAAACAAAAAATACAAAAAAAGATAATGAAAAATAATTAAAAAAATTACGAACAGCTGTTACAATTACCCTAGGGGGTAGTCAAAAAAGTATAGCTACTTCATAGGGAACCGGTGCAGGGGAGGTCTCTGTAGAAAAAACTCCCCATAAAACGTTTCAACTGGTCAATTTTTTATATATAAAATAAAGGTGGGGATATTATGGCAGGTTATCGGAAAACAGAGAGAGCCTATAGATCTTATATTGGCTAAAGGAAAAAAACATCTTACTAAAAAAGAAATAGAAGACAGACGAAATTCAGAAATAGATGTAAGCAATTATAAAAATATTAAAGCACCAAGCTATTTAAGTAAAAAACAGAAAGAAGAATTTGCCGAGATAGCAAAAAAACTGGTAGATATAGGAATAATGAGCGAGTTAGACGAAGATTGTTTAGCTCGTTATTTAATTGCTAAAGATAATTATTTGAAATTTACTAAATTATTAAATACAGCAATAAAGAATAAGGCTTCAAAACAATATAAGGATAATGCAGATATGCAGAGAGTACTTTCATCAGATATAGAAGCTTATTTAATACATCAAGACAGAGCATTTAAACAATGTAACTCATGTGCTGATAAAATGGGGTTAACAATTACGAGTAGATGTAGACTACAAGTACCTCAAGCAACAACAGAAAAGCCAAAAGAAAATAAATTTGCTAAATTTAGTGTGAGTTAATGATTGATAGAGTAACAGAATATGCTCGAAAAGTTGTAAATCGAGAAGTGGTAGCAGGAGAGTTACATAGGCTTGCATGTAAAAGGCATTTAAAAAATTTAGAAATTCAAAATACAGCTGATTTCCCATATTATTGGGACGTTGCTAAATCAGAAAGAATATTAGAATATGCAGAAACGCTTACTATTGGAGAGGGTTTTGAAAAGAAACCAGTACAATTATTAGGCTTTCAAATATTCGATATGGGCTGTTTATTTGGTTGGTATAATCAAAAAGGAAAAAGAAGATTTAGAAGATCCTACGAATCTATGGCAAGACAAAATAGTAAGACATTTAAAAATGGTATAAGAGGAACATATATAGCAGGATTTAGTGGTTACTATTATGGAAAACTTTTTACTGCTGCAACTAAAAAGAGACAAGCTAGGCTTGCGTGGGAAGAAATGTCAAAATTCATACAAAGTGATGAAGATTTGGCAGGAGAAGACATAGCGAGTGAAAAAGATGGAATGTTTGCAGTAAAAGATTATAAATCTACTATAATTGCGAATCAAACACATTGTACAATAGAGGCATTAAGTAAAGAAAGTGGATTAGATGACGGATTTAGAGCAATATATGCAAGTATAGATGAATACCATCAACATAAAACAAACCAGATATATAAAGCATTATACAATGGTACAAAATCCCTACCAGAAACACTAATAAGTATTATTACAACAAGAGGAGACAAAATAAATACACCTTGTTATGAACTTGATAATTATTGTTGCAATATTTTAAGAGGGATTGCCATTGCAGAGGATTTCTTTGTAGACATATACGCTCTTGATCAAGGAGACGATATATGGGATCCTAAAAACTTAATAAAAGCTAATCCATATTTAGCTGCTAAAGAAGATACTTTAAAAGTATTAATAGCAGATATGCAAACAGCTAAAGATATGGGAGGCAATGAGCAAAGGGACTTTATAGTAAAGTCCCTAAATATGTGGGTAAATAATGCAGATGATCAATTTATAGACGCTAATAAATGGAAAGAATGTGCAACAAATAAAACATTAGAAAATATGAGAGGAAAGACTTGTTATGCTGGTATAGATTTATCAAGTGGAGGCGACTTAACAACAATTTCTCTTGAATTTCCGTTAGATAGTGAAAGATTTTATATATATTCTCACTCATTTATGCCTAAAGGAAGATTAGAAGAACATATAGATACAGATGTTGCACCATACGATTTGTGGGAAAGTAACGAGCTTATCACAGTTACTGGTGGAGCAAGTGAATATAAAAACGATTATAAATTTATTGTTAATCATTTAAAGGAACTAATAACAGCTTATGATTTAGATTTGAAAGCTATTGGTTATGATCCCCATAATGCAGATGGTTTTTTAGGAGATCTAGAAGAGTTTGGAGTACCATTGTTAGCAATTACTCAGTCTGCTAGATTCTTGAATGACGCAACAGTAGATATGAGATTAAACATAAAATCTAAGAAAATTGAATATGACAAACAAAACGAATTGCTAAGCTGGAGTTTTTCAAATGCAAAAGTAGTAGCTAATAGTTTTGGAGAAATAAAAGTAGATAAAGAGCCAAGAGCAAAAACAAAAAGAATAGATCCAGTGGATGCATGTATAGACGCTCATGTAGCATATATGAAATTAAAAGAGGAAGAGCCTATAGATTATCAACAAGAAATGTCTAATTATTTAGATATGATGGGTTGGAGGTGAGAAAGTGAAAATTAAAAATTTAAGAAACAAGATAGCAAATGCGATAGCAGCTCCAAACAGTAAAGTAGAAACAAAAGAAGTAATTACATTAAACCAGTTAATTGATTTTTTAAACATAGGTGGAGTAAATGAAAAAGCCTTATCAGAAGCGACATACTTTGCTTGTTTAAAAATATTGAGTGAAGCTTTAGGAAAATTGCCTCTAAAGTTATTATCTTCAAACGGAAAACAAGGTGTAGTAGAAGCAAAGGAACA
This sequence comes from uncultured Clostridium sp., assembly GCA_948471035.1. Classification (GTDB taxonomy): domain Bacteria; phylum Bacillota; class Clostridia; order TANB77; family CAG-508; genus RGIG8482. Next base: position 6,448 of record CAOKRC010000041.1, read on the forward strand.
CCCATATTATAAGATTTTGAGATATAGACCTAATAAATTTATGTCATCTACAGTATTTTGGAGTACGATAGAACAAAATAGAAATCATCATGGAAATTCTTTTGCATGGATTTGTGGTGCTGGTAAAAAAATGCGATTGTATATTTTACCAAGTGAAAATTTAGAAAAAATTTATTATGATGACGCAAAACTGATGTCTGAATATGAAGACATATGGTATATATTTAATATAGGTGGAACTAGATATAAATTTTCTAGTGAAGAAATATTGCATTTTAAAACATCTACTACATTTAATGGGATAGAAGGAATAAGCGTTAGAGATCAATTAAAAGCAACAATTATAGGAAATAATAAATCTCAAGCAATGCTAAATAAAATGTATGAAACAGGATTTACAGCAAAGGCAGTATTACAATACACAGGTAGCTTGAGCGATGATAATGAAAAGGCTTTTGTACAAAATATCGAAAAATATGCTAAAGGAAAAATAGACGGAACAAATACAATAATACCAATTCCTGTTGGATCAAAACTTGAATCATTAAATACGAAATTAGGAGATAATGAATTTGTTGACCTGAAAAAGTATAGTGCATTACAAATAGCAGCAGCATTTGGAATAAAACCTAACCAAATAAACGATTATGAAAAGGCAAGTTATGCAAGTGCAGAAGCACAGCAACTTGCTTTTTATGTTGATACACTATTATATATATTAAAACAATATGAAGATGAAATATCATATAAATTATTGTCAGATGATGAAATAAAGTCAGGACTATATTTCAAATTTAATGTAGCTGTATTGCTAAGAGCAGATTTGAAAACACAAATAGAAAGTCTTACTAAAGGTATTTCTAATAGTTTATATACGCCTAATGAAGCTAGAGCAAATTTAGACCTTGAAGCCAAACCGGGTGGAGATAGACTTATAGGAAATGGTAGTATGATTCCAGTCGAAATGATGGGGGAACAATATAAAAAAGGTAAAGGAGGTGGTAATTAGTGAAAAGATTCTTTGATATTAAAAATATAACGCAAAATAGTGCTGATATATATATCTATGGTGCGATTTGTTTGGAAAAAGAAAGAGATTGGTGGACTGGTGAGCTTATTGAAAGTGATACAGATATTTATTTAATGGACTTCAAAAAAGCGTTAGACGAATTAGGAAACATAAGTCTTATCAATTTATATGTTAATTCTCCAGGTGGAGATGTTTTTACAGCTTCTACAATAGTATCTATGCTAAGAAGACTTAAAGATGAAGGTACTAAAATAGATGTATATATTGACGCATTAGCAGCTTCGGCAGCTTCATTTTTAATTATGATAGCAGATAACATACACATATATAAAAATAGCATGTTAATGGTACATAAGCCTATGACATATGGTTATGGCAATTCTTTAGATTTACAAAAAACAATTGATATGCTAGATCAAGTAGAAAACAGTACAATATTACCTATGTATATGAGCAAAGCTAAGGAAGGAGTAACAGAAGAAGAAATAAAAACTTTAATTGCTAATGAATCATGGTTAGGTGCAAAAGAAATTGAACAATATTTTAATGTTATAGTAGAAGATGAAGAAAAATCAATAGCAGCATTTACTAATAAAAATATATTTGCAAGATATAAAAATGTACCAAAAGAATTAACGAAAAATATTACAGAAGAAGTAATACAAGAACAAGAGAAAGGCAAAACAATAGGACAAGAGCAGGAAGAAAATAAGACAGAAAATATTGAAAATAATACAGAAAAAGAAGCAATAATCAGAAACAAATTAAAATTGATTAAGGCTTCTTTATTTATTAAAGAAAATAAAAAATAAAAGAAAGAAGAGGTATTTTATCATGAATAAAAGAATGAGAGAAATTTACGCAAAAATTGAAAATTTATCAGAGAAAGCAAATCAATATTTAGATGAAAGAAAAACAACAGAAGCAGAGGAAATAGTAAATCAAATTAATGATTTGGAAAGACAATATATTGTTGCTGAAAAATTACAAAACAATAAAACAGCTAAAATCACAGACGAGGAAATTGACAAGTCAATAAAAGATAAAAAAGCTAGTGGTTTTGCGGTAATAGCAAAAATGTTAAAAGGACAAAAACTTAATGATGTTGAAAATGCAATAGTTATTGAAAGTGATAACACAGAAAATCCAAACGGAATAAACTATTTGATTCCAGATGATGTAAATGTTGCAATCAGAGAATTAAAAAGAACATATAAAAGTGCAAAAGAATTAGTTAATGTTATACCAGTTACAACATTAAGTGGATCTACAAACTTTGAGACAGAAGATGATGGACTATTAGATGACTTTGAAGATGGAGAAACAATATCAGAGAGCAATGAACCTAAATTTGCTAAGAGACCATGGACTATTAAATTTAAAGGTAAATTAATTTATATTTCTAACATAGTTTTGGGAAATGAAAAAGCTCAATTAATGTCATATATCAATAAATGGTTTATTAGAAAAGCTGTTAGAACAGAAAATAAAGACATATTTACAGCATTAAAGAAAGATAAAAAAGTAGTAGTAGTAAAAGGATTAGACGCTTTGAAAAAGAGAATAAATCTCTTAGATCCGGCATTAAAACAAGTTATTGTTACAAATAGTTCGGGTTTTGCTGCTATGGACGAAGAAAAAGACTTAAACGGAAGAGGAATGTTACAAGTTGATCCTGCAAATACTTCAAGAAAAATGTTTCAATCATTACCAATCGAAGTATTTGCTGATAATGAATTAGAAAATGTTTCTGAAGGTAAATATCCAATATTCATCGGAAGTACAAAAGATGGAATTGATTTTATGGATAGAGAAAGTTTAGATTTTGCAACATCAGAGCATTTTGCATTTAATAAAAATCAAACTACTCTAAGAGTAATTGAAGGATATGATGTTGTTGAAACAGATAAAGACGCTTACGAGTATTTATCTTTTGAAGAAGCTGACGAAAAAACAATAAAAACATTAGCAACAGAGGAAACAGCCTAAGAGAAAAGGAGAATTTAACTCATGACTGAAAATAAAAGAATAATAACAATTCCTGTAACCTTAAAAGAAGTATGTGATTATTTAGGATACTTAGTTGAAGAAGTTGAAAAAGATGAAGTAGTTAAAAGAAACATAATAAGACTAATTAAATTTTCAGATTCATATTTGCAAGGTGCCATAGGCAAAGATTATCCAATATTAGATGAAAGGGCTAAACAAATAGCCCTTTTAATTATTTCTGATTTATATGATTATAGAGATCTAGACTCAAAAAATATAAGCAATACAACTAGAAAACTATTAAATGATTTAGAATTACAACTAAAAATGGAGATGAGAAAAAATGGCACAAAATAAATTTATTCAAATTGAAAAAATAGATGCTGAAACAGAAGAATGGAAAAGCTATTATCAATGTTATGCAGAAGTAAATAAAGCTAGTGGCAAAGAATATTTTAATGCAAAAACAAAGATCACACAAAATACTTTTAACTTTAAAGTTAGATATATTAACAAGTTAGAAGATACAATATTCAATACTAATCAATACCGAATTATTTACAAGAATAATGTTTTTAACATAATAAATGTAGATGATAAACAAGAAAAACGTTTGAAATTAACTTTTGTTGCAGATTGCATAACAATTTGAAAAAAAGGAGAAAACATGAGTACAAATATAAGTATTGATAAATTATCTTCAGAAGTGCAAAGAATCTTACAACAGAATGCAGGAAAAATAACAGAAAAAGTAAAAGCATTATCAAGACAAACTACTATAGAACTAACTAAAAAAACAAAACAGGATTCTCCATCGAGAACAAAACAATATAAAAAGAGTATCACATACAAAAAAGTGAAAGAAACGTCTACAAGCTCAATATACAAGTGGTATGTTAAAGATCCGAAATATAGACTAACACATTTGATTGCAAACGGACATGCTAAAAGAAATGGCGGACGTGTCGAAGGAAATTTCCCACTTGTTAAAGACGTAAAAGAAGCTGAAACAAAATTTATGAAAGGAATAGAAAAGATAATAGAAAATGAATATTGAAAAATGGTTTAATGAAGGCACAAATTTAAAAATAAAAGAATTAAGATATTTAAAGCCAACAAAGCTACCATATTTCTTATATATAAATAAAAAAGAATATAGAGGGGCAGATCAAATAATTAACATAGTGGAAAATAATATTACATTAGAAAGATATAGCAACACTAATAATGAAATGGATTTATCAGAAATAAAAATAGTAGATGATTTTCTTAAGAAAAATTTTTATGAATATGAAAAACAAACAGATTGGTTAGACTCTGAAAATCTGTTTGGAACATTTTGGGTTTTAAATCCAATAGTAGAAAAAATGAGAAAGGAAAGATAAAGATATGAAAAGAACAAATAAAACAATTACGTTAGGTAGTGGTGACTTATATATTACAGAATTTGAAGGAATAATTCCAACAAATGCAGAAATAGAAAAAGAAGAAAATTTAGCAGGTTATATACAAGGCGGAGCAGAAATTGAATATAAGCCAGAGTTTTATACAGCCGAAGACGACCAAGGAAAGGCAAAGAAAACAATTATAACAAAAGAAGAAGCTAAATTAAAATCTGGAATAATGACATGGAATCGGACAAACATTAAAAAGATTATCTGCAACAGGTAGAGTAGAAGAGAAAGATGGAAAAAGAATCGTTAAAATTGGTGGTATTAGCAATAACGATAATAAAAATTATATAATTCATTTTGTACATAAAGATGATGTCGATGGAAATGTTAGATTGACAATAGTTGGAAAAAATACAGCTGGATATACTTTAGCATTTGCAAAAGACAAAGAAACTGTAATTGATGCAGAATTTGAAGCAATGCCAAGCGATGAACAAGGAACATTAATCATATATCAAGAAGATATTGATGAAGTAGCTTAAGTTTTAAAGCACTAAATATTTAATTTAGTGCTTTTATATATGTAAAAAGGAGAAATATTAATTATGTATGATATGTCAAAAATTAAAACAAGATATTTTACAATGAAATTGAAAAATGGAAAGATACTAAATATAGAGCCACCAAAACTAAAAGTTCTAAAAAAAATATCTGCTTTAAGTAAAATAGAAGAGACAGGAGAACTTAAAGAAAAAGATATAGAAAACTTATCAGAAGCTGTATCATTAGCTTTAAGTAAAAATAAACAGAAATTTAAAATAACTGCCGAACAAGTAGAAGATGACTACGATATAGATGAAATATTAAGTTTATTAAATAATTACTTTGAATGGATTAACAGCACACATAATGAAAAAAACTAAGATGTCCATATTATCCGTCAGATGACGATGATATGGACACAGGTTATATTGTAGAAAGTATAGGGGAAAAAAGAGTTAGTGAATATTTAAAAATTTCAATGCTTGAAGTAGAAGAACTAGAATTTGTGGAATATTTATATTTTTTACGAGAGGCAGTAATTTATAATTGTTCACAAACAGAAGAAGGTAGAGAATATTTAAGAAATGCTAATAGGCTAGAAGAGACTTCTCCAAACAGAAAAAAATTAAGAGAAAAATTTAAAAACAAGTCAAAAATTTAAGACTTGTTTTATTTTTTTAGGAGAATATATGGGAAGTAAAATACAAGGAATAACTGTAGAAATTGGCGGAGATACAATCAAATTAGGAAATGCTATAGAAAGTGTAAATAAAAAAACGAAGAATCTACAATCTGAATTAAAAGGAGTTAACACTTTATTAAAGACAGATCCAAGTAATATCACGTTGTTAAAACAAAAACAAGATTTACTTAATAAAAGCATTTCTGAATGTAAAGAAAAACTAACAATACTAAAATCTACACAAGCAGAAGTACAAGAACAGTTCGAAGAAGGTAAGATTACAGAAGAACAATACAGAGATTTTCAAAGAGAAATTGTAGCGACAGAAAACAAACTAGAAAATCTAAAAGAGAAAGCAAAAGAATTTGGATCAGTTGGAGCTCAACAAGTAGTAGCAGTTGGAAACAAAATGAAAGAAATGGGCAGTAGTATAGAAAATGTTGGTAAGAAAATGACAAAAATAACTGCTGTTGTTGGTGGAATGGGGGCAGTAGCTGTTGCTACAGGTGCTAATTTTGATAATAGCATGAAACAAGCAGCGGCAGTAATGGGGCTAACAGCTGAGGAAATAAGTAATGGTAGTAAAGAATATCAGATGCTAGAAGAAAAAGCAAAGAAATGCGGTGAAACTACTAAATTTTCAGCATCAGAAGCAGCAGATGCATTTAACTATATGGCTATGGCAGGTTGGAAAAGCGAAGAAATGTTAAATGGTATTGATGGAGTATTAAATTTGGCGGCAGCTAGTGGTGCTGATCTAGCGACAACATCTGATATTGTAACAGATGCTCTAACAGCAATGGGTTATAGTGCAGGTGAAGCAGGAAGACTTGCCGATGTCATGGCAGCAGCCTCATCAAATGCAAATACAAATGTAGAAATGATGGGAGAAACATTCAAATATGCTGCACCCGTTGCAGGAAGTTTAGGTTATAGTATGGAAGATGTAGCTGTTGCAATTGGTTTAATGGCAAATTCAGGCATTAAAAGTTCTCAGGCTGGTACTGCTTTAAGAAGCATTATGACTAGGTTGTCAACAGATGCGGGAGCTTCAAGTAAACAGCTGGGAGCATTAGGTATATTAACAGAAAAATTAGGAGTTCAATTTTACAATACTGATGGTACAACAAGAGATTTTATGGATGTAATGTCAGATTTAAGAGTAAAATGGAAAGATCTAAGTAAAGAAGAACAGGCAAATTATGGTAAGAAAATTGCAGGACAAGAAGCTTTATCAGGTTTGCTGGCAATTATGAATGCTGCTCCATCAGATTTTGATAAATTAACTAATGCAGTTGAAAATAGTTCTGGAACTGCTCAAAAGATGGCGGATACTATGAATAGCAGCATAACTGGACAATTGACATTATTAAAATCACAGCTGGAAGGTATTGCAATTCAAATAACGCAAATTCTAATGCCAGTGCTAAAAAAAATTATAGATTCTATTTCTGGAATTTTGACGTGGATAAGTAACTTAAGTCCAGCGACTAAAACAATTGTGCTGATTATAGCTGGTATTGTAGCAGCAATAGGACCACTACTTATAATTATAGGGAAATTAGCATTTTCGATAGGATCTATTTTGATGTATGGACCAAAGGTTGCATCAATGTTTGGAACTATAAAAACTGCTGTAAGTGGCTTGTTTAGTACTATAGCTGCAAATCCAGTGATTTTAGTCATAGTTGCAATTGTAGCAGCAGTAATATTGTTATGGAATAAGTGCGAATGGTTTAGAAATTTAGTAATAGGAATGTTTGAAGCAATTAAAAATGCACTAATAAATGTTTGGAATAATATCAAAGCGGTATGGGATTTTGTTTTTCCGTATTTTGTTATGATTTGGAATGGTATAAAAGCAAGTGTACAGCCTCTAATTGATGCAATCGTAGGAGCTTTTTTATCTGCATGGGAGCTTATAAAAACAGTATGGGGATTTGTACAACCTTTCTTTATGGCAATTTGGGAAAATATAAAAGCTGTTTTCTCTGTTGTTTCTATAGTCTTAGGTACATATTTTCAAGTAGCGTGGCAGGTGATACAAACAATATGGAGCGTTGCTGTACAATATTTCAAAATGGTATGGGAAAATATAAAGGCTGTTTTTTCAGTCGTAGTTATTGTATTAAGTGGATATTTTCAAGTAGCATGGAATGTAATAAAAGCAATATGGAGTAATGTTACAGGATATTTTGCAGCTATTTTTAATACTATAAAAGGAATATTTAGCGCTGTAACAGCCGTTTTTCGTGGAGATTTTAAAGGAGCATGGGAAGCTATCAAGGGTGTAGTTGGCACATGGGTAGCATACTTTAAGAATGTATGGAAAAACATAAAAAACGTTTTTTCTAGTGTTGCTACTTTCTTCAGGACTAGTTTTAGTGCAGCATGGAATGCAATTAAAACTATTTTTAGCAATGTCGGAGGTTTCTTTCAAAAAATATGGAACACAATTAAAAAAATGTTTACAAACATAGGTACAACAATAGGTAATGGTATAGGAAATGCTTTCAAAACTGTTGTAAATGCTATTATTACATTTGCGCAAAATACGATAAATGGTTTTATTAGATCTATTAATAAAGCAATAAATGTAATAAATAAAATTCCTGGAGTAAATATAAATAAATTAAGCGAGCTAGATTTACCAAAATTAAAAGTTGGTATGGATTATGTACCATACGACAACTACTTAGCATTATTACATAAAGGAGAAAGAGTTCTAACAGCAGAAGAAAATAAACAGTATTCTAGTAATGATGATAGTAGAAATATGAATGGAAGTAACATTGATAACAGCTTTAATCTAACAATCAATACTCCAAAGCAAACGTCACCTGCTGAAAATGCTAGACTAGTTAGAAGAGAAATACAAAGATATAGAATTTCACATGCTTAAGAGGAGAATTTTATAAAATGAAAAAAATTATTTGTGAAAATATAAAAAAAGAAAAAATAGTATTTACATATGATTTTCCGTATTTTCTTATAAGTGTCAGTGGATTACATAAAATTTCTGGTGCAGTAACTACTACTTCTAGTGCTTTTGGAATAGGGGAATCTTACTCTGGTACAAGTGTAAAAAAAAGAAATATAGTAATAAATGGTATCATTGAAGATAATTTTACAGAAAGAAGAGACTTTCTTTATAGTTTATTTCCATTAAAAACAGAAGGTACTTTCTATTATTATGAAGATAATATAAAAAGAAAAATAAACTATGTAGTAGAAGATGTTGAAGTTGCAGAAAAAGGAATACCGAGAACATTTACAATATCTTTAATTTGCCCAAATCCATATTTTCAAGATTTACAAGAAAGCGAGATATCTATGGCAACATGGACACCTTGCTTTTGTTTTCCTATGATTTCTGAACAAGAGACAGGAATAGAGTTTGGAACAAAAGATATAACAGTAATGGGAAAAATAATAAATAATACAAATATAGAATTTGGAATAACGATACATTTTATTGCTCATGGAAATGTAACAAATCCATTTTTGATTAATGTAGAAACGCAAAAACAAATTCTAATTAATATAGAAATGTCAGCAGAAGACAAAATCATTATTACTACTCAACGTGGAAATAAAAATATTATATTAATTCGAGACTCAACAAAAAAACCAGAAAATATAAATTATTTAATGGAAGATGGAAGCAAATTTTTGCAAATGTATGAAGGTATTAATACATTAAGAGCAGGAGCTAAAGCTAATGAGGCAAATTTAGAAACAAAAGTATTTTATAGTAATGAATACGAGGCAGTGTAATATGAAAAATAAAAATATAGAACTGTATGTATATGATAGAGATTTAAACTTTAAAGGCGTTATTGATAATTACACTTCACTTAGATGGCGTCGAAAATATTTTGAGGCAGGAGAATTTGAATTACATTTACAAGCTACAAAAAATAATATTAGTTTTTTAAAAGCAGACAATATAATAGCAAAAGAAGAAAGCGAAGAAGCGGGGTTTATTCAAAGTGTTGAAATAATAGAAGGTGAAGAAGATTCCGAAATAATAGTCGTAGGGCGTTTTTTATCTTACTTATTACATAGAAGAATAGTAAAAAGAAAGATTAATTTTTCTGGAAAAATACTTGATGGTATGAAAAAAATTTTAAACGAAATGACTCCTTTTAAAGCTCTAGAAATAGAAAAAACAAATATAGATAGTGAAGAAATAATTTTTCAAGTCACATATAAAAATGTATACAATAAAATAAATCAACTTTCTCTAGCATCAAATGTAGGGTTTAGAATAATACCAGATTTTAAAAATAAAAAAATGTTTTTTCAAAATTATATTGGACTAAACAGATCAACTAAACAAAAACTAAATTCTTTTTATGAATTTAGTGAAGAGTATTCTAATATCGAAAAAGCAGATTATTTATTTGATAGTTCTTCTATATGTAATTATGTGCTGGTAGGTGGAGAAGGAGAAGGAGATCAAAGAGTTTTAGTTGAAGTCAATAATACTGCTGGATTGCATGATTTTGACATTGTAGAAACATTTGTAGACGAAAAAGAAACAAGAGGGGACTTAACTGAAAATGAGTATAAAAAAATCTTAAGACAAAAAGGAAATGAATATATAAAAGACATAACAAAATCTATAAATTTTGATGTTTATGCAGAAGATTATAAAAAGAAATGGGATTTGGGAGATATCACAACAGTTAAAAAGAAAAGTTGGGGTATAGAAGAAGATTTAAGGATAACAGAAGTGGAAGAAGTTATTGAAGATGCTAAGATAACAATTACTCCAGTATTTGGCACACCACTTCCAGAAAAATATATAGATGATGATGATTAATAATAAAAAGAAAGGATAGTAATAAAATGGCTGAAAGAAGTAGTTTTTTTGATTCTATTGATAGAGATAGAGTTTATTATGCTGCCGACTTTGCTTCACATTTAGCAGAGTATTTTACGAATGGAATATTTAATAATGGATTAATGGTAATTGCTAATGATGATATGACTGTATCCGTTAAATTAGGTAGTGCAAATATAAATGGATATAAGTACAAACTTGATACAAATCCAAAAAAAATATCTGTAGCAAATGCAGATGGAATTTTAAATAGAATAGATAATATTGTTATAAGACTTGATTTACCTAATAGAAAAATAACAGCTGAAATAGTACAAGGAAGTTTTACAGAAAATCCAATCGCACCAGCTCTAGAAAGAGGTACAAGTATATATGATTTAAGAATTGCTAAAATCAGTATACCGGCTGGAACTACAGCAATAAGTCAAGATTTAATAACAGATTGTAGATTTGATAGTAATGATTGTGGAAATGTAATTTGTGCAGTTCAGAATCCAGATTTTACAGATATATCAAAACAATATGATGCAGCTTTTAATACGTGGTTTAATAAGATAAAAGCTAACTTATCAGGAGATGTAGCAGGAAACTTACAGCAAGAAATTGATATTTTAGAAGACAAAGTGAATGCTAATACAAATCAAATAAAAAAAATTACAGCAAAAAAATATAAAATTAAAAATTTAGATGATCCAGAAATGGTAGCTGGAGCTGTGATAGATTTACCATTTTACTATGAAACGAATACAGATTCTTTAGATGTATTTTTAAACGGAGAATACTTACATAGATGCCATATACATAAAACTCAGTTGGGTTCTTTAATTAATTTAGGAGAAGGTTCATATTATGAAGTAGACGAAAATGAGGAAAGAGTATCTGATGAAATAGTGATAAGCAACAAAATACAGCTAACTGAAGACTGGAAAATAGATGGTTCTGATAATTTAGAAATTATCGTAAAAGGAGAAGTAGAAACACTTCAAGATTAAATGAAAGGAATGATTTATATGATACCAAATTGTAAGAGAATTGAAGATACTGACTGGATAGATGCAACATTAACAAGTGCTTTTAAGGCTTACAAAGACAGAGAAGATGGTAATCCGAAGTATAGGAAATTTGGAAATCTAGTAGAAATAAGAGGAATTGTAACTCCAAAGAAGACAATATCAGACACTGGTAATACCACAAAAATTTTCACACTTCCAAAACGGATTTAGACCATCAACAAGTCGTTATACATTATGCCAAGGATCTGGTAAAAATACGTGGCTGCTAGTGGTAGGTGATAATGGAGATGTAACGTTTTCTAGATATGGAACTACTACAAATACAGAAGCTGCAGCAGAAATATGGTTACCATTTAACCTTTGCTTTTTTACAGATGATGAAATTCGTTTTATAGGAGGAGGTACTTCTTCATGGACTCCACCAACATATACATAGAAAGGAGAAATATGAAAATCTTAGTTTTAAAAAATAAAAGATTATATATAGACGATGAATTTATTGTAGAAGGCGAAAACAAAGTTGACAAGCTAGAATTTGAATTTCCATCTGAGTTAGAAAATTTTGTGAAATTTATAGTTATTAGTGCAGATGAAGGAAATTACATAGACTTAATTCTAAATAACGAATACATAATAACAAGAGCTATAAGTAATTTGCATAACATAAGCATAGCTGTAATATGCACAGATTCTGAAATTGTACAAGAATTAACAAAAATAGAAGATTTAAGCAATTTTAAAGATGAAATTGAATTTCGTTCATTGTCAGTTGATTTACCGACAATGGATTTTTTAATTAATGTTAATACAGTTGAGGATGACAATAAGCCTTCTGCTATTGCACGAGTTTATAAAAAGACTTTAGAAAATACTAAAAATATTGAAGAAATAAAAGAAAATCAAGATTCTTTAAAACAGAACTTTGAAAATTTTGAGGCATTGAAAAATGAAACAGTACAAGCAACAGAAGATATGCAAGACTTAAAAAAAGACATACAAAACAAACTAGAAAATGGAGAATTTAACGGCAAAGATGGACTAAATGGACAAGATGGTAGAGATGGAATAGATGGAGCTAAAGGCGATAAAGGAGAAAAGGGAGATACAGGTACGAAAGGAGAAAAAGGAGATCCATTTCGATATGAAGATTTTACAGAAGAGCAATTAGCAAGTTTAAAAGGTGAAAAAGGAGACAAAGGAGAACAAGGCATTCAGGGTATTCAAGGTTTAAAAGGAGAGACAGGAGAGAAGGGCGACACAGGAGAAAAAGGAACTGATGGATATACACCAATTAAAGGCACAGATTATTATACAGAAGAAGAAAAAACAGAGATAATAAAAGAAATTCAAGATAATATGCAAGTTCAAAATGAAACTGAAACACTTCTAAAGAACATGATTTTTAACACTATCGAAGACGAAAATATAGATATAGATGATGCACATAGCTATGATAAAAATAGTTTAAAAATTTACGGCAATATAAAACAGGAAGAAATTTCAGAAGAAATTAAATGCGTTACAGGTAATGTTAATATTAAAAAAATAAATAACAT
>CAOKRC010000042.1 GCA_948471035.1 uncultured Clostridium sp.
TGTTTTTAATTTATATGAAAATGTGTCAGTCCATATAATTCACGGATTCAGGTATTTGTCAATACTTTATATTATTTTTACTTTATTTAAAATATGTCTTAATTTACTATCTCTTCTTTCATTCAACCATAAAAACATTACATATCTTAATTTATATTCATATTATGTATCTTTATAAAAACAAATGGAAAACTTGCTCGATATGAAAGAATGCAAAGCTCTAATAGCTTTAGTAGTATTTTCATTAAAGTTTAACTTGATTTTAGTCTTATCGAAAAGTTATTTCTTAAACAATAATGTTTAAATACTGAAAATCATATAAGCAGACTAAATTGAAATTTAGTCTGCTTGTGTGTTTATAACATTCTTTAAATATTTTCATCTCTTAAAATATCAATAATATTTTCTTTTTTTATCTTATTACTAGAATATAACATTGTAATAAATACTACTAAATATACTGCTATTATTGAAATTATTATACTTCCCCAAGGTAATGCAAATGCAAATTCAATTAAATTTCCAAAGCCTTGGTTTATTAAATAGCATATTCCAATCCCTATCGGTAATCCATATAAAAGAGCTTTTGTTCCATAGAAGAAGCACTCTAAATCTAGCATTTTTTTAAAGCCTTTATCCGTCATTCCTATTGATTTTAGCATTGCAAATTCTCTTCTTCTTAAATTTAAGTTTGTTGAAATTGTGTTAAAAATATTTGCTATTCCTATTGCTGATATTAATGCGATAAATCCATATAAGAATATGTTTATAATTAACTTCAAATTACGCTGTGATTGTATTTCTTCTTTTACATTTTCTATATTTAAAGATATCTCGCCCACTTCTTGTTCTAATTTATCTAGTTCTTCTTTTAATTCTGTATCATTTTTTGCAGTAAATATCATTCTAGTATATATATCGTCTCCTAGTTTATTTATTGCATTTTCATTAACTACTAATATTAATTTTAAGTAGTCTGTATTTCTTATTCCAAAAGGCATTTTATCTGTCACTTTTGCTAGTTTATATTGAACTTTATTTGAATTTTCTCCAAATGTTATTTCATTATTATCATTATTTTCAATACCATATGTTTCAACTTCAAACATCTCATCTTCTTTATAATTTGTAATATCACCCTCAATTTGTGAAGTTTTTAGTAGATTTATATAGTTTATTAATATAGCTTCATTATCTTCTAGTCTATCTACTCCCACTTTTCCTAGATATTCTTCCATTTGCCTATCATTTAATGAAATTATATTTATTCCTATATGATACATATCTTCATAATCCGAAATGTAATCTTTAATGTAATTCTTTTCTTCTTTTGCTTTTTCCATTCTACTATCTAACTTATTTTTAGGTATAATGCTATTTGCATATACACTATCATATATCATTATTTTATCAATATTTTTAGAATTTTCAATTTGACTCTTTACTTTTTTTGTTGCAAGTTTACTTTCTTCACTATAATTTTTGTAAATTCCAATTGAATAATCGTAATCTACACTTTCATACATTGCATCAAATCCACCATACATATATCCTACAAATCCACTTACTGAAATAAATAGTATAATGCTTATCATAAGTGAAATAACTGTTGTTCTATATTTCTTTCTACTTCTTTTTAAGTTCTTTAGTGCCATTTCTCCTTCTATACCAAATATTTTATTAATAAATTTAGGTGTTTTTAGTTTTTTAGATTTTATTTTTATTTCCTTATTTCCACGAATTGCTTCTATAGGTGAAATTTTGCTTGCACGAATTGCTGGTATTACAACAGATAAGTATATTGTTAATGCAATTAGTATTACTGCAATTAGTATTGCTTCCCAAGATACAACTAAATGTAAAGACCAATTAACCGCTTCTTCTCTTATCATAGGTTTCAGTAATCTATTAACTACATTTAAAGTTATTCCAATTCCACCTATTCCAGATAATATACCAATTGGAATTCCAATAGTCCCTAATATTGCACCTTCACATATAACGGATTTTTTAATTTGTTTTTTAGTTGCTCCAATTGATGATAACATTCCAAATTGTTTTTTTCGCTCTGATACTGAAATTGCAAAGCTATTATATATAACTAATATAGACCCTACCATTATTACAGCTATTAAAATTCCACATACTGTATATAGCATTTCATTAAATCCTGTGTTATTATTTACTCCTTTATATGCAAGTACATATGTGTTGTATTTTATACTGTAGATTTTTGTGCCAATTTTACTCATCTCATATAATCCTAATTTATCTGCAATTTCTTCTGTATCTTTATAAATATTTTTAGCTTTTTTTGAAATAACACCTACATCCACGGTTTCTGTTTTCATTAAATCTTCGTTTTTTAAATAAGTTACACCTGCTGTATAATTATCAGTTCCTGTTTCAAAATCTGGTCTATCTATTTTTCCACATACTTGATATGTTACTGTCTTTTCTTTTACAAATGTTTCGTTTTCTTCTTTTGCTTGACTAATAAGAACGTATCCATCACTCATTCTTTTTCCTATGTCAAGTGTAATTGTATCTCCAATTTTAGGTTCATTTTCTTTACCATCAAAAAACGTTTGACTTAGTACAATTTCATTTTCATTTTCCGGCAATCTTCCTTCTATTAATTTAATTTTCATATTTTTTAAAGCACTACTATCATATGCTTTTATATATATAAATTCATCATTTGAATATTTATTCTCAGCCATTCCTACTTTAGACATAATCATAGTATCACTAAAACGTTTATCGTTTTTTATTGTATCAATATCTTCTATTTTTACTTCTTTAAAGTATGCATCCCATGCTCCATCATAGCCAATCTCTACATCTAGCATAAATCTTTGGAAAGAAACAGCAAGGGTTGCAACAGCAGTAATCATTGCACCTGATAATATTATGCCTATAATAGTTACTATTGTTCTTTTTTTGTTCATTTTTAAGTAATTTACTGTAAGCTTATTTAATATATTCATCCCTTAATTCCTCCCCTATTTTATTTTCTCGTCACTAACAATTTTTCCGTCCTCTATTTTTATAATTCTATCTGCTTCTTTTGCAATACTAGGGTCATGTGTAATCATAATTAAGGTTTGATTAAATTCTCTGTTTGAAAATTTAAGAAGTTCCAAAATCTCTTTTCCATTTTTACTATCTAAGTTTCCTGTTGGTTCATCCGCCAAAATTATACTAGGGTTGTTCATCAAACTTCTTCCAATAGATACACGTTGTTGTTGCCCTCCAGATAATTCGTTTGGTAAATGGGATTCTCTTCCAACTAATCCTAATGTTTTAATAATTTCCTTAAGCCTTTTTTCATCTACTTTTTTACCGTCTAATTTAACTGGAAGTGCAATATTTTCTTCTACATTTAAAATTGGAATCAAATTGTAAAATTGATAAATTAGCCCTACGTTCCTTCTTCTAAAGATTGCTAAATCATTATTATTTAATGAATATATATCTTTATCTTGAATATAAACCTTTCCGCGAACTTGGTCTATCTACTCCGCCTAAAATATGAAGCATTGTAGATTTTCCGTGAACCAGATGGTCCTATAATTGCCACAAATTCTCCTTCTTCTACTGAAAAACTTATATTATCAATTGCTTTTACAGTAGTTTCTCCTTTTCCATAAGTTTTAGATAAATTTTCTACTTTTAAAATTTCCATATCCTTCCTCCTATTTTTCTATTAATACAATTATATATATTTTTTAAAATTTTACTAGGTATTTAATAATTTCTTAATAAGTTTTAAGGAAATGTTAAAAAAAGTCCTTCCCCTGCTTTCGCAAGAAAAGGACTTTTTTGACTTAGAAACATATGAACTGAACCTGCTTCCTGAACCGAGGAGTGTATACCGCCATCGCATCACCAACCACAGCAATATAAACGTCGATGCCATACTGGTTTTCACTCTTTTCAATCATATCGACCGTAATATTCTTGTAACCTGCATCATTCATTGCTTTTGCAGCCTGTTCGAGTTCTTTCATTTGTTCCATGTTTGTCATATTTTCCTCCATTATGTTAAACATTGCAAATTTACATTCGTTTTCCCATTAATTTGAAGTTACCCTTATTGGTATTTGCCATTAATTCTAAGTTTCCATTCACAACTACACAAGTTGCATTATATTGTATATTGCCTAGTGGTGTATTAAAGTTTCCTTTAAATGTTGCCTCATTTTCTTTTGTTTTTATGCCTACAAAGTTGTTTCTCATTCCCATTGTTTCAATTATCCCTTGTACATTGTTTCCATTACTCATAAGTGTTATTGTTCCATTAATGGCACCCATTGGTGTATTTAATGAAGAACTATATTTTCCATCTAACATAAGCTACCTCCCACTTAATTATATGATATTTATTATATGTCCTATGAAATTTTTTGTGTACATTTTATAATAACTGTAAGAAATTCCAGTAGGCTTTGCCTACTGGAATTTCTTATATATCTTTTACATTGCCTCTTCAGTCTTTTCTTCCATAGAATTTTCTTTTTCACTTATTACTTCTAAACTACCAATTGATACTTCATAAGCAACTCTTGTTTGGCTAGTTCCATCTTCAAACTTCTTTTCATAGGTTCTTGATTGAACTCTTCCTGTTACTCTTACTTCGGTACCAACTTCTAAGTTTTGGCAAAATCTTGCAGTTCTTCCCCAAGCAATTGCTGGAATATAGTCTGATTTATTGTATGCTCTATTTACTGCAAGCAATAAGTCTGCAATTTCACGCCCAAATGGTGTTTGACGATAAATTGGTTTTTTACATATATATCCTGTTAATATTACTTCATTTGATACTATTTCTTTATTTTCTTCATTATTTACTTCATTTTCAATTTCATCTTCAAAAAAGATATCTTTCGCAAATACTGTTAGTATTAGCTTATTTTTTTCATTTTCGAAACTATTATAAGATCTAAATTGACCTTTAATTAAGACTTTTTTTCCTATTTCTAATGTTCCTTCTGGAATTAATCTTTCTGAAATTGTTACAGGTATAATATCTTGTGCATCACTTAAACGTGGAACCTCCATATCAAATATGTAAAAGCTCTCTCCATAAATTTCGTGACCAAATCTTTTTTCACTTGTTACTTTCCCCATTAATACTAAATGGTTATTATCTGCATAGTTTATATTCATTTTTTTCCTCCTATATTTTTAATTTTTTCTATTGTATATTATTCATAATGTTTGTATTTTAGAATACTTTTTAACTTGCATATATTAATTATACTACCTTTTTTTGGTTTTGTCTACATAAAAAGTTTATTTTTTCCAATTATTTTAAAATACTTCAAATATTTTACATCTTAAACTCTTCTATTCCATATAACAATAACACTGTAGCTATACCCATGACTATATCAGTAGGTGTTTTGGAAGTTGTTTTATTTATGTTAAATTCTTGTAATTCTATATTATTACTTTCTATATTTTGTATGTTCCTTTGCACACAAAGTAAAATGCTATCTTCTTTCACACTAGATGCAGTTACAGTACTTTTACTATTAAAGCCATATGTTATTACTTTCCCATTTATTTCTTGTAGTAAGTTTAAATTAATCTCTTCATCTGCATTAACTACTAAATATTTTGCACTTGCAATTATTCCTTTTATAACATTCATTTCATTTAATTTTGATTCGTTTAAAAAAGTATTTTTATTATTAGACATTATAATAATAGTTTCGAATTTTATATTTTTAAAATTCCAAATACTATCTTCCTTTAATATAATTACTGTTTTATCTTTTAGATTTTCTTTTAATATTTGCTTTATATAATTTTCATTTTTAACATCACATATAACTCCAATAAAAGACATTTAAAATTCTCCTTATAAGATTATATCTTCTATTATATCCTTTAATCTTTTCATTATTCTATTTTTTCCAAAAACTGTATTTTATATTAAATTTCAAATAAATTTATTGTTTTACTTGCTTCTCTGCACTCCATTATTGTCAATTGTATAATTCTCACTATATATTAAATCAGATACTTTTACTATGTTGTAGCCTTTTTCTTGTATGTTATATATCAATTTATCAAGTGCTTCTGCTGTATGAGCTGTTCCATTATGCATTAAAATAATACTTCCATTTGTTAATTTATCTTTTAATCTGTTCCACATTTCGTTCTCAGTTAGCCCTTTATAATCTAAAGTGTCTAAAGACCATTGTATTACTTTATGGTTTTCACTTTCAGCTGATTTTATAACTACATCATTATATTCACCATATGGTCCTCTATATAATGTACTTCTTTTTCCAGTTAACTTTTCTATTTTATCAGCACATGTTTTTATTTCGCTTACATTTTTTTCATAACTTAAATTATTAACATGAGGATGTGTATTTGAATGGTTACCAATTTCGTGTCCTGCATCACTTATTTTTTTTACTGCTTCTGGAAATCTATCTACCCAATCTCCTACCATAAAAAATGTAACTTGAACTTTATATTTGCTTAAAGTATCTAAAATTTTATCTATATCATCTGCATTCCAAGCACAGTTAATTGTAAGAGAAATCTTTTTTTCCTCTGTATCAACTGAATAAATAGGTAATAGTCTATTAGTGTTCGCCGAGGTTTGAATACTTTCATCTAAATTAGGCATAAAAAATCCAGCTCCACAAAATAAAATAACAACAGCCCAAAATGCTACTAAATATGATATGATTTTTTGTTTGTTAAATACCAAAAACATAAAAAATCCCCCTAAAATATGCTAGTTAATTTATATGCATATTTTAAGAGGTTTATGAATTAATTTAATCATATTCCTCTACTGCTTTTACGATTACTCTTTTAATTGCTCCGTGCTGTGCATGTAATTAAGGTGATTTCTCTTTCCCCTCCAGTATCTTGTTTTAAGCATTCTACATTTTTAGGGTCTGTTTGATAATTTTCATATACCTTGTATGTTACACTTCTATCAAATGTATCTGTTAGGATAATTTCATCTCCTTGTTCTAGTTTTTTAATTCCTCCAAACATTTTATTGTTTCTGTAATTGTGGCCAGCAATACAAAAATTTCCTATTTCATTAATATTAGGACCAAATAACTTTGTTATAGAAACTTTAAGTGTTTTTGTATTTGTTTCTTCTAAAATATAACTGTCTAATTTTAGCTTTGGAATTGTTATTTTTCCGTATTACTTTATATCCTTTTAATTCTCTTGGCATATTTTTATATTCTTCTAATGTTTTTATCTCTTCTTTTGAAATATTACTTTCACTTTTTTGCTCAATATTATTAGTACTGTTTACATCATTACTAATTTTGTTTATAGTATCATCTTGTGTAATAAAATTACTATCTATTTTTTTCTTTATATCTTCAAAACTATTTTCTTCTTTTATTCTAACTATTCCCACAATAATAAATATTATTTCTATCAATATCATTAATAAAAGTAATATTACAGTTTTAGATAGTTTAAAACACAAAAAATTTGCCTTCATGTTTCGCCTCTTTACATTTTATATAAATTAAGAGCGGACTAAAAAATTTCCGCCCATTTATTTTAGTTTTCCCCTATTTATCCATTTACTCTTCTTCTATTAAGATATATTCCAATTATACTAATAATTAAAACTATAGCTATTATATACATTACATATTCTATAACGCTAGTTCCTGTTTTAGGTAGCTCTTCTATTGTATTTCCTTCTACCGCATTTCCAATTACATTTCCAGTTACATTACTAATTATATTGTCTCCTGGAACATCTTCATATACTTCAATATCAAATGTTTTTGTTGTAATTACTGTATTTCCATTGGCAAGATCTACCAAACTTAATTTAATAGTATATGAACCTTCTTCTACAAATGTTGCCTTTATTGGTGTTTCATTTACGAAGTCTCCTCCTACTGCAAATCCTGATGGTGGTCCCCAATATCCAAGTTGTGCAATATCATATTCTGTACCCGCAGAATCTGTTGCAAGTATCTTTGGTGTCGCAGGTCCTGTAATATCTACTTTAATTTGTACACTAGTATGTGGTGTTCCATTTACTCCAGTTAATAAAACAACCCCATCTTTTTCCACATTTTTAACAATTGTACCAGTATATTGTAGGTCAAAACTATATTCATCTTGTGCAAAAACTACACTTACACTACAAAGTACAATTGCAAAAATCATAACAAATGATAATAATTTTTTCATATATATGTAACTCCTCCTCTTAAATCTTAGGTTGTTAATATATATGTTAGAAAAAGAGTTATAATGACATTAATTTATCATTATAACTCTTTTTTATTTTGCAATTCACTTCCATAAAGATATATATTTAATTACTCTATATTCACCTTACTAATTTTATCTTTTACACTTTCATCTTTTAGTAGTTTTTCTGCTACATTTATAAAATTACATTCTGTATCAGTTAAATAAATTTCGCAATCCGCATTATTAGTTTTATCATTTTTTGCATTTTGTTTATTCAAATAATTAGTTATATATTTTGCAATTTTTTCTCCTGTATTTATAATTTCTACATCATTACCTAACTCTTTTTGGATTAATTCTTTAAATAATGGATAATGTGTACAACCTAGTATTAACTTATCTATATTCTTATCTTTGAATACCGATATATATTCTTTAATAGTTTCTTCTGCGACCTTGTTAGTTGTCCATCCTTGCTCTGCCATTGGTGCAAGAAGTGGACATGCTTTGTTAATTACTGTAACATTTTGTATTTTTTCTATTAACTCTTGCTCCCATTTATTACTTCTAATAGTTCCTTCTGTTGCAATTACTCCTATAACTGGTTTTGAATTTTGTTTAACATTTTCCTTTATACTTTCTATAGTTGGTGAAATTATTCCTAAAATAGGTACCAAAAACTCTTTTCTTAGTTCTTCTAAAGCTTGGCTTGTAGCAGTTCCACATGCAATTATAACTAGTTTAACATTTTTACTAACTAAAAATGTTACACATTTTTTTGCTATTCTTATAATATTTTCTTTAGATTTATCTCCATATGGGAAATTTTTTGTGTCACCTAAATAAATTAAATCTTCATTTGGAAGTTCTTTTGCAATTTCTGCAAGTACTGTCATTCCTCCAACACCGGAGTCAAATATACCAATTGGTCTTGAATTCATATTATAATTTCCCCTATCTTTTTTATTTTCTAAGCTCTGCTCCTATTTGTTTTTCAAGTCCTAAAATTATTTTATCCATTATAGGATTAATTTCTTCGTCTGTTAATGTTTTATCTTTTGCTGCAAATGTTAAAGAATATGCTAAACTCTTCTTATTTTCATCTATATTTTTTCCTGTATACACATCAAATACTTCTACTCCTGTTAATAAACTTCCTCCTAGCTTTTTAATTGCCATTTTTATTTCGGCTGAAGTTATATCTTTATCAACAAGCATTGATAAATCTTTCTTTATTTCAGGATATTTTGATATTTCTTTATATTTCATACTTCCTACTTTTTTTGCAAGTAATTTGTCTAGGTTAATTTCAAATACAAATACATCTTCTTTTGATTTTTCAGGATGTACTTTTCCTATTATTCCTACTTTATCGTTATTCACAGAAATAACTGCTGTTTGATATAGATGGAACTCACAAGGAATATCACTATTTGTCACAAAACTATATCTTCCTCCAAAACCTAAGTAATCTAATAGTTCTTCTACTATACCTTTAGCAATATAAAAATCTACTTTTTTTGTATTTCCTATACCATCATAGAAAATTCCACTAATTAATGCTGCAAGTTTTCTTTCTTCTCCGTATTCTTCCCCTCTTTTATAAAAACTTTTTCCAATTTCAAAAATTGATACATCTTTTACATTTCTAGCGGTGTTATATTCATAAATCTTATAAAGTGATGGTAAAATACTTGCTCTTAATGTATTTCTCTCTTCTGTTAATGGTGCTAATAGTTTTGGTGTTTCAATACTATCATCTTTAATAAATTGTTTTGCTTCTCTATCACTTACTAATATATAAGATAATGTTTCATTTAGTCCTAAATCTACAATTTTATTTCTAATTTGTCTTGTAGTTTTATCATAATTTCCTGTTTTTAATGGTAAAACTGGAAGTTTACCTTCTATATTATCTACCCCATAGATACGTCCAACTTCTTCTATTAAATCTTCCTCTATTGATATATCAATTCTTCTTGTTGGAACAGATACGGTAACAACACCTTCTTTTACATCATATTTAAATCCAAGCCTTCTAAACGCATCTAATATACTTTCATCTTGTATATCTAGTCCTAATATATCTGTAATCTTTTTAAATGTTATATCTATTTTTTTATCTTCTTTATTTGTTGTATCATATATAGCCATTCCACTTATAATTTCAGCGTCTGCATATTTTTCTAATAAATGACATGCACGGTTTATTGCCATATATGTTCTATTTGGATCTAATCCTTTTTCAAAACGGCTACTTGCTTCACTTCTTAATATTTTTTTAGAAGTATATCTTACTTTTACAGAATCAAAAATTGCCGCTTCTATTATAATATTTTTTGTAGTTTCTTCTATTTCAGTATCTAGTCCTCCCATAACACCTGCAAGACCAATTGCTCTTTTACCATCTGAAATAACTATATCATCACTTGATAATTCTCTTTCTATACCATCTAAAGTAGTTAGCTTTTCATTTTGTTCTGCCATTCTTACTTCTAGTATTCCTTTTAATGTATCTGCATCATAAAAGTGTAATGGTTGACCTGTTTCTAACATAACATAGTTACTAATATCTACAACATTGTTGATTGGTCTAATACCTGATGCCATTAATCTATTTTTAATAAATGCTGGGCTTTCCTTAATTGTTACATTTTTTACTTTTTTAGATAAAAAGATACTACAATTATCTGTTTGAATGTTTAGTTTGAAGTTATCATTTATATTTTCACTATTTTCCTTATATGTAACATCCATTTCTTTAACTGGTTTATCGTAAATTGCTCCAATTTCATATGCCATTCCAAGTATACTTAATAAATCTCCACGGTTTGCAGTTAATTCAAAATCTATAACTTCATCATCTAATCCTAAAAATTTTATTGGATTTTCTCCAACAACTGCTATATCTGGTAATTCGTAAATTCCGTTTTTATCCGCTTCTGTTAAGAATTTATTTTCAAGTCCTAATTCTTGCATAGAACAAAGCATTCCGTTTGATTCACAGCCTCTTATCATTCCTTTTCTAATTTTAAAATCTCCTGGTAATTCTGCCCCCACTTGAGCTACAATTACTTTTAGTCCTTTTCTTACATTTGGCGCACCGCATACTATGTCTAAAATTTCTTCCCCAATATCTACTTTACATACGTGTAGATGATCAGAATCTGGATGTGCTTCACATTCTTTTACTTCTCCTACTATTAGTTTTGTAGCATTAATTAATTTTTCTGCTGAATCATATTCGTTTCCAACGCCTGTCATATCTTCTGCAAGTGTTTTTACAGGTACATCTATATCAACATAGTCTTTTACAAAATTTGTACTTAATTTCATTTATATCATTCCTCTTTCTTAATTTTATTCTTTTTACGGTTCGCTTCCATGTAGTAATATATTTATTTTTGAAAAGTTCCGACACTCGTCATAGCCTCCGAAGACTCTGCGTACTCCACTTTTAAAAAATAAATATATTACTACTGTAAGATTATCTTTAAATTGTAACTAATCTTTTCTATCAAATTGATTTAAAAATCTAACATCATTTGCATAAAGTAAACGAATATCTGTAATTCCATATTTAAACATAGCTAAACGGTCAAGTCCTGTTCCAAAAGCAAATCCTGAATACTTTTTAGGGTCATATCCATTCATCTTTAGTACTTTTGGATGTACCATTCCTGAGCCTAAAATTTCAATCCAACCAGTTTGCTTACATAAATTACATCCTTTTCCACCACATTTAAAACAGCTTACATCTACTTCATAAGACGGTTCTGTAAATGGGAAATAACTTGGTCTAAAACGAAGTTTAGAATCTTCTCCTAGCATATGTTTTACAAATACCTCTAATGTACCTTTTAGATGTGCAAGACTAATCCCTTCATCGATTACTAAGCCTTCAATTTGACCAAATTGATGTGAATGTGTTGCATCATCATCTCTACGATATGTTTTTCCTGGGCATATAACACGAATTGGTGTTTTTTCTTTATTTTCCATCATTACTCTTGCTTGAACAGCTGATGTTTGTGTCCTTAATAAATATTCAGTTGTTACATAGAATGTATCTTGCATATCTCTTGCTGGATGTCCTTTTGGAAGATTTAATCTTTCAAAACAGTATTCATCTGTTTCTAGTTCTGGTCCATCTACTACATCATATCCCATAGAAACAAATAAGTCTTCAAGTTCTTCTATAATACGATTAATTGGGTGTTTACTTCCTCTTTTTACTTTTGTACTAGGAAGTGTAATATCAATCTTTTCACTTTCTAATTTTTTATTAAGTTCTATATCTTTTAGTTCTTCTTCTTTTTCCTTTATAGCTTCTTCAATTTCTTCTTTTACATTGTTTACAAGACCACCTATAATTGGTCTTTCTTCAGGTGATAAGGCTCCCATACCTCTTAATACTTGAGTTAATTCTCCTTTTTTTCCTAAATATTTAACTCGAGCCTCTTCTAGACTTTGTAAGTCTGTAGATTTTAGAATTTCTTCTTTTGCTCCTATTTTAATTTGTTCAATTTGTTCCTTCATATTTATTTATCCCCTTTCTTTTCTATTTCTTTAATAATTTCATACACTTCATCCCATGTTTTTACTTTTATAATGTTTTCTCCCTTCAATCAAAAAATCCATTTCCATCCTACATACTAGGACGAAATGGATTCGTGGTACCACCTAAATTCTTATAATTAATAGTGAATAGTGAAGAATTAATAATGAATAATATTCCCCTATTAATTATTTTATCTCATTAAAGTTATAACGTAACTACCGTTTATCCCTACTATTATTTCAAGATAAAACCTAAAAAGTGAAATTATAAATTGCAAGTATTTGTAGACTCTCAGCAAATATCTACATTCTCTTTAATACAAAGTCTCAATTTATTTTGCTTTTTAATTGGTTTCTATATGTATATTATATTAACATATTGTATTAAAATATACAAGTAGTTTGTCTTTTTATTTTAATATTTTGAAAATTATTGACATCTTTAAGTATTTTTAATATAATTTAAATAGAAAGTAAGAAACCACAAACGTGGTTGACCATAGTTGATTTTTTCAATCCATCTAACCTGTCAAGCGGATGGATTGATTTTTTATTTGCTTATAATTATAACCAATGCTATAATTAAGGCAAATGCTATGATTGTCATGGTAATCAAACCACGAATTAACAATTTTATTATTTCTAATAATTTTGCTTCTCTCATTAGCACCACCTCCATTCCTTACGAATTTATCGTAATATGTAAGTGGTCAACCACATCTGCTTATCTCACTTTCAAAAATATTTTATAGCATTGTTACCAATAAGTCAATATGTTTTTAAAGAAATATGTTTGGTTTAGTAATTATTAAATAAAATTTATGCCTGGAATTTATTTTTACCAGGCATAAATTTTATTATTTCATAATCTAGTTTGTCTTTTTATTTTCTTCTAGCAGCTATTTCCCTTTCTTTACTGCTTAATATTTTCTTTCTTAAACGAATACTCTTTGGTGTAACTTCTACTAGTTCATCATCTTGTATAAATTCAATTGCTTTTTCTAGTGAGAACCCGAATTGGTGGAACTAGTCTTAATGCATCATCAGAACCTGATGCTCTTGTATTTGTTAAATGTTTTTCTTTACATACATTTATTGCTAAATCTTCATTTCTTGAGTTTAGACCTACTATCATTCCTTCATATACTTCTACGCCAGCACCTATAAATAAGTCACCTTTATCTTGTGCATTATATAATCCGTATGTAACTGATTTTCCTGGTTCAAATGCTATAATTGTTCCTCTTACTCTTGATAATACTTCTCCTTTAAATGGTTCATATGAATCAAATACATGGTTCATTACTCCAACACCATTTGTATCTGTTAAGAATTCTGTTCTATATCCTATTAATCCTCTTGCAGGAATTTTGAATTCTATTTTAGTATGTCCATCTTCTGCTGGTTCCATATTTACCATTTCAGCTTTTCTTTGTCCTAATTTTTCGATAACTGTTCCAATTGCTTCATCTGGTACATTAACTATTAATCTTTCTATAGGTTCACACTTTTGTCCATTTATTTCTTTAAAAATAACTTTTGGACGAGATACTAAAAGTTCAAAACCTTCTCTTCTCATATTTTCAATTAATACTGATAAATGTAATTCTCCACGTCCTGATACTTCAAAACTATCTGGTGAATCTGTTTCTTTTACACGTAAGCTTACATTTCTTTCTAGCTCTTTAAATAATCTATCTCTAATGTGTCTAGATGTAATAAATTGTCCTTCTTTTCCAGCAAATGGTCCATTGTTTACACTAAATGTCATAGATACTGTAGGTTCATCTATATCCACAAAATCAATCTTTTCTGGATGGTCATAATCACATATTGTTTCACCTATGTTTATATCTGCTATTCCTGAAATAGCAATTATATCTCCTGCTTTTACTTCTTCTGTCTCTTCTCTTTTTAATCCAACATGTGTATATAATTTTGTCACTCTACCATTTGTAACTTTATCATCCTTTTTACAAACGCTTACAGGCATTCCTGCTTTAACGCATCCTCTTTCTACTCTTCCTACTGCAATTCTTCCAACATAATCATCATAATCTATGTTAGATACTAGCATTTGCATTGGTCCTTCTATTTCACAATTTGGTGCACTAATTTCATTTATAATAGTTTCAAATAAGCAATTTAAGTCTGTAGTTTCATCTGTTAAATTCATTTTACCAATTCCGTTTTTTGCTGATGCATATACAACTGGAAAATCTAATTGTTCATCATTTGCATCTAATTCTATAAATAATTCTATAACTTGATCAACTACTTTTTCAGGATTTGCTCCTGGACGGTCTATTTTATTAATTACAACAATAGGTTTTAAATTCAAAGCAAGTGCTTTTTTTAGAACTTCTCTTGTTTGTGGCATAGGTCCTTCAAATGCATCAACTAATAGTAAAACACCATCAACTGTTTTTAAAACCCTTTCAACTTCTCCACCAAAATCAGCATGTCCAGGTGTATCAACAATGTTTATTTTAATATCTTTATACATTACAGATGTATTTTTTGAAAGAATTGTAATACCTCTTTCCTTTTCAATATCATTTGAATCCATAACTCTTTCTGCAACTTGTTCATTATCTCTAAATACATGGCTTTGTCTTAAAAGTGCATCAACCAAAGTAGTTTTACCATGGTCAACGTGTGCGATTATTGCTATATTTCTTATTTTTTCGTTATTCATTTTTATTCTCCTTTTCTAGTTTTGAAAGGTTGCATTAATTGCAACCTTCTAATTCTCATTTTTAACCTTATTATTATATACCAAAACGTATTATTTTGTCAACTCTATAATATCATCCATTATAACTTTTGTCGCTTCTTCTAACGCTTCTTTTTCCGTTTCCTTCTTTTTATACATTTCTTTATATTTAGATAAATCTATTGGTTTGCCATAAGCTATCTTAACTCGTTTACTTAGTTTTTCTCCTCCAGAAATTCCGTACTGGAATAACTTTTGTACCAGTTCTTAATGCAAAGAAAGCAGCACCATCTTTCACTTTTTCCCCTTTTTCTAAACCATTTCTAGTTCCTTCTGGAAAAAGTGCTAAACAATCACCATTTTTTAAAGTTTGTAAGGATTCTTTAAGTGCTTTAACTTCTTTAGAATCCTTTTTTACTAAAATTGCATCAAAAGCTATACCCAACAATGCTAAAAATTTATTTTTAGTTAATTCTTCTTTAGCTAAAAATCTCGTATACCTACCACATGTTACTTCTATTAAAGGTGGATCTAAAAAACTTCTATGATTTCCACATATAATAATTGGTCCTTCTTTTGGTATGTTCCCTTTTCCTACTACTTTAAACCTATAAACTATTTTACAGAAAATCCATATTGCACCTTTTACAATTCCTCTTAATACTGTTTTAAAAAAATTCCTCATTATCCTCTTCCTTATTTTACATTTTTTCTTCTATAATTCGAAATACTTTATTTGATAACTGTTCTAATGATAATTCTGTACAATCAATATATATAGCATCTTCTGCTCTTTTTAGAGGTGCTGTTTCTCTAGATGAATCTATTTTATCTCTATTTTTTACGCTTTCTAAAACCTCTTCATATGAACATTCTATACCCTTTTCTATATTTTGTTTAACCCTTCTTCTTGCTCTTTCTTCAGGTGTTGCATCTAAATATATCTTTACATCTGCATTTGGAAATACTGTTGTTCCAATATCTCTTCCTTCTACAACTACATTTTTTCCTTCTGCCATTTTTCGTTGTAAATGTAATAAATTTTCTCTAACTATTTTTAAAGTACTTACTGGTGAAACAAATTCATTTACTTTTGGTGTCCTTATTTCTAAGCTAACATCTTTTCCATTTAAGAAAACTAACTCTTCATCATTTTCTTTTTTCATTTCAATATTAATTTCATTTAATAGCTTCATAATTTTATCTTCTTCATCAAGCTTAATATTCTTATTTAACATTTCTAGAGTAACACATCTAAATGTTGCTCCTGTATCTACATTGATTAAATTAAACTTTTCTGCAACCACCTTTGCTATTGTTCCTTTACCAACCCCTGCTGGCCCATCTATTGCTACTACAAATGACATTTTTAATCCTCCTTCTTTTCTGGCATTTGTATACCTTTTACTACTACATCTATTTTATCCACATTCATAGCTGTTAATCTTTCAATTTCTTTTTTTGCTTTTATTTTAAATTCATTTATTAATTGTACTATATTATAACCATATAAAACAATTACTTCCATATAAATAGAAGTTTCATCACCTACAGTATCTACTCTTGTTTTGGTAACTTTATATACCGCTTCTTGCTTATTTGCCATATGTTCTATAATTTGTCTAAACACACTATCTGATATTGTAAAATTTCCCAAATAACTAAATGTTGGTCTTATAATAGATTTTTCTGATATATAAGGTTTTTCTCCTCTTCCCTTAGATTTAAATATTTGTAATGGATCTAATAAATATCCAGAAAAATCCTTCTTAAGTTCAAATGTTGGAACTGGAATAACATGTTTTCCCTCTGTTGTACGAATACGTCTTGCTGTTTGCATTTCTTCTTCAGTTGCAACATCTGTTATATAAATAAATTTAGATATCTCTGGCAATCCTAAATTACTAGAAATCTTTTTAACCATATTATCAGATGTTCCAAGTATTAATATCTTATCTGGCTCATATTTTCTTATAGCATTTAAAACATCATCTTTTTCGCTATTTTCTATAAATAAAGCATGTTTTACAGTTTCTATTTTTGTAGGTGCTTTTTTTGCAGAATTTCCTGCTATAATTTCATTTTCTTTAATAAATAGTCCATCATCTATAATATAATTAATTCCATATTCACTTGCAACTAACCCTGCTCTATAGCTTTTCCCTGTTCCGTGATGGTCCAACAAAAGCAAACACTTCTATTTTTTCTCTTACTGACATTATAAATCTCCTTTATTTTACTTGTAATTATAATATTCTTGTGTTTTAATTATTATACCACTATAAAATTAAATTGAAAAGTAAATTTTAAAATTAGAAAGGCGAAAGAAATGAATACTCTTATTATATCTGGTGGAAATGTTGATACCGAATTTTTAAATAAAACTATAAATAATTTTTCTTATGATAATATTATTGCAGTTGATAAAGGTTTAGAAAGTTTATATTTACTTAAAATATTACCAAATCATATTGTAGGTGATTTTGATTCTGTAAACAAAGATATTATTAACTTTTATCTAGATAAAAATATACAGATTCATAAATATAATCCTGAAAAAGATTATACAGATACAGATATAGCAATAAAGTTAGCAATAAACTTAAACTCCACTAATATAACTGTTTTAGGTGCTACTGGAACAAGAATTGACCACACCCTTGCAAATATACATATTTTATGTGATTGTTTAGAAAACCAAATTAATTGTGAGCTTATTGACCCAAATAACAAAATATATTTAATAGACTCTAATAAAAAAATAGAAAATAGACATAGTTATGGAAAATACATTTCACTTATTCCTCTTACTTCTACAGTAAATGGTGTAACTTTAAAAGGTTTTAAATATCCTCTACAAGATTACACTCTAAAAATTGGAGAAAGTTTAGGAATTAGTAATGAACTTTCTAATGATGTTGCAACAATAGAACTTAAAGAAGGAATTTTAATTGTAATTGAAAGTAAAGATTAATGTGCCTCCCTCCTACCTTTTGGAGAAAGGCACTTACTACTATAAACTACGCATCTTTATTTGTTAATATGTAATGTGTTTTTAATCTATCTTTCTACTAAATATATATCACATGCATTCATTCTTTTTATACATTTATATGATAAACATTCTAGTTCTTTTATTAAAGTTTTTAGAAATTTATCATTTTCTAATCCACCATTTATAAATACTATTATTCCATTTTGAATATCTATTCCATCAAATATTTCTCTTACTTTTTCCTCATTAAATAGTTTAGAATCTAATATATATGAATTGTCTAATTTAGTAAACATATATATATCACCTGAATCCGTGAATTGATTAGCAGTAAAGAAGTTGAAAATAGGGATATAGTAG
>CAOKRC010000043.1 GCA_948471035.1 uncultured Clostridium sp.
TCCACTACGGACTTTCACCGATTAGTTAAACGACATGCCTGTCGTACATAAAAAATGCAATAAATATCAATATATTTATCGCATTTTTCGACATTTTTCTGCTAAGTTTTTACCTATATTTAATTTGAATTATATTGTATCAATTTTATTGATTTAATATTATGTAGAGGTTCTATGCTGTATGCTAAATCAACTTTTGTTTTTTCTTTCTTCTTAATAATGCAAATTATATCTCCAACCTTTAAATCAGTCTTGCTAATTTTTTTTCCTTTTTCATCCTTAATTAGAATGTTACTTATTGAAAATGTGTACTGTTTTTTAGTTAAAGAATCTGTATCATTGCTATTTTTATTATCTAAAGTTTCTAATAATTCAGCAACAATATCATCTTCATTTATACTTTTAATTGTGCAAATATGTTTCTCCGTTGAAAACAATGTAATATATATAACTGTACTCAAAAGAATAAAAGTTAATATTATACCTAAAAGCATCATAGCTTTTCTTTTATTTTTCATATATTCCTCCTTATTATTTATAATATTATCAATAAAATTTTATCATATAAATCTTAATTTCGCAATCATCAGTATTAAAAAATCTATTTTTTAGGTCATAATAATATTTACTCCTTCATAACTTGTAATTTGTGCATTACATTTCATCTTTATTTGGCTTTCTGACATTATTTATAAATTCTTCATCACAAGCACCATATTTTTTATAGTTTTTTCTTGCTTGTTCTAATGTCATACTTCTATTACAATCACTTTTTTCTTTTAAGTCATACATATTATTCATAAAAACATCATTTTCCCAAAAACATACAGGGCATATAAATCCTACACATTCACTAACTTTTTTGGGTAATGTTTTATATTCACAACATAAGCATTTCTCTTTCATTACTTTACCTCACTAAATTACTATCTGTCGAGATGATTATACCATATCTTTTTATAAAAAGATACAAGAAGATACTAATTTTTTAATATCTTCTTTGCATATAGATTATCTTTCATGGTCTTTGTTTTTATCTTTTTCATTATCTTCTATTTCATCATTTGATGTATCTAATACTTGTTTTTCTTTTTCATCTAGCTTTAATAAAATATTTAATTCTTCAAGTTTTTTCATTTTTTCTTTTAATTCTTCTTCTTTTGGAAATGGTTTTTGAACTTCTATTTTTGCTGTTTCAAGTTGCTTTTCAATATCTTCTATTCTCAACTTTGCATCTGGAATCTTATCTTTTATTGCTTCTAGTGCATTATTTATTCTTGTAATATTACCAAAAGTATCACTACCTAAAAAAATACTATAACTATATTTATTTCTCATAGTCATAGTAAATTTCTTTTCTACTGAATTAAAACCAAGTTCTAATCTAAATCCCCTATATTCTCCTATATCTTCAATATCTGGATTTGATTTTGCTTTGCAAACTTCTAGTATTGCTTTTCCTGCTTGCTCTTTATCAGTATATTCAATTCCTTTAAGTGTCATTTTAGAAAAGCCATCTTCATTTGGTATTGTGTTATCTTCTAGCTGCTTGACATCAGCTTCTAGTGCATCGACCTTTTCTTGTATCTCTTTTATTTGATTTGGATATGATCTTGCAATTTTATCTTCTAAATCATAAATCTGACTTTGATAACTTTGTTTTACTATTTTTAATTTTGCAACTTCTGAATCTAACTGTGTCTTTTCTAGTATATATTTATTTCCTGTTGCTAAAGCCTTAATTTCTCCATAGCTCAATGCCGTTTCATCTATATCATCTGCTGTTCTATCTGGAGTCTTTGAAGTCATAATTTGTGAAATAAAGCCTTGCTTTCTCTCTAGCATTTGGAACAAGTAAGCATCAAATGTTTTTTCTGTTACATAGGTATATATATGAACTTGCTTATTTTGATTTCCTTGTCTTACTCCTCTACCATTTCTCTGTGTTAAGTCGGCAGGTCTATATGGTGTGTCTAAATGGTGCAAAGCAATTATTTTATCTTGCACATTCGTACCTGCACCCATTTTGCTTGTACTTCCCATTAACACTCTAATTTCGCCTTTTCTTACTTTAGCAAATAATTCTTTCTTTTTAGTTTCATTATCTGCTTCATGTATAAAGGCAATTTCTTCTCGTGGAATACCTTTTAATACTAACTTTCTTCTTAAATCATTATAAACATCAGTAAATACATAGTTACCCTCATCATCAAATTTTTCTTCAAATTGTTTTGGTGTTGATAAATCACAAAATACTAATTGTGTTAGTTTTTGTTCTTTATTTTCTTCCCATATTTTATAGATATTATTTGCACATACTCCAACTTTTCCGTTTTCATTATCTTCTAGCATTTCATTCATAAGTCTTTGGTCTAACGCAAGTTTTCTTCCCTCATTGGTAATCTTCAACATATTATCTTCGCTAGGATCTACACTACCTTTTCTAATAGCTTCTGCTCTTTCTCCTAATTCTGCTACCATATCTTGTTGCATTTGGCTAGGTTTTACTATTTCATCATGCCTTACTACTTCTGGTGTAGGTAAATTTAAAGTATCAGCAGTTTGAATATCTGCAACTTCTTTGAATAAACTCATTAACTCTGGTAAATTATGAAATTTTGAGAATCTTGTTTTACTCCTATAACTTGTTCCGTTCTGGAGAAAGTTCCATTGCTGTTACTGTTTCTCCAAATATACTTGCCCAGTTATCAAAGTGTTCAAGTCCCATTTTTCTTAAATCGTTATATTGTAAATATCGTTGCATAGTATATAATTCTACCATTGAATTACTTACTGGAGTACCAGTTGCAAATACAACTCCTCTGCCATCAGTTATCTCATCCATATAACGGCATTTCATATATAAATCGCTACTCTTTTGTGCATCTGTCTGTGAAATTCCACCTACATTGTTCATTTTAGTATATAAAAATAAATTCTTGTAATTGTGTGCTTCATCTACAAATATTTTATCTATTCCTAACTGTTCAAAGTTGATTACATCATCTTTTCTTGTTTGTGAATTTAATTTCTCAAGTTTGCTTTCTAAACCTCGTCTTGTTTTTTCCATTTGTTTTATAGTAAAGTTTTCTGCCTTATCTCTTTTAGCTTGTGCTATTCCTGCTATAATATCTGCAATTTGCTTTTCAATTAGCTGTTGCTGTCTTTCGATTGACATAGGGATTTTTTCAAACTGCGAATGCCCGTATGATTACTGCATCAAAATCTCCAGTAGCAATACGAGAACAAAACTTTTTTCTATTAGCTGTTGCAAAGTCTTTTTTTGTCGCCACCATAATGTTTGCTGATGGATATAATTGTAGAAATTCGGCTGCAAATTGTTCAATGATGTGATTTGGAACAACAAAAATAGACTTGTTACAAAGTCCAAGTCTTTTACTCTCCATAGCACCGAGCAACCATTTCAAAAGTCTTTCCTGCTCCTACTTCATGTGCTAACAGTGTATTTCTTCCATATAAAATATGGGCAATGGCATTTTGTTGGTGTGTTCTTAATTTTATCTCTGGATTCATACCTACAAAATTCAAATGACTTCCGTCATATTCACGAGGACGAATACTATTGAATCTGTCATTATATAGCCTTACTAATCGTTCTCTTCTTTCTACATCATTAAAAATCCAATCTTCAAATGCTTGCTTGATTTGGTCTTGTTTTGCCTGTGCAATAGCTGTTTCTTTTGCATTAAATACTCTTACTTTGTTTCCATCTGCATTTGTTTCTGTATCAAATATTTTTACATCTTTTAAATTCAATGTTTTTTCAATAATTTCATAGGCATTTACTCTATTTGTTCCATAGGTTTTATTCGCTTTTACATTTGAATAATCATAATTTTTGCTTGTTATATACCATTGTGAATTATACTCACTAAATTTCACTTTCATGTTCCATTGTGCATGATTTGGAGTTTCTAACAATTCATACATAAAATTATCAATAATCTCTGTTGGTATCCATGTTGCTCCTAACTTTATTCCAATTTCATTGGCTGTTAAATCTTTTGGCATTACTTGTTTTAATGCTTCTATATTAGTTGCAAATTCTGGGTGCATTCCAACTGATGCTTCTGCCATTTTTAGTTTTTCTCTTATATTTCCAGAAAGGTATTCATCACTTGTTACATATTTATTATTTTCCATAGGAAGTTTATAAATAATACCATCTAGTTCTTTTACTAACTCTTCTTGTGTTTTGTTTGTAAGTTTTGACATATATTCTAAATCAACACTTGCTTTCTCTGATAATGATACAATTAGTGCTTCATTTGCAGTATCAACACTTGTTATTTCCTTATATGCTTTGATAGTTCTTTTTGAGAACATATCTGCTTTTCTCACAAATCTGCCCTCGCTGTCCATTACTTCTAATGAACATAGTAAATAATAACTACTGTCAGCTTCAAATGCTAAACGATTTCCTCTACTATTGATAATTCCATATTTCTTAACATAGTTGTCATACATTCTATTCAATTTTGCTTGTGCTACTTTTATGTTTTCCTCTGGATAATCTTCTGTTTGTAAGTCTATTAAATCTCTTACACAATCACGAAGTTCTATCATTCCTTTTATTCTGCTTATTGTAGTAATTGGCAAGTCTTGTTCTGCCATTACACTATTTTCTCTAAAATATACTTTTCCATCAATAATGGTATAAGAAAAGTTTTTTACAGAAGGATCTGCTGGGAGCATTGTTTCTTCTCTTTCTTCAATATCTCCTATTTCGTATTCTGTAATTTCTCCAGTTATCTTTTCTTTTGCTTCATCTAATAGATTTTTTAATTCTATTCCCTCATAAGGTTTACAAGTAGAATCTGGTCTACCAAATTGTGTCGATTCCATTTGCATTGTCCCTAGTA
This sequence comes from uncultured Clostridium sp., assembly GCA_948471035.1. Classification (GTDB taxonomy): domain Bacteria; phylum Bacillota; class Clostridia; order TANB77; family CAG-508; genus RGIG8482. The sequence goes on from CAOKRC010000043.1 coordinate 4,884, forward strand.
CCATATCTGGATTATCAACAAAATATTTATTCATTGTAATACCATTTTTGTCGGTATCTAAATAAACCCAGTCTGGCATAATATCTGTCATATTTTCTCTTTTTTTCAAGAATAGTATATCTGAAGTTACTTTTGTCCCTGCATTTTTGGTAAATGTATTATTAGGTAGTCTTATTGCTCCTAGCAATTCTGCTCTTTGTGCAATATATTTTCTAACCTCTGAATTCTTTTTGTCCATTGTTCCTTTTGAGGTAATAAACGCAATAACTCCTCCGTGGTCTAATTTTGTCCAATGTTTTTGCGAAAAAATAGTCATGTGTTAGAAATTTGTTTTTATTATATCGTTTATCGTTTGGCTTATATTCATCAAACGGCACATTGCCGAACTGCTACATCAAAAAAACTATCTGGTAATTCTACTTTTTCATAGGCATTTACTGCTATTGTAGATTTTTGATATAACTGTTGTGCTATTCTTCCAGATATAGAATCAAGCTCAACACCATACATTTTACATTCTTTTAATTGTGTTGGTAGCATTCCAAAGAAATTTCCAACACCACATGATGGCTCTAATATATTTGCTTCTTTCAATCCCATATTTTCTAGTATTTCATACATTGAATTGATTACTATTGGTGGTGTGTAAAATGCTGTTAGTACAGAACTTCTAGCATTTTTATATTCTTCATCATTTAATAATTCTTTTAATATTTTATATTCGTTTGACCAACTACTATCATCTTCCTTAAATGCTTGTTGTAAGCCACCCCATCCAACATATTTTGACATAATTTCCTGTTCTTCTGGAGTTGCATATCTATTTTCCTCTTCACACTTTTTTAATACTTTAATTGCTGCAATATTTCTCTCAAACTTTTCTCTAGGTGTTCCTATTCCTAAATCATTATCTGTAATTTTATAATTGTTTCTATCTTTTAGTTCTACTTCTGGGTGCAATACAAAGTCTTGAATTTTGTTTTTAGTTCTTACAAAATTAGGCTTAATATCTTGTTTTGGGAAGTTTCTCTCATTTTGATTATATAAATTTTCAAAGGTTAAGATACTTTCTTCTCTAAATATAGGCATAGGTATTTGTAGGTCTAATAGACTTATTGTATCTTTTTCTAAATCAATATTGTCAATTCTATATTTTCTGTCAGATTCTAAATAAACCTCTTGCCCTACTTTATATGGCTTTTCTTTATCAACTTGTTTCTTATTTTCTCCTTGTTGTTCTTCTGTTTCTTGCTGTACTATCTCTTCTTTTTGAGTTCCTTGTTTTTCTACTTTTCTTTCATATTCTACTTCTAATTTTTTTATGATTTCTTCTAAATCATTTGTAAAATCATTTACTTCATTTTCTTGTTTTAATATTTCTTTTAGATATTGTATTGTTTGTTGTATAGATTCCGAATTTTTTAAATCATCTCTAATTTGTTCTATTGGTACTTCATTAAGATCTTCTATATCATAAGTATTGTAAAAGTCATACAAGTCTTGTTCTAGTGTTTGTTCTTTATAACTATTTACTTCTATTGTATTTTCTTCTTGTTCTTTTACAATTAAATGGTCATTTGAATAATTATCTTTGACTTTTCTTTCAAATTCATCAAAGCTCATTGTTTTATTTAATATAGGAAATTTTGTGTCAATTAAGGTTACTACATTGTCCTTTATACCTGCAATTTCATACTTATCTGCACCAATATAGACTGTATCTCCTAAATGATATTCATAATGTGGAACTCTTTTCTCTAATATTGATATTATCACATCTAGTTCATGTTTTTGTGAGTCTGTATCTGCAATATTTTCTCTTATTTTATTTAAAGCATTTACATAGTCATTTACATTTCTCGTATCACTTATATCTGATTTTACTATTTCAATATTTTCTTCATCTGTATTTAAAGCTGCTGTATCATCTGGATAATTATATAAATCTGATGGCTTCACAAATGAATATACTCTTTTGGCAAGCTCATACTCTTGTTGTTCTGCTTGATTTTCTAATTTTTCTTCTGCTTCTCTTAATTCTTTTGCTTGTTCTTGCTCTTTTAGCCAATTAGGGTATTCTGCAAGTTCCTTTTCATTCAAATATCTTTCTACCTTAATAAGTTCTGTTATTCTTTTTGCTACATCATTCCAACTTATTGTTGTTGTAATTTCATCTTTGAAATAACCTCTATTTAATGTCATACCTTTAGGAGAACATTGCAAACCTATTCCTGATCCAGATACAGTTCCAGTTGTTCCATAATAGCCTAATCCATACATTTTCTTTAGATAGTCTGCATTATCTTTTAATGACAAATGTGTTTCAAATTGTTGATATATAGAATATTTGCTGAATGTTCCTCTTTCTTGTAATACTCTATCTATAAACTCTTGTGTAAATTCTAGCTCTGGCTTTTTTTCCACTTCATTGATTAAAGACATTTGGTCTGTAACAGATGAGATTCTTGTTTCCACATCTTTTAATTGATTAAGCATAATCATAGCTTCATAATTATCAATTAAATTTTCCCATGAAATAAAACTTTCTGTATCTCTTGATAAAAAATTACCTTTCCATACTAAAAGTCCATTTTCAAATGCTTTATAGCCATATCTTTCATCATTTATTATAATTTCTGTATAATCAATATTAAAGCTACCTTTTAGAAATTCTGCTCGTTTACTTTTGCCTTTTTCATTTTCAAAGTATTGTCTGATTTCACTATTAGAAACTCTTAAATGTGGTGCATTAGTTAGTATTTGATTAACTTTTGCATCTGTAACAACATAAGGACAGTCCTTACTACTGTCCCTACTATAAATACCTAAATGTAAATTATTTCGTTCGCTGCTATCTCCTCTGCTGTCGCTTTGATGTTGTTCATGAATCCTACCCATGTCATTTGGTCTTTGGCTTTCAATTCTTCTGTTATCCCTTGTTGTTTCTTCATCATCTCTACCAATTCTTCCACTCTCTGGCTCACTTGTTCCTGTACTTGTGTCAAGTGTTGTGCTAGTTTCTTGTTCATTACTAATATTGTCAACTCGTGGTTTTTGTGATTCTTTAGATAATTGTATCTCATCAGAGCGTATTTCTCTGTTGGTATCTTCTCTTTCTCCATTACTAGGTTGGGCATGTAATAATCCCCTTGTTTCGTGTACTCTATTTTCTCTACCATCTTCTTTTCCTCCTTTGATTTTTTCATTATCATTAGAATACATCTCTTTATCAAATTTTTCTATTGTACGATTTTTTAATTTTTCACTTTTTTGTAGATTTGCAACTGTCCTTGCAATTTCTCTCAAACCCAGTTCTGCTATATCACTTACACTTGCACCTAATGTTGTTATAACTTCTTGGTTATTAAAGTATTTTATATATGATAACTCTTGCTCTTGTATTTGCTCTTTTGCATTTATTCCACATCTAGTCATCATCATATAGCTTACGCTTGCCCATGTAGTGGTAATAAGCATAGTTTTTATTTCATCATCTGATATAGTTTCAAGCATTGAGTTTTTCTTATTTTTTATAATTGATGTAAAATAATCTTCTATATTATCTACTACCATATTATAACTTACTGAAATTATAGCTTGTGATAAATTTTCTTTTGAGCCTATATCTCCAAAATTTGCTTCTAAACTTTCAATTATATCTTCTTCATATTCTTGTTTTATAGACCATAATTTGTATTTTGTATTATTATAGTTGTTAGTATCTGATAAGTCAAATACTAACTTAAATGGATATTCACTATATGGATTTTTATCGAATACATATATTGGCTTTGCTCCACTATTTACCCATCTATGTGGTACTACTTTTTTATTCCACTCTTGCATAGTTGCACAAGCTCTTGCATCTGGTCGTTGTGCATATATAAGAATTTGGTCATCAAAATCATATTTGAAATTCCATGAACTGCTATCTAAAAACTTTCTCCAATTTTCTGCACTTTGTGAAAGTTCATTTATGACTTCTTTATAGAGTTGTCTTGTTTCTGTTATTTTTCCCAAACTATTCCTCCTCTACATTATTGTCTTTTCATTTTCCTTGTATAATCTTCATCTACTTTTAACACATTATCAAATGCAGAAAGTAATAAAACTATTAGTTCTGCTGCTTCTTTTTGGAATAGTCCAATGTCTATTATAGATATTTCTCCCTCTTCATCTTTTTGTGGTATAGAATATCTTAATAATAGATCTTGTAGGTTTCTTGCTTTTTCTTTCCATTCTTCTGTTACAATATTTTCTTCTTGAAATGCAAGTAATGCCATTAGTTTATTAAAATTCCCTTTATTTACAATGAATTTTACTGATGGCTTTTTATAATGTTCTATCATAGTTATCTCCTTTCTGTTTCCTCTTTTCCTGCTAAAAATCCTATTACATTTTTCTTTGCTACTGCTTCTTTTAAATCCATAATAAAACTTTTTTCAACAGGGCTAAACTGCTTCAAATCTTCCCATTTTAAGGCTTTTATTTTTTGTTCTGAATCTATATTGTTTTCAAATAATTTTTCCAATGTCTTTACACTTTGTGTTAGTGTATATTGTGGCATTATAATTCCTCCTTAAATTGAATTAAGGTGGCTAATTAAAGCCACCTTGTTATTGGTCTATTTTTTATTTACTGATTTTCTCTTTTTATATTCGTGTACTCCCACACTAGCTAATGCAAGTATAGATAATCCTAATAAACCTACATATAGTTTTAAGTTACTATTATCTCCTGTTTTTGGTGTATCTACTGGTACATTTTCAAATTCAAAAGTATATGTTGAATCTTCGCTTTCTACTTTTTCATTATCAATAAATGTTCCTTTGTCATTCATTTCAATTTTAATTACTTTGTCTGATAATACATAACCTTTTGGTGCAGCAATTTCCTTAATATAATAAATTCCATATCGTAAATTTTCAAATAAAACTGTTCCATTTTCTTTATCTGATTTTACCTCTTTTATAAGTTTTGTGCATTCTGCATCTTCATATATTCCAAAAGTAAATTTATCTTTGATAACTTCTTTTGTATTACTATCAATTTTTACTAATTTAATATTTTGAAGAATAGGCATATCTTTCATTTCTACTCTTTGTGTTTCTTTATCTTCACTCACAGTAAACTCGATTTCTTCTGTAATCTCATAGCCATAAGGTGCAGTAATTTCAACTAATTTGTATTTTTTGTTTTCTTCTAATCCAACTACTTTATGTGGCTCTTTTGTAGATGTCCATTCATCTATTACATTGCCATCTTCGTCAATTACTTTCAATTCTGCTCCTTCAATTTCTTCGCCTGTTACTAGATCTGTTTTTACAACTTCTAATATTTTGTCAATCATTATTACTTTTTGAGTTTCTTTATCACTTGTTACTGTAAATTTTACATCAGTAGCTTTTACATAGCCATCTACCACGATTTCTTCGTGTAATATATATTCTTCGTTTTCAATAAGTCCATTTACTTTGTGTGGCTCTTTACCAGAAACCCATTTATCTACAATGTTCTTTGTTTTAGTGCTTGTAACAACTAAAGTAGCTCCCTCTAGTTCATTTCCACTAATATCTTGTTTTGATATTTCAACTACTTTATCTATCATTTTCACTTCTTGTGTTTCTTTATCAGTAGTTACAGTAAATTTAACTTCATTTGATATAACAAATCCATCTGGTGCATATTGTTCAATAAGTGTATATGTTTTTCCCTCTACTAAATTGTTAATTCTATGTGGCTCTTTTGTAGATGTCCACTCATCAACTACATTATTATCTTCATCAATAACTTGAAGTTCTGCTCCTTCAATCTCATTTCCACCAATGTCTTGTTTTGTCATTGTTACTACTTTATCTATCATTGTTACTTTTTGAATCTCTGCTGTATTTTCTACTTTGAATTTGATTTCTGTTGCTACCACAAATCCATTTGGTGCTGTTTCTTCTTTTAGTGTATATTCTTTTCCTACAACTAAACCTTCTATTTTGTGAGTTTTTTCAGTAGATACCCAACTATCAATAACTTCGTTATTTTCGTCTGTAATAGTTAGTTTTGCACCAACTAACTCTTTTTCTCCTGTTATATCTGTTTTGCTAACTTCTATTGCTGTTGTTCTATTTTCAATATCTTTCTCTACAACATATTCTTTTGCTACTGTATCTTTTTGTTCAAATATTACTTCGTATTCTGTTTTATCTAATACTGCTCCATCTATTGTTGTTAGTTCTTTTAAGTGATATTTGCCCATTGGTAAATTTGAAACTGTTAATGTTCCATCAGCTTTTAAATTATATTTTCCTACTACTTTTCCTTTTTCATATATAGTAGATCCGTCAGCATAATCAATTATTTTTTCATCTGCTACTAATTCAAAAGATATTTTTGTAAAGTCAATATCTTTTATCATTGTTTTGTCCATATCTTCTCTTAATGCTACTTTTTTATTTAATTTTAGTGTTCCTGTTGGTTGCTCATTTTTTACTGTTACTGTAATCCAAGCATCCCAGTCTTTATCATAATTTAGTGTAGAGTTTCTGTTATCTACTTTAAAAGTTAATTCTTCATCTAATTGTATAAATCCTGTTGGAATTTTTATTTCAGTTAATTTATACTTTCCTGCTTCTAACTTTGTTTCTGTTTTTGCAACTCCCTCGCTGTTTGTAGTCCAAGTTTTATAATATTTATCGCTAATTTTACATTGTACTTGTTCCCATTTGTTTGTATCTTCATTTAATCTATATAATTCAAATGTTGCATTAGAATAAGTTACAAATTTTCCTGTCTTTTTATCTTGTTTTTGCATTTTTATATATGCCTCAAATGGCAAATCATTTTCAACAAGTTCTTTAACTGGTGTTTTACTGTCTTTATCTATTGTTACATAGAATTGTTCAACTGTTGTTATCTCTGGAGATGGTGTATAAGTTTCATTTACTGTATATTCTCCATAAGCTAAAAGTCCAGAAATTCCGTGTCCATTAGTTCCTGTTCTAAATGTTGAATATTCATCTGTTGCAAACTCGCTTAAATGTTTCTTTGCTTCATCAAAACTTCCGTAATAGTCAACATATTTTGAAAGTATTGCTGTAAATTCTGCATTTGCTACTGTTTCTGCTGTTGCATTTTCATTTGTGCTAACCTTGATTACTTCAAAAGGTGCTTTTTCTACTGTATTTGTAACTGTTCCTGCTACTTCTATAACCTTTGTATTCATATCTCTGTATGAAAATGTATAATCATACACTTTTGTATCTGGCATATAACCTGTTGGTACTATGGTTTCTTTTGCATAATATTTTCCCATTGGTAGTCCTGTTAATTTTGTTCCCTCTACACTTATTTTTGCAGGTGTATTATTATTTGTTATTTTTATACTAGCTACTCCATACTCATTGAAAGTAAATGTTGCAATTTGTTCATCTTTATCAAAATATTTTATTGTTCCTGCAACATTTGTTATTCTTTCTTTTGCATATAAAGTATATTCAGTTCCTTTAAGTGTTGCATCTCCGTGATGTGACTTTTTATCTACTCTATTTTTATTTCCTGTTTCTTTATCTGTCTTTTCAATAATTAAATTTCCTGTTGGCTCTGTATTTTCTACTGTAACACTTCCAAATATAACATTTGTGTTTTGGTCTTTATATCTTAAAGTAACTTCCTTTTGTTCAGTATTTAATAAGTAACCTGTTGGCACTTCAATTTCCTTAATTTTATATTTTCCAAGTGGCAAATTTGATTTGCTTGCAACTCCTACACTATTGGTTGTAATAGTTGCTACTACATCTCCTTTTGAGTGGTGTTTTACTGTTCTGGCAACATTGTATATATCTTCATTAGCAATTATTTGAAATTTTGCTCCTTGTACTTTATCTCCATTTGTATTTGTCTTTGTTACTGTAATTTCTGCTGTTGGCTCTGTGTTTACTATTGCTTGCTCTGTTGTTTGATTAGGTTTTACTTCTGCTGTATAAGTTTCTGTATTTAGTAAATAACCTGTTGGGCTTGATTTTTCTTTTATATAGTAAGTTCCTTTTCTTAATTTTTCTAACTTGATTTTTCCATTTGTTACTGTTACATCACGATTAAATCCATTTTCTCCTGTTACATTAAATATTGCTCCGTCAACTAAATCTCCATTTGTGTTTAGTTTACTTAACTCTAAATTTCCTAAAAGATTTATTTTGAAACTTAAAGACATAGTTACAGGATCATTGTAATTCAAAGAGTATAATTGATTTTGTACTCCGTCTCTAAAAGTGAAATATACTGTTGAATGTTGGTTATGTGTTTCTTCTTTGATAACACCCCAATCAAACATTGTATTTTCTGATATTCTTATTGCTTCCTTTGTGCAATCTTCATTTGCTGTAACATTTAATGTATTTTCTCCTTTGTTATGTGTTATTCTTATTCCATCTACTGTTTTATCAAAACTAACATATTGTCCTAACACATTATTAGAATCTGTAAGTGTTTTTGTTTGTCCTACTTCAACTGTTATTGTTTCGCTACAAAAACTTGGTTTTCTTTCCATATTATCAATTTTTGCATTTATATCTGCTTTAAATGCTTCATATTGGCTTTGAATACTTGCATTTCTAAAAGTAGCATTACTTTGTCCTAATGTTGACCATACCATTTGTTGTGTGAATACATAGTCCATTTTTCTTGAATTCATATCTGCTGCCATTATTCCACCATCAATGCAATAATTACCATATTTTTGATACCACCCAAAGAAAGCTACTTTACAAGCTCTTTTTACTTTAGGATCTGTTGGTGTATTATGTGTTCCTGTTTCTACTGTTCCTGTTTGTGAATTTACACCATGTTCTGCACAAAATACTGTGATTTTTTCTCCTGTTGTGGTATTTACTAATCTTCTCATAAGCATTCCTAAATCTGACTTATTATCTGTTGTGTAAATATTAGAATCCCATTGTCCTGCTGTCCATTTTCCACTACCACTATCTGTTACTGCAAAAATAGGTTGTGCTGTGCTTAACAATGTGATTGCTATAAACATTAAAGCTATAACTTTCTTTAACTTCTTTGCTTTTAACATTAAATTTTCCTCCTTTTAACGAAAAAAAGAACAAGTCTTTATAACCTGTTCTTAAATCAAATATTATTATTTTGTTATTTATTATAATAGAAGTTTACTGTCCATTTTTGACACTGAGGACAAGTCCAAACTTCGTACCCGTAAGGGCAATTTTTATGATATTCTTCATCTGTTATTTCAAAATTCTCCCATTGCTTTCCCCACTTTGCTATTTCTGTTTTGAAATATGCAGCTGCTTGTTCTTGTGTTTCAAACCATTTGCCAGTATTTCCTGCACCTACTTTATGATTATTCCCTTTGCATTCTGTCTTTGGTGCAATTTGAACTTCTTGCTCTTTATAACTACTATCATTATTTTTTACTGGTGTTGTTGTTTGTTCACTTTTAGAACTTTGCTCACTTTTTTGAGGTTGTGATGGTGTTTTTTCTTGTGTTGTTTGCTGTTTACTTGTTGTTGTAGTTTTATTATTTTCTTTTTTAGCTGATGTCTTTACATTTTTTTCTTGAACTGGTTGTGTAGTTTCTACTGTTTTACTTTCTTCTACTGCTTGATTTTGTGATGTTGTATTATCTTCAACAGTATTACTTTGCTCTACATTGTTTTCTACTGTATTCTCAATAATATTTTCATTATTTATTATATTTGCTGACTCATTATTCTCTTGCATTTGATTTTTATTGTTTTCCCCAATAACAATATTATCAACTTTCCTATTCTTATATATGAATATTCCTGCAATTCCTAATACTATTATAACTAATATTGTAATTAAAATAACAATTTTCTTATTTTTACTCATAACCAAACATCTCCTTTTTTCTTTATTTTACTACAATGTTTAGTTACTTTCAAATATACAAATTAAAATATTATTATTATTTTGTACTCCCACACAAATTATCTAGCCATTTGTCTTTGTTTTAATCTTCTGTGATGTTCTTCTACACATTTAAAAAGGAAATCTTCCACTTCTTTCTCTGTTACTACATCTCTAGGCAGGTATTTTTCAAACCTATCATAATGTATATTATATTTTGGCTTTTGATTTGGTTTTTCTGCTGACATTATTTCTTCCAATTTATCTGTTGTAAGTTTTCCCTCTTGACTTAACTTTTTTAAATATATTGCTTGTGATTGTGAGGGCGTTGCATCATATTTTTTTATATAGCATAATAATAGATTTTGTTCTTCTTTAGACAAATAGGAAATTTCAACAGCTGGGCTAAAAGATATTTTACCTATATCCACCATGTCTAATAATTCTTGTATCAGTTCTGTTAGCCTTATATATCTTTGAACTTGTCTGCCACTTTCTCCATTGTCTTTGCCAACTAAATCTGCACTTTCATAATTTCCGACAACTTGTCGGGAATTTTCCTTTTTTGGTCTGCCTGCTTGTCTTTTTATAGCTTCTAGCTTCATTTTATAAGCAAATGCCTTTTCTGATGGCAATACTTTTTCTCTTTGTATGTTGCTATCTACCATTATAATAGTAGCTTCTTCATCTGTCATTTCTCTAACAATAGCAGGTATTCCATCTAATCCTGCCTTTTTTGTTGCATAATTTCTTCTGTGTCCTGCTACCATTTCATAGCCACCATTTTGTTTTGGTCTTACTAAAATTGGCACTTTTACACCTATTTCTTTTATGCTTTCTACCATATTGTCCATTTCTTCATTGTCTGTTATTTTAAATGGATGATCTGGAAAATCTGTAATATCGTATGGATTTAATATTACTACTGTTTCAGCTTTTCCTTTATTTGTGCTAAATTTTAGTAACTCATCTACACTGGGTAGTTCTATCTCTGGTCTTTTCGCTATTTTTCAACACCTCCTCCGTAAAATTTTCATAAGCTACTGCTGGCTTACTTTTCTTGTCATAAGCATATATACTCTTGCCCTCTATCGTACTTTCGGCTGCTTTTACTCCCATAGGAATTACTGTGTTGTATATCTTTATTCTGCTTCCATAACTATTTCTTAATGTTTCTATTGTTGTCTTTGCTAAATTTGTTTTCATATCTGCAATGGTCAATAATATTCCATCTATTTTTAGTCTTGGATTTATCTGTACTCTCGTTTTATCTATTGTTTGTATTAGCTGTGTCATTCCTTTAAGAGGTAAGTATTGAGCTTGAACTGGAATAATTACACTATCAGCTGTTGCAAGTGCGTTTATTGTAAGAAGCCCTAATGAAGGTCTACAATCAATTAAAATATAATCATAATCTTCTTTAACATTATCAATGTATTGTTTCAATATATTTTCTTTGTTTATATATTTAACTAACGATATATCTAGTGCTTCTAATTCAATATTAGCAGGCATTAAATTTACACCTTCTGCATTTTGTAGTATTCCTTCATTCTTGCTTATAGGCTTTTCCTGTATTACTTTCTCCATAATATTTTTTATTGTTATCTCCATTTTGTCTTGATTTTTGTACCCCAATGATGTTGTCAAATCTCCTTGTGGCAATACTTATTTACAATATTTTTTAATTTTTTTCAAAAATTTAATAAC
>CAOKRC010000044.1 GCA_948471035.1 uncultured Clostridium sp.
TACTATATCCCTATTTTCAACTTCTTTACTGCTAATCAATTCACGGATTCAGGTTCTTGTTAAGTTTTATAATATATTATCCAAGCTAAACATCTCTTTTTCATGAATATGATCTAATATATAAATGCAATTATCTATCGCCTCAATACTTTCTGCATATTCTTCTACTTCTATATAACTTCTAGCAGAAGTAAGTGCTGTTTTTACTTTTTCAAGTTCGTCATGTTCAATATAATATGCTAATATATCATCTAACTCTTCCCATTTGTCATAAGCTATATTTATATTATTTGTTACTTTATCCTTATTTGGATTTTCTTCTAATGCACTATTTCTTACTATATCTAATTTTTCTGTAACTATCTCTACTGTATTATCAGTATTTTTTTGTGTAACATAATTTAAAGCAAAAATTAATGCTACTATTATTATACTTATTATTAACTCTTTATGCATAATATACTAATTCACTTCCTTTTTTTGGCAAAATATTTGTCCTTTCCCATCAAATGTAACAATTAATGCTTCTTCTGGCTTCATATTAAATTTTTCAACTTGGTTTTTAAGCCATCTATAGTTTTTTCCTATTGCTTTTAAATTATCATCCATAACTTTTCCATCTACTACTAAATCATATGGTATTCCTTCATAATCAGGCATTATATTAAAATCTTCTGGGATTGTTGTTCTTTTATTTGGTTTTTGAATTACTGTTACTTGTCCACTTGTTTCTAAAATTGCATATTCTACATCTCCTATGTTGAATACAGAATTATCTCTTAATCTCTCTTCTAACTCATTAATGGTAAATCTCTCTTTGATAAGTGCCTTTTCATCTATTTTTCCTCTATAAATTAAAATTCTTGGCTTACCGCAAATTAATTCTCTTGCTCTTATACTTTTTAAATTAATAACAGAAATTATTAAATGCATAACTAATAACCCTAAAATTGGAATTATTCCCCTTGTTATAGGAATTCCAGTTTCTGTCATTGGAATTGATGCAAGATCTGCTATCATTATAGAAATTGCAAGTTCAAATGGTTGAAGTTGTCCTATTTCCCTTTTTCCCATTAACCTCATAACTATCAAAACTAATATGTATAATATAATTGCTCTTACAAATGTAATTATCATTATTTTCCTCCCTTAAAGAATAAAATAAAAGCCCCTTTATTTAATAAAATGCTTTTTAAATCATCGTCTCTTCAAACTCAGATAGTTAATATATTAACGTTAGTATAATCAGTTTCTTCTTAATTGGGCTATAAATGCATCTTACTTGTAATTTTTCATTTTATATAATTTTAAAAATTCAAATTAAAAAATTTCTCAAATTACCTTTTAACTTATTTTTCACAATTTTAATTTTATTATACTCACAATTCCCGAATAATTTTATTTTTTTTGTAAATAATAATGTTATGAACTTTAAAAATGCATAAATGTATAAACTTTTTATAGGAGGTTTTATTATGGATAACGAAAAAAGTAATATTCAAAGTTCAAGCACAATGAGTACTGTAGGTCAAATAGTGTGGAGATTTGTTGCAGCTGCTGTTGTTCTTGCAATTACAGCTTTCTTTACACCTGGGTTTACAATTAACAATATATGGTCACTAGCTCTTGCGGCTGTTGTTTTAACAATAATAGATTATTTAATTGTTAGATTTACAGGTCTACAAGCAAGTCCTTTTGGAAAAGGTTTTGTTGGATTCGTATTATTAGCAGTTGTTTTATATGTAACTCAATTCTTTGTTGCAGGTTATGCAATATCATGGATAGCAGCAATAATAGGTGCACTTGTTTATGGTGTAGTTGATTACTTTATCCCTGGTGATAATAAGCTATAGTACAAAAATAGAACAATGGTCGCATAACATGCCACCATTGTTCTATTTTTGTACTATTCCCTTTTTACTACTTCTTGTTCCAACCTTCTTTATTTGTTTGCCTCTCTCTTGCTATTGCAAGTGAATCATCTGGTACATCATCTGTTATAGTTGAACCTGCTGCTACAAATGTATTTGTACCTATTGTTACTGGTGCTACTAAATTTGTATTAGAACCAATGAACGAATTTTCTCCTATTATTGTTTTACTTTTATTAAATCCATCATAATTACATGTTATTGTTCCACAACCAATATTCGTTTTTGCACCTATTTCACAGTCTCCCATGTATGATAAATGTGGAACTTTTGCCCCTTCTCCTATTATTGCTTTCTTTACTTCTACAAAACTTCCAATTTTTACTTTATCGCTAAGTCTACATCCTTCTCTTATATAAGCATTTGGTCCTATTTCGCAATCTTCTCCTATTACTACTCCTGATTTTATTGTTGTATTTGGATGTATTATGGTGTCCATTCCTATTTCTACATCATCATATATATATGTGTTATTTATATCTTCTATTGTAACTCCATTTTTCATATGTTCTGTATTTATTCTAAGCTGTAATGCTTTTGTTAAGATTTGTAAATCCATTCTATCATTTACGCCTAATACTTCGGCATTATCTGTTACTACTATAGAGCCAGTTTTTAGTCCTTTATCATACATTATTTTTATAACATCTGTTAAATAGTATTCTTTTTGTACATTATCATTTTTCAAATTCTTTAGTGCTTCTAACAATTCTTCTATATCGAAACAGTACATTCCAAGATTAACTTCTTTTATTTTTAATTGTTCTTCATCACAATCTTTGTGTTCTACTATCTCTTTTATTCTTCCATTTGAATCATGTATTATTTTTCCATATGGAATCATTTTGTCGTGCACCATTGTTAAAATTGTAGCACTTTCTCCTCTTTTATTAGACTCTTCTACTAAATTTCTTAAAGTTTCTGGTCTCATAATAGGATGGTCCCCATTTAAAATAAGTACTTTTCCTTTTTTTCCTTCTAATAATTTTGATGCTCTTATAATAGCATGGCCTGTTCCTAATTGTTCATCTTGAATAGCATATCTAACACTATCACCTAACACTTCTTGTATTTGCTCTTTTTGATATCCTACTACTGTTATAACTTCCTCTATCCCTGCTCTTTTTGCGTTCTCTACTGCTCTTCTAATTATTTCTTTTCCATATATTTTATGTACTAATTTTGATTTTTTTGATTTCATTCTAGTTCCTTTTCCTGCTGCCATAACAATTGCTACTATCTCTTGCATAATAACATTGTCTCCTTTCTTATGCCATAATAACGACTTATATATTCTAACATAAAATAATATATAATGCAAATAAATTTCACTATATATTATGTAAAAATGTAAATAGTTGTTATCTTTTTAATATTTTTTACAAAAATAGGAATAATCCTTTATTTTATAAATATACATTAGTAAAGTTAATTTTGTACAAACATTTTTCAAGGGGGTAAATTATAGATGGAAAATTTAGACTTATATGAGGACATAGCAAAACGTACAGATGGTGATATTTACATAGGAGTTGTTGGTCCTGTTAGAACTGGTAAATCTACATTTATTAAAAAATTTATGGACTTATTAGTTATACCTAATATTGACAATGAATTTAAAAAGGAAAGAGCAAGAGATGAATTGCCACAAAGTGCAGGCGGAAGAACTATTATGACTACAGAGCCAAAATTTGTTCCAAATGAAGCTATTGAAATTACCATTGGTGAAAATCTAAAATTAAAAACAAGACTTGTTGATTGTGTTGGATATCTTGTAAACAATGCAATTGGATACTTAGAAGATGATGTTCCAAGAATGGTTAAGACACCATGGTCAACTGACGAAATTCCTTTTGAGCAGGCAGCTGAAATTGGAACAAAAAAGGTAATTGAGGAACATTCTACTATTGGAATTTTAGTTACAACAGATGGTTCTATTACAGATATTCCAAGAGAAGACTATATTTCTGCTGAAGAAAGAGTTGTGGCTGAACTAAAAGCACTAAATAAACCTTTTATTATTGTTTTAAATTCAAATGAGCCTTATTCAGAATATACAAAAGAACTTGCAAGAAGATTAGAAGATAAATATCAAACTTCTGTTATTCCAACTGATTGTTCAAATCTAAATACAGATGATTTAAACGATATCTTTGCAAGAATTTTATACGAATTTCCAATTGAACAAATAAATATCAATTTTCCAAAATGGGTTGATGGATTAGATGATAGCCATTGGTTAAAAAGTAACTTATATACTGAAATAAAGGATGCTTTTGCTGACGTTAAGGTTTTAAAGCAAATTGATAGTGGTATTAGTAAAATTCAAAAAACAGAGATAATAGAAAAGACATCATTAACAGAAATAACCTTAGGAAATGGTAATGTTAATATTGGTATTGATTTAAAAGAAGAATTATTCTATAAAGTCTTAACTGAAATTTCTGGTGTAGACATTTGTAATGAAGGAGATTTATTCTCTATTATTACAAATCTTGCAAAAACAAAAAAAGAATATGACAAAATTGCATACGCATTAGAAGAAGTAAAACAAAAAGGTTATGGAATTGTTACACCATCAGCAGAAGAACTAATTTTAGATGAGCCAGAAATGGTAAAACAAGGTTCTCGTTTTGGTGTGAAATTAAAAGCCAAAGCACCAAGTATTCATATGATTCGAGCAGATATCGAAACTGAAGTTTCACCTATTGTTGGAAGTGAAAAGCAATCCGAGGAATTAGTAAACTACTTACTTTCAGAATTTGAAAGTGACCCACAAAAAATTTGGGAATCAAATATTTTTGGAAAAAGTTTACATGAACTTGTAAATGAAGGATTACAAAACAAATTATGTAGAATGCCAGAAGATGCACAAGGAAAACTTCAAGAAACACTAGAACGTATAGTAAATGAAGGCAGTGGCGGATTGATTTGCATTATATTATAGAATATGTTATAATTAAACCATATTATCCAAGAAAGGAAGGTACTCACTATGTTAAGAATTGGCGGATTTGAAATTGCAGTAAAGCCACTGCTCGTTTCTGTCACATTACTCATTGTAGCATTATTCGTTGTTTCTATTTTCTGCTAATCATTTTTAGTTCACCACCCACGTAATATGTGGGTGGCATTTTTCTTGTCAAAATTTCTCTTCCCATTGACAATTTTTCATATGCACGCATATTTATTCCTTTTTTGGAAATTACTATTTAATAGAATAGAAAAGTTCTACTTTTCTATTCTATTAAATCTACAATCGCTAACCCTTTTAGATTTTCTCCTTGCAGTTGAAAACTAAAATTTGGCAAGAACAAATTTTTTATGGAGTAAGTAAGATGGATAATACTAAAAAGAAAAACTTTTTTCAAGTTTTTAATAACATATTTGAATATAGAGAAACACCTGAATATAACTTTTCTGTTCCTGAAAATAAAGATGAAGAGAAAGATAAAAATATTTCCTATGAACAAGAAATAAAAGAGCAAGAATTACCTAGTGAGCCTAAAAATATTTTTCCTTCATTTAGTGATAATTTAGAATATGTAAAAGTCAGATATAACACTCTTATAAATAGTGATATATTAATAAGAGAATTTACTCTAACTGCTAGAAATAAACAATATAATGCCTTTTTACTTTATATTGATGGTATGGTAGATACTACTTTAATAAACGACTATGTTTTAACTCCATTAATGTTAAAAAATAGGGCAAATGTTTTTGATGGCGATGATGAAAAAGTAATTTCTGAAACTGTCACTAATAATATAAGTGTTAGGAAAGTAAAAAGATTTAATCTCTTAGACTATATTATGAGTAGCCTAATTCCTCAAAATAGCGTAAAACAGGTTCAAGAATTTGATAAATTAATTGATGGAATAAACTCTGGTAACTGTGCACTATTTATAGATACATTAGATAGTGCCTTTGATATTGATGTAAAAGGTTTTAAACAAAGAAGTGTTGATAAACCTGCAAATGAAATAGTTGTAAGAGGTTCTCAAGAAGCCTTTACAGAAAATATAAGAACAAATACCTCTTTAATTAGACGTTTAGTTAATAATGAAAATTTAATCATGGAAAATATTGAAGTTGGTACTCTAAGTAAAACAAAATGTGCAGTTTGTTATATGAAAAATATTGCAAATAATGAGCTTGTAAGTGAGATAAAATTTAGACTAAACAATGTAAATGTAGATTATCTTGTTTCTTCTCGGTCAGTTAGAACAATTAATCGAAGATAATGGAAAATATAGCTTACCCCAAGTTCTATCTACTGAAAGACCAGATAAAACTACAAATTACCTACTTGAAGGAAGAGTTTGTGTAATAGTTAATGGTAGCCCTTATGTTTTAATTGCACCTGGTACATTTATAGACTTTATCTCCTCTCCTGAAGACTTAAACTTAAAATATCAATTTTCAAATATGGTTAAAATTGTTCGTATTATAGGTTTTTTAATTGCTCTACTTCTACCTCGGACTTTATATTGCAATAACAAACTTTCATCAGGAACTAATACCAACAGAACTATTATTTGCAATAGTAGCTTCTCGTGAGTCTGTACCATTTCCAGTATTCTTTGAAATTATTATGATGGAATTTTCTTTTGAACTGATACGTGAAGCAGGTTTACGTGTACCTACCCCAATCGGTCCTACAATAGGTATAGTTGGTGCTTTAGTGCTTCGGTCAAGCAGCAGTAGAGGCAAATATAGTTAGCCCTATTTTAATTATAATAGTTGCAATAACTGGTATATCTTCATTTACTATACCTGATTATTCCCTTAGCTTTCATTGTAGGCTTTTAAGGTTTGTATATATAGTTTTAGGTTATCTTCTAGGATTTTTAGGCATATGTATTGGCTTATTTATACACTTTTTAATATTGTCTACTTTAAAATCTTTTGGATACCCATATTTGCAACCTTATATACCAGTAACTCGTGATTATAAAGGTCTACTTCTATCCCCTGCATGGAAAAGAGAGCATAGAGCAGATTTCTTAAATACAAAAAGACCAAAGAAACAACCAAAAATAAGTATGGAATGGAAATATCATAAGCAAGGAGGATAAATATATGAATTATTCTAAAATAAGTAATATACAAGCTATAGCATTAATTATAGTTATTATGCTAAATCATCTTATATTAAATATGCCAAAAAATTTACTAGATTCTTGTCGGTTCTGCTACTCCCCTTAATGTAATTTATATTACTATATTAATGTTTATATTTTTATATATAATACTAAAACTTTTTAAAAATTTTTCAAATAGTGATATAGTTGATATTGCTGAATTTTTAGGTGGTAAGTTTTTAAAATTTACAATAGGTCTATTATTTATTGCATATTTTATTATCCTCTCTGCAACTCAACTTAGAAATTTCTGCGATATTCTACAACTTGTATATTTTCCTGATGTACCTATAAGTTTGTTACTAATAGTATTTTTAGTAATTGGTGTTATAGCAAATAAATTTGGCACTTCTTCTATTACAAGAATCAATTTAATTGTGGTTCCTTTAGTTATGATAAACCTACTTGTAGCTTTCTTTTGTATTTCTTCAAGATTTGTCCCAGAAAGAATTTTTCCAATACTTGGCTATGGAATAAATGAAACTTTCTTTTCTGGTGCTACTAATTTGTTTGCTTTTACTGGATTATCATTTATATATTTCTTACAACCATTATTAAAAAATACTCAAAAATTCAAAAAAATTTCACTTATTGGAATGGGTATTTCAGCAATATATCTTTTCTTAAGTATTACCACTTTATTATTTTCCTTTGCTTATGTACTTTCAATAAATGAAATTTCTCCTATATATATGCTAATAAGAGGGGCTGATTGGGGAAGATTTATTCAACGACCAGATTCTGTTTTCTTCCTTGGTTGGATTTTATGTATGATGTCTTATATAAGTATTAGTATAATGCTAATTACTATTATACTAAAAAAACTAGGAAATCTAAATTCTAAATTTGCTCTTTGCTATCCTGCTAGCAGTTTAATATTTATCGTAGCAATTTTGCCTAGTGGAATTGCCGAAATAAGATTTGTCGAAAATTATGTTTTTAAATATTTTTCACTTATTCTTTTATTTGTTATAAGTTTTTTAGTTTTACTATTTGCAAATATAAAACACAATAGATTAAAATCACCTAATAAGGAGAGTGAATTATTAAATGAAAATTAAAAGAAAATTTAAATATGTAGCTCTTTTTCTTATTTTTAGTGTATCATTATTCTCGCTTTCAGGTTGTCACTCTAATTTAAACATTGATAACTTAGCATATACTGTTGCAATTGGTTTAGATGTTGGAGAAAATAATAAAATAAAAGTTAGTTTTCAACTTTCAGTTCCTGGTAGTGAATCTTCTGGAAGTGGCTCTTCACAATCAGATAGTTCTATAGTAAATACAATAGAATGTAGTTCAATTGATGCTGGAATAAATATATTAAACACGTATTTAAGTAAAGAGGTTAATCTTTCTCATTGTAAAGTAATAGTTTTTTCAGAAGAATTCGCATATCTTGGTGTTGGAGAAGCTCTTTATTCTTTAATGAATAATATTCAAATAAGACCTGATTGTAATGTTATAATTAGTAGATGTAGTGCTGAATACTTCTTAAATAATTCTACACCAATCTTAGAAAAATTATCTGCAAAATATTATGAAATTGCTCCAAGTTCAAGTGAATATACTGGTTACACTGATAATGTTACACTTAGTGAATTTTTCTCTGAATACACAGATACTCTTTCTGAATGTTGTGGAATTTTAGGACGGTGTAAATTCACCTGAAACTCATTTAAAAGATTCAACTATGTCTCCAACAAATAAAGATTCCGAAATTAAAGCAAATGAAACGCTTATATCTAGCAAAACTAATATAGAAAATGTGGGACTTGCTGTTTTTCATGGTGATAAACTTGTTGGAGAATTAACTGGTCTTGAAACAATTTGTCATCAAATTATTTCTAATAAACTGGATACTTGTACAATAAATATTCCTAGCCCTTTTGAAGAAGATAAAACAATAAGTCTACGAATGCGTCTTGCAAACAAAACAAATAACAATGTTAAAATAACAGAAAATCGGTCCATACATTACATCTAAAATATGCTTAGAGGCTCACATTTTAACAATGAATGAAGATTCTAAGTATCTAAATTTCGATAATATAAGCGAACTTGAGCAAGCAGTTACAAAATATATAGAAAATAAAGTTTATTTATACTTATATAAGGTTTCAAAAGACTTCAATAGTGATATAGATGGTTTTGGAAAATATGCTGTAAGGCATTTTGCAACTTGGGATTCTTGGGAAAATTATGATTGGCTAAATAATTTTAATAATTCCTTTTTTAATATAGAAGTAAAAACAAATGTAAAATCTGGATATATAATAATGGAAACTTAAATCTCTAGAAAGGATTGGTTACTGTGAAAATTCTAATAATTATACTAAGTTTATATATGTTTTTTAAAACATTATATTATGGTATATATGAGATTAAACAAAATAATAAAACTCCTGGCATTTCTATAATTGTTCTTTCTATAATTATATTGATTGCATTAGTTTTGGTTAGTGTGTTTTGTGTTTAGAATTAAAATTATTTTGTAGGGGCAGGCCCTGTGTCCTCCCCTACATTGCTTTCTATTATATATAGATATATATTCGCCATAATTGCTATTTTTTTATGATTTTTCTTATGCCCTCGTTACTGGGCGAACACATGGCCCGCCCCTACATCTCTTTAAATGCTATTTACAATATTTACTGAATTTGTAATATTGTTAGAATTTATTTTGTTTTGTTCTTCTTGTTTATTCTTTTCTTCTTGCAATACTTCTAGCTTATTAATTAGCTCTTGCAATTTCTTTAAATCTTTTCCTATCATTTCCCAATCATTATTATTTGCAGAATTTTCTAAATTGCCATTAGCTTTTATTATTGCTTCAACTAAATCATCTATTGTATCTGTATTTTCCACCTCTATATTTACAGCAGATTGTGAAAGAAGTTTTCTTATCGCTCCTTGTAAGGTATCATCTATTGCTACTTTTGTTCCTGCTGCTACTACTACTTTTTTAAGTATTGGTGTACTTTTACCTTCATTTAATGCTTCTTGATATATTGTTTCTATATAAAGCACTGTATTATCTATTGGAACAGCTGTCATATTTTTTATTATTTTAGTTCCAGCTACATTTAAAGTTTCAAGTTCTCTTGAAATCGTTTCATCTTGGTTTAATAATGTATCTAGCTGCATTGGACCAAGTACTATACTGTCCCCGAGGAAATTTATAAAGTTTCAATTTAGCATTTCCATTTTCGTCATATACACCAACTAAATAAGCTCTTAAGTTTTGCTTATCTAATCCTGTATATTGTAATACAAGTCCAAGTTCATATTTATCTTCATCAATAGTCTTTAACATTGTATAATATGGTTCTTGCTTTATTCCTTTTGAAGAAGTACTTGTAGAAACCTTTGCTACTTCCCATATATCATCTGCTCTATATAATACATCTGTACTAACATTATGATACATTTCTAACATTTTAGCTTGTACCTCATATAAAAACTTAGGATATACAAAATGCTCCATAATATCTTGTGGTATACTTGAATCTAAATCCATAAATAAATTTTTATATATGTTTCTATATGCCATTATAATAGGATCAGATTTATCTGTTATGTAAAAGTTCATTGTTCCATCATATGCATCTACTAATACTTTTACTGAATTTCTAATATAATTTATTTCCTCTTTTATTCCATCATGTTCTATTACAGTATGTTGTGAATATGGATATTGGTTTGTTACTGTATATCCATCTAATACCCATGTCATTCTTCCTTCATCAGTTATTACAAGATATGGTTCTTCATCATAAATTAAATATGGCATAACTTGTTTTGCTCTTGTAATAATATTCCTATTAATTAATATTTTACTTTCATCTGTCAAATTGCTTGAAAATGCTAAGTTTAAATCCCCTTCTTTTAAAGCTATTATCATTCTATCCATAAAATTTAATTTAAGTCCTGCATTTCCATCATATGAATATTCTGCATTTTGTGAAGTTGATGTTGGATAATCAAATTCTGCTTTATTTCCTGTTTTTGTTACAATTGTATTGTTTGTTTCCAAACCAAAATAAATTCGTGGTTCTACTATTTTTATAGCTTGATTATCATTTGCAAAATCTTTTTGTATATATTTTACATTACCAGATTCATCTGTATCTGTACTTGAAGTAATAACTGCTCCAAATCCATGTGTATATTCATATGTTTTATTATTATATGTCCTATTTCCACTACTTACAATTTCTCTTGGAGAAATATATACAATTTCGTCTTTTCCATTTATATTATATTTTCCTATATTTGCATTTCTGTAAGAATAATATCCTGTACTTGTTTGTGTAACACCTATTGTTTTTAGAATTATATCTTCACTTATAATTGTAGCTTTATCTATTAGTTTAGAATTATTTTCAATCTCTTTTAATTTATCACTTTCACTAGATATATCTATTTCATCAATTTTTATTCCATATGCTGTTTTTGTATTTTCAATATTATAAGATAAATATTGTTTTTCTTTATCTAACTCATTTGTATTTATATAAATAATATTAAATCCAACCATCACAACAAATAAAACTACCATATATATTGGTATTACTAAAACAGATATAATAGCTTTCTTATATTTTTTTTCTTTTACCCCTTTAATCGCCATATATGCAGATATTATAATTATTAAAGCAAGTAATCTATACCCCCAAAATTTTACCAGAATATCTGTTATTCCTGCTCCTGAAATCGCAGTAGAATTACTGTCTTTTAATATTAAAAATTTATCATTTAACATTCCTTGTACCCAAACTAACATATACACAGCAATTCCACATGCAATAGACATTACTATCCATGTTATTTGTTTAAAAAACCTACTTTTCTTTAAAGTTTGTGCATTAATCCCATCAAAATACATGTTAAATATTGTAATATAGTATATTCCCATATATATTGCAAGTCCTACTATTATTGCAATAAAATATAGAATTAGCATCTTAAATAATGGTAATTCAAAAATATAAAAACCAATATCAGCTCCAAATACTGGGTCATCTATTCCAAACCAAGCTTTATTCATAAATAATGCAATCTGCTCTTTTAAGAAATATGAAGCAATTACACTAACTACCATTGCTAATATAAATGCTATTGATTTATTAGGTAATTTAGGCATTACCTTTTTTTCTTCGTCGAAAAAATCTTTTAATCCTTTTTTTATACCACTATTTGCAATTGATATAACAATAAATAAAATTATAAAATTCACAGCTATTGTTATGTATTGATATTTTAAATCTTGTGTAAATACTTGTTTAAAGTTTTCCCCTATTTCAATTGTTTTTAAGTAATTACCTCTGTATGAAACAAATGCAAATATTGCCATTAATATAATAAAAGCTAAAACAATTATTACTCTTGCTCGCATTTTGTTTGTTTTAGTATCTTTCTCATTTTTACTTTCTTGCTTTATTTCTTTTTTAATTTCTTCTTTTACTTCTTCTTTTTTTTCTTCTTGCATACTCTTCCTCCTTTATAATATTGCCTTTATAAAGTCCTCACTATTAAATATTTCCATATCGTCTATTTGTTCACCAACACCAATAAATTTAACTGGTATTTTGTTTTCATCTACAATTCCAAGTACTACTCCACCTTTGGCTGTACCATCTAATTTTGTAAGTATTAAACCTGTAATATTTGTAGTTTCTTTAAATGCTTTTACTTGTGATATAGCATTTTGTCCTGTTGTTGCATCAAGTACTAGTAAAACTTCTTTTGAACTTTCTGGTAATTCTTTATCAATTACTCTATTTATTTTCTCTAATTCTTCCATTAAGTATTTCTTATTATGAAGTCTTCCTGCTGTATCACAAATTAAAACATCTGCATTTTTTTCTTTTACAATTCTAATTGCATCATATATAACACTTGCTGGGTCTATCCCTTCTTCTTTTTTTACAATATCACAACCTGCACGGTTTGCCCATATATCTAATTGTTCAACTGCTGCTGCTCTAAATGTATCTGCTGCTGCAATCACAATTTGTTTTCCATCTTTTTTTAGTCTATTTGCAATTTTACCTATAGATGTTGTTTTTCCAACTCCATTTACTCCAACTACTAAAATAATTGATGGTTTAGTTTGTAGTTTTAAGCTATTATCTACACTATCCAAAATAGCCATCATTTCTTCCCTTAAAACCTGTTTTACTTCTTCTGTTTCTTTTATGTTTTCTTTTTTTATTCTACTACGTAGTTTTGAAATAATATTAACAGAAGTTTCAAGCCCCATATCAGACATAATAAGTATTTCTTCTAACTCTTCTAACAATTCTTCATCAACTTTTCTAAAAGCACTAAATGCACTATTTATCTTTTCATCAAACGAATCTTTAGTTTTACCTAAACCTGCTTTTAATTTATCAAAAAATCCCATTATAAACCTCTCTTTTGTTTATTACTCTTTTATAAATATATTTGGAATTATACCATAGAAATAAAAAAAGTACAAGAAAAAATGAGCCTTTTCTCTGCTGTTTTAGATTAACACAATTAATTTGTAAAAATACGTATCTAAGCAAAAAGAAAGCATCTTAATAAAGTGCTTTCTTTTTACTTAAATTTAAACGATTTATTCGTTCTCTTGCTCAATCAGCTTTACACATCTTTCTTTTTCTCTTAAAGCTAATTCATACATTTCTTTTGACCATATTTCTTCTGAAGCTTCATAGCTTCGAATAATTTCGTCTAAATCTAATAGTTCATACCTATCTTTTTCTCCTACTCCCTTTATGTTTACATATATGGGAGCATAAGTAACACTTTCAACCGTTACCTTTCCGCTTTTGCCATCTTTCTTAATTTCAATATTAAAAATAGCAGTATTTCTTGTGTTTATGTCTCTTTGGTTTGAGAAAAAATTCCCTTGCGAAAATATCACAAGTCCTTCCTTTATTTCTCCCTCATCTGTTTGCATTTCAAGCATTTTCATTGGTTGCAAAACATGTGGATGAGAACCCAAAATGATTTGCACATCATTTTGGATTAGAAACTCTGCTAACCTATCTTGCTCTGCATTTTCAGTAGTTTGATATTCTATTCCCCAATGCATAGAAGCAACAATAAGTTCTGCTCCTTCTTCTTTAGCCTGACGAACTTGCATCAATATTAAATCTTCATCTATTATATTTACGCAAAATTCTTTACCTTTTGGAACCTGTATTCCATTTGTTCCATATGTATAAGCTAAAAAAGCAGTTTTAATACCATTCAAATCTTTTATTAAAATGGTATTTTGTTCCTCCAATGTCCGTGATGTTCCAACATGAGAAATTCCAGCCTCGTCAAGAAAGTCCAGTGTAGAAGATAATCCACTAAAACCTTTATCTAATGTATGGTTATTAGCAGTTGTCATTATATCCACACCTAATTCTTGTAAATCAATAGCTAAATGCTCTGGTGCATTAAAAACTGGATATCCACTATATCCCCTTTCAGCACCAGCCATAGGTGATTCACCGTTTCCAATGATTATTGTAGCATTTTCAAAATATTTCTCCACATATTTAAACATTGGAGAAAAATCGTAACTTTCTGTTTCCCTATCATAGGCTGCATTATTCACTGGCATATTGCAAAGAGTATCTCCAAAAGAGACAATGCTTGCAAAAGAATCCTCCTCTACTGTTTCTTTTTGCTTTAAAATCGGTGTTAAATTCAGTACCATTGTGGAACTAGTTGCCTTAGATATTTCTTGTGCTTGCACCTGTTCCTCTTTCATTTCTACTTCAGCAGACCGATTAATTGCACAACTAGTTAGCTGTAAAACAAGAATTGTAAGTAACATGATTTTTAAGTATTTTTTCATTTTTCCCTCCTAAATTATTAGTTGTTTTTAATATACATGAGTTTTAAAAAAACTTAATTTATAGTTTAACATAAAGTGCAAATTAAATCAAGTGCTTTATACTAAAATTCGATTATTGCATTGAAATAAATGTACTTTTTTCATCCATTATATATTTTTAGTTACCATAATATTGGCTTTTTATTGTGAAAGTAGTATAATAATATTAAAGTTAAAACAAACAAGTTGTTTATGTAAGAAAGGATGGATAACATTATGGAAATGGCAAAAATAGTTAGTTTTGGACGGTTAAGCAATTCGGAGGTAGTATTTAATGAAAACTACATTCCTCCTGTAAAGGAATCTTCAATGAAGTACTATGCGTCACACAATCGTTTCGATTTTAAAGGTTTTTGGGAAGCTCCTTTGGCAGTCATTCAAAGCGACACCGATAGACATATATTCAACGTCTATTTAATTCCCGAAGTTGCATATTTGATAGATAATCACTATAAAGAGGCGGAAAGTTTCCATGGTGAAACGGTTGCCCTTTTCGTAAAGCAAAAGAAATTTTCTATCAAAAAAATCGGTGAAATCGAAATCATTCAAAACGCACAAAAAGAATGGATTGCTAAACACTCTGGAATACCTGCAGAATACGAAGATATATCCCTCAATTGTATTTTAGAAGCAGGTCTTGAGCTTGGAATCGACATACAAACACAAGCAATCCCCACCTCAATAGCCATCTAATCAAAACACATCTACGGATGCGAAAACGTTCTGTTTTCGCAATTTCCGTTTTTATGTATATTTACTCAAATAACCTGAATCTGTGAATTGATTAGCAGTAAAGAAGTTAAAAATAGGGATATAGTAGTAAATTTTGGAGATTAATAAATACACCTAATGGGTGA
>CAOKRC010000045.1 GCA_948471035.1 uncultured Clostridium sp.
TATGGTGGTGTGAGAGGGAATAAATAAAATAATTATTTATTCTCTACTCGATTATTTAAGGATAATTTAAAGAAAATAATTGTATGTTATCTAAGAATATTTAATTAACTATAATTGGGTTGTTATAATGTTTACAAAAATCTACTTTTATGCTATAATAATATTAGTTATATTTACAATTGCTATGTATGAAAGGAGAATATAAAAATGGCAGCAGAAAAGATTATGGCAACGCAAACAATTGATGCAGCAGTGGCGAATTTGTACCGGTTTGAACTTGAATGGGAGAAAAAGGTAGCAGAAATTGCTGAACAGCGTGCGTCAGCCAAAACAAGCAAAAAGATGAATTTTTGTGAGTTGAATAATTTGGCAGCTAAAGTGCTGGAAAGTTCAATTCCTCAATCAACATTAATTGAAAATATGCCTGTTTTGTCCCATATGTCAAAAGAAACATGTACAGAGCGGCATAAGATGTATTTCGAATGTGCTATTATTTATGGCACTTATAAGAAAAGAGAGGAAGAATTGGTAAATGCGAGAGTTGAAGAAATTCTCAAAGAAAAGAAAGAAAAGAAAGAAAAATAGCAATTGGGTATTTAGGGGGTAACTGTTATAGTTGCCCTCGTTTATTGTTTCTGTACAACCCAGTCAAAAATATTGACAATGCAATAACTTAATAATAAAATAAAAAAGAAATAAAATTATAAAATGGAGAAAAAATATGAATATAGAAAAAGATGAAGTAATGAAAAAAGCAGAATATTGTTTAGGGTGTAAAGTTAAAATGTGCCAAAAGGGATGTCCGCTTGGAAATGATATTACAGAATTTATTAGATGTGTAAAAGAAGAAAAATATAAAGAAGCATATGAAGTATTATCAAATACTACTATATTACAACCTATTTGCGGAAGAATATGCCCACATAAAAGCCAATGTGAAGGAAGTTGTGTACGAGGAATCAAAGGAGAATCAGTTAGTATTGGTGACTTAGAAGCATGCATTGGAGATTTAGCAATAGAAAATAATTATGAAATTCCTAAATTTACTACTGAGATGAAAAATAAAAAAATAGCTGTTGTTGGTGGAGGACCAGCAGGGTTATCGTGTGCCGCACATCTTGCGAGAAACGGATATAATGTTACTATATATGAAAAATATGATAAACTTGGAGGAATACTAAGACACGGAATCCCAGATTTTAGATTAGATAAGAATATTTTAGACAAACAAATTGAAAGAATACTAAACTTAGGAATAGAAACAAAATATAATCAAACTTTTGGAAAAAATATTACTATTCAAGAATTAGAAAATGAATATGATGCAATATTTCTATCATTTGGTGCAAATATATCTTCTAAAATGGGTATAGCTAACGAAGATTTAGATGGAGTTTATGGGGGAAATGAACTATTAGAAAATGGCAACCATCCAAATTACACTGGGAAAACAGTTTCAGTAATTGGTGGTGGAAATGTAGCAATGGATACAGCAAGAACAATTAAAAGATTAGGTGCAAAATCTGTTAAAGTAATTTATAGAAGAGCAGAGGCACAGATGCCAGCAGAAAAGAAAGAAATTGAATATGCCAAACTAGAAGGAATAGAATTCTTATTTCAAAATAATATAGTTAAGGTTATAGGTGATAAAAAAGTAGAACAAATAGAATGTATAAAAACTGAACTTGTAAAAAAAGAGGGAGAAACAAGAGAAGTTCCTGTTGATATAGAGGGAAGCAATTATATAATAGATATGGATTATGTAGTAATGGCAGTAGGTTCCAAACCTGAAAAAGATATAGTAGATAATTTAGGGTTAGAACTTACTAAAAGAGGAAATATTCGGAGTAGATGAAAATCATATGACTTCTAGAGAAAAAGTATTTGCAGGAGGAGATTTAAGTGGAGAAAAGGCAACTGTTGCATGGGCGTCAAGGTCAGGTAGAGAGGCTGCAAATGGAATTATGAGTTTTTTAGAGAAATAAAAAATGAAATTAATTATTATATTTAAAATATATCAACAATAATGGAGTAGGGGCGGGCGACTTTAGTCCGCCCAACTGTATAGGATGCTATAATATAAAAATAAAATGGAATATATATAATATTTTATAAATAAATACCATACAATAAAAGGAAAAGATCGGACACGGGCCCGCTCCTACAGATTAATTATATTACAATGCTTGTTCGTAATTTTCACTACTTCCAAAGAATAATCTTTTTATCTTACTAATAATAATAGAAAAGAAGTTGCGTTTTACAGGGACCAAAGATAATTCTTCATTATTTTCAAAAGCAGAACATTTCTTTTCAAGTTCAGCCATTTTTTGAACATAATAGTCATTAAAAAAAGAATAATTTTCTGTAGTTCCAATTAAATTTTTATAATTATATAGCTTTCTTCTATAATCTTCTATTTGTTCTAAATTCACAATAGATTTCAAATTATTATCAAAATAACCAGTTAAAATTAAATTCTGTGTATTAATAAATAGTTCATTAATTTTTATACGCAAGTTAGCAATATCTTTTTCTATTTTATTAATAACTTTAATAGAAATATCACTATTTCCAAGTTTTATAGATTCAGCACTCAAATTATCCTCTAATTCCATAAGTTTATCCATGTTATTTTGAACCTTATAAAAAGTTTTTTCAGAAGTCTGAGAAATAAAGTTTCTCTTAAAACTATTATTACTATATAAAGTACTGTTAAATAAAGCATAGTCTCCTGTAATATATGCCATTTGATTAATTAAATTGCATTCTAACGCATAATAATAAGGACTGTTTGTAGGAAGAGTTATATCAAAATACTTAACAGTATCAACTTTTTCATTTAATGCTTTAGAACTCATAAGTTGTACAGCGGCTTCATTTAATGCCATACCAGGTAATTTGGAATCTGTGAAATCACAAAGACCCAAATGAATAAGGTTATTATCTGTATCACGTAACTCTTGTAAATAATGTATACATTCATGTGTGGCATATGAATCAATATTTGAAAAATCTATATCATCACTAAAGTAAATTGAAGAATTTTTATAATAATATTTAGCTTGTGCCATAGTATGAGGCATTTTTGCAATATACATATTAAGTCTAGAAAGCTTAATAAATAACTCATTACAACTTAAATTTTGCTCTGGATATGCCATTGCAAGTTTTGTAGCAACATTTTTTGCGATACTTATAACTGTAAGAGTATCTAGCGGTTTTATTACTTCAATTCCTTCTTTTTTTAACTCGGTTTCTATACTCATTTAAATTTTCTCCTTAGTAAACTAACATAGCTATTATACAATAAAATATGGAATAATGTGTTTCTTAAGTATTAAACTTTTATTACGTTTGAATTACAAAATCCAAAAAATGTAAATAATTATAAAAATTGTAAGGTGAAATAACCATTAATGCTTATATAAAAAACCAAAAATTGGAAATATGTGAAATAATATGTTATAATATAAGTATATCAATGTAAACGTTCATCAAAAAACAGGAGGAAAAATAATGACAGAATTTGTTTATGAAAACGGGGAAAAATTAAATCTATTATCTTCACGGATTTTAGAAGAAGGAAAATGTGCAAAGGCGTATGATGAGCAATGGCTAAATGTATATAAATATGTATTAGCCTATATGGTCATCACAAGGGATGAGATAGGGAGTGGTATCATAGAAAAGATACGAAGACAAATTCTTGAGTATAATACTAAAACAGAAACTTTGGTATTTCTTGAGAAAATGGAATGTCAGCCTATGGATTTTCTTTTCTTCGAGAACTATATGAAGAAAGCAGAAAGAAACCATGAATTTCTTGGTACATGGTATACCTGGTTTAAAAAAGCGACATAAGATGAACAAAAAAGGGCGGAACCAAACTGGTTCCGTCCAAAAACTTATTTTATAACAATGTTATAAATTTTATTTTTTACATAAATTTCTTTTACAATTTCTTTTCCATCTAAGTATGAACTAACTTGTTTATGAGCAATTTCCTTTACTTCTTCCTCTGGTAAATTCATAGCAATATCAATATTGGCTCTTAATTTTCCATTAACTTGAATTGGAAGATTGAATGTGTTTTCAATGGTTTTTTCTTCATCATAATTTGGCCATGTAGAATAAGCAATAGAAGAGTTATTTCCAAGTAATTGCCATAATTCTTCTGTTATATGAGGTGCTACTGGATTTAGTAATTGTAAAAATCCAAGGGCATATTCTTTAGGAACTATATCATTCTTATAACACTCGTTAATGAAAATCATCATTTGGCTAATTGCAGTATTAAAGTCCATATTTTCATAATCTTTTGTTACTTTCTTAACAGTATAATGATAAACTTTCTCTAAATCCTTATTTTCTTTTTCTTGTATTTTATTAGATTCAGCATATAATCTAAAAACACGATCAATAAATTTCTTAGAACCTTCAATTCCGTTTGGATCCCAAGGTTTTGCAGCATCAATTGGGCCCATAAACATTTCATATAATCTTAAACTGTCTGCACCATAGTTCTTAACCATATCATCAGGGTTAACTACATTTCCTTTAGATTTACTCATTTTTTCACCATTTGAGCCTAATATCATGCCTTGATGACGAAGTTTGGCAAATGGTTCTTTATGGCTAACAACCCCTTTATTATATAAATATTGGTTCCAAAAACGAGAATATAATAAATGTCCTACTGCATGTTCTGGTCCACCCATATATAAATCAACTGGCATCCAATGTTCCATTAATTTTTTATCTGCAATTTCATTTTCATTTTTAGGGTCAATATAACGTAAGAAATACCAACTTGAACCAGCTGAACCTGGCATAGTAGAAGTTTCTCTTTTTCCTTCTTTATTATCTATAGTAACGTTTACCCAAGAAGTAGCCTTATCAAGAGGTGAAGCACCAGTTTTTGATGGGCTATAATCTTCAAGTTCTGGTAAAACTAAAGGTAGCTCGTTATTATCTAATACTTTCATACCATCTTCAAAATGAATAATTGGAATTGGTTCACCCCAATAACGTTGTCTTGCAAATATCCATTCTCTTAATTTGTAATTTATTTTCTTTGTACCAATATTATTTTCTTCAAGCCACGCAATCATTTTGTTAATAGCATCTTCTTTATTTAATCCATTTAAAAATCCAGAATTAATATGAATTCCATCTTCTGTGAAAGCTTCTTTAGATATATCGCCACCATCTAAAACAGGAATAATTTTTAATTCAAATTTAGTAGCAAATTCGTAATCTCTTTGGTCATGTGCAGGGACTGCCATTATTGCACCTGTACCATAAGTATTAAGTACATAATCAGAAATCCAAATTGGAATTTCTTCATTATTTACAGGGTTAATTGCATAAGCACCTGTAAATGCACCAGTTTTTTCCTTAGTTAATTCAGTTCTTTCAAGGTCTGATTTAGAAGCAGCAAGTTTTATATATTCTTCTACTAAAGTTTTTTGTTCATCAGTAGTAATTTTGGAAACTAATTCATGTTCTGGAGCAAGTACACAGTATGTTGCTCCAAATAGAGTATCAGGTCTTGTAGTAAATACTGTAAATGCTAGATTTTCATTACCTGCAACTTTAAATTTAACTTCTGCACCAACAGATTTTCCAATCCAATTACGTTGAATTTCTTTTGTTGATTCTGGCCAATCAATATTATCTAAACCTTCAAGTAAACTTTCTGCATAGCTTGGAATATCTAGTACCCATTGTTTCATATTTTTACGAACAACAGGATATCCTCCACGTTCACTTTTTCCATTAATAACTTCATCATTAGCAAGAACTGTTCCTAACTCTTCACACCAGTTAACAGGCATTTCCACTAATTTTGCAAATCCATCTTCATATAGCTTTTTAAAAATTACCTGTGTCCATTTATAATAATTTGGGTCAGCTGTTGAAATTTCTCTATCCCAATCAAAAGAAAATCCAAGCATTTTTAATTGTCTTTTAAAAGTTTCAATATTAGCTTCAGTAAATCCTGATGGATGTTTTCCAGTTTTAATTGCATATTGTTCAGCAGGAAGCCCGAAAGCATCCCAACCCATAGGATGAAGAACATTATATCCTTGCATTCTTTTCATTCTAGAAATAATATCTGTTGCAGTATAACCTTCAGGATGTCCAACGTGTAAGCCTTGTCCTGATGGATAAGGGAACATATCTAAAGCATAAAACTTTGGTTTTGAAAAATCCCAGACATCTGTTTTAAAAGTTTTATTTTCATCCCAATATTTTTGCCATTTTTCTTCTACTTCTTTAAAATTGTAAGCCATAAAATCAATCCTTTTCTTAAAAATAAATATTGACAATATTATATAACAAGATAATAGAAAAATAAAGGGAAAATTAAAAAATTACAGAGAAAAGATTGACTTTTTGTAAACGATATATATAATAAATACGTGATAATTATGGAAAAAGTTGAATTAACCATACAAATAAGTTTTGAATTATATGAAGAGATGTCTAAAATATGCCAAAATTAAATATTTCAATAGACGAATTTATAAAAAAGGCACTAGAAAACGAAATTGAAAAACATAAAGATGAAATTGCAAAATATGAAAAAAGTTGTATAAATTAAAATTATATAATATAATGTTCTTGGTGATATAAAATGATAGATATACAAAAAGCAAGCATTGCATTTAGTGAATATGTTAAGCCATATGATATAACAAACGGAAAAATTGAATTAAAAATAAAACATACTTTTCGTACTGTAGATGTAGCAAAAAAGATTGCAGAAGATTTAAACTTAAATGAAGAACAAAAGCTACTTGCCCAGCTAATTTCATTATTACACGATATTGGAAGGTTCGAACAAGTACGAATTTATGATACTTTTAAAGATAAAGATAGCATAGACCATGCAGACTTAGGAGTAAAAATTCTATTTGAAGATGGAGAAATTAGAAAATTTATTCAAGATACTAAATATGATGATATAATATATAAAGCAATAAAGAACCATAATAAATTTAAAATAGAAGATGGGCTTAATAAAGAAGAACTATTACAAGCAAAAATTGTACGAGATGCGGACAAAACGGATATATTTGCAAGGTTTGCACTTGATATTGAACTATGTAAAAATGTATTATATAATTATAAAGAAATGGCAAAACAAACTGTTAGTCCTAAACTGATGGAAAAATTCGAGAAATATGAGCAAGTAAGCCGAGATGAGTTTGAAAGAGACATAGATAGCTATATAAATATCATTTCTTTTATTTTTGATTATAATTTCATAACAGGATTAAAAATTATTAAAGAAAATAACTATATTGAAAAAGTAATGAAACCTTTATGTATATACGAAGAAACAAAAAAACAAATGAAAAAAGTTATAAAAATAGCAAATACATATATTAATGAAAGAATAGAAAAAGGAAGTTAAAAATGCCGAAAAAATTACTAATAACTGAAAAGCCATCTGTAGCAATGGAATTTGCAAAAGCTATAAAAGTAAATACCACCAGAAAAAATGGATATTTAGAATCAGAAGAATGGATTATTACTTGGTGTGTAGGACATTTAGTTACAATGAGCTATCCAGAAAAATATGATGAAAACCTAAAAAAATGGAGATTAGATACCTTACCATTTATACCAAGTGAGTGGAAATATGAAATAATACCAGCCGTACAAAACCAGTTTAATATAGTACAGGAATTATTAAAAAGAGAAGATGTTGTAGAAATATATAATGCAGGAGACTCACGGACGTGAAGGAGAATACATACAAAGACTTGTATTTATGATGGCAAAACCAAATCCAAAAGCTTCTATGAAAAGAGTATGGATTGATTCACAAACAGAAGAAGAAATATTAAGGGGTATAAGAGAAGCAAAAGATTTAAAAGAATATGATAGTTTATCAAATGCAGCATACTTACGAGCAAAAGAAGATTATTTAATAGGAATTAATTTTTCTAGATTACTTTCTATAATTTATGGCAGAAGAGTTGCAAAAGAAGCAAACCTTGAAAAAGCATCTATATCAGTAGGACGAGTTATGACTTGTGTACTTGGAATGATAGTATCAAGAGAAAGAGAAATCAGGAACTTTGTAAAAACGAAATACTATAAAATAATAGGCGAATTTGGAAACGAAGAGAGTTCATTTAAAGCAGAATGGAAAGTAACAGAGAATTCTAAAATGTATAATTCAAATAAATTATATAATGAAACAGGATTTAAAACTGAAAGTGATGCAAAAGAATTCATATGTAGTCTTATGAAAAAAGAAGGATTAGTTACAGAAGTTAAAAAATCAAAACAAAAAGAAAATGCACCACTACTTTTTAATCTTGCTGAAATTCAAAATGAATGTACAAAACGTTTTAAAATAAAACCAGATGAAACATTAGAGATTATTCAAAATTTGTATGAGAAAAAACTAGTAACATATCCAAGAACAGATGCAAGAGTATTATCAACAGCTGTTGCAAAAGAAATCGGTAAAAACTTAAATGGAATTGCTAAAGGCTTTAAAGATGAAGAAATTCGGGCGGAATTATAAAAAAGATGGTAGAAGAAAAATATTCTACAAATTTAGTGAAAACAAAATATGTAAATGACTCAAAAATAACAGATCACTATGCAATTATACCAACAGGACAAGGATATGAAAACTTTGATGCGTTGCCACAGCTACAAAAAAATATATATAAAGTAATTGTAAAACGTTTCTTAAGCATATTTTATCCGCCAGCAGAATTTAACAAAATATCTGTAACAATAAACATTGAAAATGAAGTATTTAATACAAGTGGAAAAGTATGTATAAAACAAGGATATCTTGAAGTACTAAAACCCAAAAAAGACGACGTAGGAATGGGTGCCATCGTCGACCCCAATAAAACCAATGCAAACGATGTAGGGGCGGGTCCAGTGTCCACCCTAACAAATATAGAGGATAATTCAAAAGAACCAGAAAGCAATATAGATATATTAAATACATTAAAAAAAGGTGAAAAAATAAATATAGTAAATTTTGAAACAAAGGATGCTGAAACAAGCCCACCTACAAGATATAATTCTGGCTCAATTATTTTAGCAATGGAAAATGCAGGAAAACTAATAGAAGATGAAGAATTAAGAGAACAAATAAAAGGAGCAGGAATAGGAACAAGTGCAACAAGAGCTGAAATAATTAAAAAATTAGAAAAGATAAAGTATATAGAAATAAATTCAAAAACACAAATAATAACACCAACAGGATATGGAGAAATTATTTATGATGTAGTACGAAATGTAATGCCAGATATGCTAAACCCAAAACTTACAGCAAGTTGGGAAAAGGGACTTGATATGGTAGCAAAAAAAGAAATAGAACCAAATGAATTTATGCGGAAAATTAGAAAACTATATAAAAGGAAAATTTAATAGATTGGTTGTAAATATGTAGGGATTGTATAAAATACAATCCCTATTTTGATTTGAATATGAGTTTGACAAATTTAAATAGATATAGTATAATAGCAAAAGTTGTTACCTAAAAATGGTAAAGAAGAGATATAAATTTATGTATAAAAACAAATAAAAGAGATAAATAATATTAGTGTATTGATTTATAAGAAAATGAGAAATAAAATAAATGAGATAAAGATTTGAATATGTAGAGTGAGCGGAAATTATACTATATATTCTTATTAAAAAACGTGTCATATATGAAATATTTTCTAAAATCAATCAGTTTATTATTAAACTGATTTTTTTGCGTATATACCTAAATTTAATTATTTTATAATAGATAGGAGAGATTAAAAATAATGATGGGGGAAGTAAAAACAGAAGATTATGGCACAAATAGTGCTAATAAAGAACAAAAGGTTACAAAAAGAACAAGAAGTAACTTTCAAAATAGAGGGGGAGCAAAAAGAATAAATACTAAAAAAGAAACAAAGGTGAAAACTGAAAATACAGAAAAAAATGAAAACATAGAAAAAGTAAAAAACACAGTAAATAATAGAAATACGAAAGGAAGAACAAACTCAAGAAATAGAAAAGACTTAAAAAAACAAGATAATGAATTTACATTTAAGAAAAGTCCATTAAAAATAATACCACTTGGAGGATTACTAGAAGTAGGAAAAAACATAACAGTATTTGAATATGAAAATGAAATAATAGTTGTAGACTGTGGTTTAGCATTTCCAGAAGATGACATGCTTGGAGTAGACTTAGTAATTCCAGATGTAACATATCTTGTAAGAAATAAAGACAAAATAAAAGGATTAGTAATAACACATGGACACGAAGATCATATTGGTTCAATTCCATATTTATTAAAACAAATAAATGTACCAATATATGCTACAAGATTAACCGTTGGGTTAATTAATAATAAATTAGAAGAACATGGGCTATTAAGAAGTACAAAAATGCACATTGTAAATCAAGGAGAAACAATAAATTTTGGGAAAATGCAAGTAGAATTTATTAGAAGTTGTCATAGTATACCAGATGCAGTGGCACTTGCAATTCATACACCAGTTGGAACGATAGTTCATACAGGAGACTTTAAAATAGATTATACACCAATAGATGATGAAAGAATGGATTTTGGAAGACTTGCAGAACTTGGAAATAAAGGGGTACTTGCACTTATGAGCGATAGTACAAATGCAGAAAGAAAAGGATATACAATGAGTGAAAGTACAGTTGGAGATGTATTTGAAAAACTATTTTTAAATTGTACAAAAAGAATAGTAGTAGCCACATTTGCTTCGAATGTTCATAGAGTTCAACAAATTGTAAATTCTTCAGTAAAATATGGAAGAAAAATTGCAATATGTGGTAGAAGTATGATAAACATGATAGAAACTGCAGTTGAACTTGGTTATATACAAGTTCCTAAAAATGTATTTATAGATATTGATATGATAAACAATTATACAGATGAACAACTAGTAATAATTACAACTGGTTCACAAGGAGAAACAATGTCTGCCCTAACTAGAATGGCAGCAGGAGAACACAGAAAAGTTACAATAACATCAAATGATTTAGTAATCATTTCTGCAAATCCAATACCAGGAAATGAAAAATTCGTATCAAAAGTAATAGATGACTTAATGAAGATTGGTGCAGAAGTTGTATATTCAGCATTAGAAGATGTACACGTATCAGGTCATGCATGCCAAGAAGAACAAAAATTAATGCTAGCACTAACAAAGCCAAAATACTTTATACCAGTTCATGGAGAATATAGACAATTAATTGCACATATTGAAACTGCTAAAAAAATGGGAGTAGATGTGAGTGATACATTTATAATGACTAATGGTAGAATATTAGAATTAAATGAAAAAGAAGCAAAATTAACTGGTACAGTTCCTTCAGGAAAAATTCTAGTAGACGGATTGGGAGTAGGAGATGTAGGAAATATTGTTTTAAGAGACAGACAACATCTATCACAAGATGGGCTTATAGTAATAGTATTAACAATGGATCAATCAACTGGAGAAGTAGTAGCAGGACCAGATGTTATTTCAAGAGGATTTGTGTATGTTCGTGAATCTGAAAACTTAATGGATGATGTTAAACAAGTTATAAGAGATGAAATTGCAAAATGTGAAGAAAAACATATAAGAGAATGGTCTACAATAAAATCAAACTTAAAAGATAATTTAAGAGATTACATTTATCAAAAAACAAAGAGAAACCCAATGATTTTACCAATTATTATGGAAGTGTAGAATAAAAAAGCAATAATAAAAACTTTCTGTCAGTCCTACGGACTGACACCTCCATTGTTAAAGGAGTTCTCTTGTGTATTCTTCGAAGATTTTTATACATTAAATCTGAACATTAACTTACATTAGTATCAAAAAGTCAATTTCTATTGTAATATAGAAGAAATTTTGCTATAATACAAATATTAATTAGAGAAAGAGGTAGTATAATGGATTATAAAGATTTAGCAAATATAATATTTCCAAATGTAAAAGATATTTCATATTATGAAGAAAAATATCCTAAAAGAAATTTACCTGAAGGAGCAGTAGTTACAAGATTTGCACCAAGCCCAACAGGATTTGTTCATATAGGTGGACTATATCAATCTGTTATTGCAAGAAAAATGGCAAATCAAACAGGTGGAGTATTCTTTTTAAGAATTGAAGATACAGATCAAAAACGTGAAGTAGAAAATGGTGTTACTGGTATTATTGAAGCTTTAAAAGAATTTGGAATGTCACCAGATGAAGGAATGGTAAATGAAGATGAATATGTTGGAGATTATGGACCATATAAACAATCATTAAGAAAAGAAATTTATCAAGCTTATGCAAAATATCTAGTTGAAAAAGGATTTGCATATCCATGTTTTTGTAAACAAGAAGAGCTAGATGAAATGAGAGGAAAACAAGAAGCTGCAAAAGAAAGAACAGGATATTATGGGGTATGGAGTAAATGTAGACATATTCCTGTAAATGAGCAAATAGAAAGAATTCAAAATGGTGAAGAATATATATTAAGATTTAAATCACCAGGAAATCCTGAAAAGAAAATAAAACATCATGATGTTATAAAAGGAAATGTCGATTTCCCAGAAAACGACCAAGATATTGTTATTATTAAATCAGATGGACTTCCAACTTATCATTTTGCACATGCAGTTGATGACCATTTAATGAGAACTTCACATGTAATACGTGGAGATGAATGGCTATCTTCAGTGCCACTTCATTTGCAACTATTTCAAAGTTTAGGTTTTAAAGCACCTAAATATGCACATATTGCACCAATAATGAAAGAAGAAAATGGGGCAAAAAGAAAATTAAGTAAAAGAAAAGACCCAGAAGCTGCGGTAAGCTATTATGCGGAAGTTGGAATACCAGAAGAAGCGGTTGATGAATATTTACTAAATATAGCTAATTCTAATTTCGAACAATGGAGAAGACAAAATCAAGACTCAAAAATGGAGGAATTTGAATTACAATTAAACAAAATGAGTGTAAGTGGTGCGTTATTTGATATTGTAAAACTTTGTGATATTTCAAAACGTGTTATTTCAAAATATACTAAAGAAGAAGTATATGAAAAAGCACTAAATTGGGCAAAAAAATATGATAAAGATTTGGAAGAGTTATTAGAAAAAAACAAAGAATATTCTTTGCAAGTATTAGGAATTGAACGTGGAAATGTAAAACCAAGAAGAGATATTGGAAAATGGGAAGATGTAAAAGAAAATATTATATATATGTATGATGAAGAATATTTTAAAGAAAAGCCACAATATGAATTTCAAAAAATTGCAGATACTGAAGAAATTAAAAATATAATTACTACATATATAGAGGAATATTTTGATATAAATGATGATAAAGAAACTTGGTTTAATAAAATAAAAGATTTATCTAACAAATTTGGATATGCAAGAGAAACGAAAGAATATAAGCAAAATCCTGATGTTTTCAAAGGACATGTAGGAGATGTAAGTACAGTAATAAGAATATGTTTAACAGGTAGAGCAAATACACCAGATATGTATGAAATTATGAAAGTACTTGGAAAAGAATCAGTTATAAAAAGATTAGAAAAAGCTATTGGAAAATAATAAGTTATCTAAAAAATAGGTAGGGGCAGGCCTCGTGTCTGCCCTATTTACAGAGAAATTGCTCTAAATAACATTAATTAAAGATAATAAAAGGGTGGACACAGGGCCAACCCCTACAAATATTAATAATATAAAAAAAGACATATAAAGAGGTAGGTCTTAAAAATGGAATATAATATAGGAGATATTGTAAGAACTAAAAAAGTACATCCTTGTGGAAGTAAACTCTGGGAGATTACACGAGTGGGTGTAGACTTTAAACTAAAGTGCCTTGGATGTGGACATATAATTTGTATAGAAAGACCTAAAGCACTTAAAATGATAACAAAAAAAGAAAAATTGTAAATAAAAGAACTCACTACTATAGTAGTGAAAAAAGGTGATAATTCTATAAATTCAAATACTATTAGGAATTTGAATTTATAGAATTTTTTGATTTTATTACATTATACACATATAATCCTATACCAGATATTGTAAAAGTTACTACATAACTTGCTATTGATAACCACCAATTACCATCTACAATATTACTTCCTGCAAATGTAGATGAAATAACAGAAGGGAAACGACAAAATGTAGATATAAGAAAGAAACGATATGGTCTAATAGGTAAAAGGCCAGCTATATATACAAACAAATCCTTTGGAGTTCCAGGAATCAAAAAAGCAATAAACAAAATTAATTCAATTTTCTCTGGGTTCGAAAACCATTTACTATTTTCCAATTTTTCAATTTTATCTTTACCCAAAAAAGAGTGAATAAAATTTTTGCCAAATTTTCGTACACAATAAAATATAATAAATGAACTTAAAAATGCTCCTAAAAAAATTATAAGCATTCCTCCTATAGTTCCATAGCACATTCCTGCTAAAAATTCTATGGGTTCTCCTGGTAGTATTGGAATAAGTATTTGTAATAATTGAAGACCAAGTAGCATTAATATACCACTAGAAGCAGAGTTTGAAATTTCTTCTTTAAATTGAAGTTGTCCTTCTTTTGTGCCTAAGTTTGTAAATAATGGAAACAACTTAATAGCAATAGTTATTATTAAAATAATTGTTAAAACAAATAGTATAAGTTTAATAATTTTAAATTTTTTTTCATTTCGTTTGTTCATAAAGACCTCCATATATAAGTGTTTATAATTGTAGAAAAATTAACTAAGTAAAAAGTATATATATAATACCACACAATTCTTAATAAAAAAATAAAAAAGTATGAAGATTTTATGAATTTTTGTAGATTTATGCTATAATCTAAGGAAAATATTATAAATAGGTAATAGTTTGAAAGAAACTCGATTTTCTTTTATAGCTATGTGTGCCTTATGAGCGAAGAAAGAGATGAATTGGATTTAATATGAATGAAGAAATAAGAAAAAGAATATTTGAACTGGCTGATGCAAAATATAAAGAGTTTCATAGTGGGTTATGTCCTAATACAAATAATATAATAGGAGTTAGAGTTCCAGTTTTAAGAAACTATGCTAAAGAAATTGCAAAAGGAGATTTTAGAGCTTATCTTGATAATGCAAGAAATTATTACTATGAAGAAATAATGCTACAAGGAATGGTAATAGGACTTGCAAAAATGAACCTAGAAGAAAGGTTAGAATATATTAAGAAATTTATACCTAAAATAGATAACTGGGCTATTTGTGATGTATTTTGTGCTGGTTTAAAGTTTGTAAATAAAAGTAAAAAAAATGTATGGGAATTTATGCAAAAATATAAAAAATCAACAAAAGAATTTGAACTTAGATTCTATATCGTAATGATGTTGGATTTTTATATAACAGATGAGTATATAAATGAAGTTATTAATATATTAGACAATATTAAACATGAAGGATATTATGTAAAAATGGCTATAGCTTGGACGGTATCAGTAGCTTATATAAAATATCCCAAAATTACAATGAAATATTTAACAAATAATACATTAGATGAGTTTACTTATAATAAAGCATTACAAAAGATAATAGAGTCATATAGAGTGAGTAATGAAGATAAAGATATTATTAGGAATATGAAAAGAAAATAATCAAGCCAAAAATTACCAGGAAATATGAGTTGATTTTTACCTGATAATTGTGCTATTATAAATAAAGACTTACCAAGAAAAATAAACAAAATAAAAAAGTAAAAATTTCCAACAAAAAAGTATTGACATAGTGAAATAAAAATGGTAAGATAAATAATACGAAGTCAC
>CAOKRC010000046.1 GCA_948471035.1 uncultured Clostridium sp.
GAAGAAGTTGCTACATACTTGGAGAACTTAATAAGTGAAGAAACAGAGGAAAAAATTGAAGAAGGAGAATAGATATGGCAGAAACTATAATAATATCAGTAATAAGTTTTATAGGAACTTGTGTAGGAACAATTGGAGGAATATTAGCAAGTTCTAAATTAGTAAATTTTAGATTATCAGAATTAGAAGAAAAAGTTAAAAAACATAATAATATAATAGAAAGAACTTATATTTTAGAAGGAAAAATGACAGAGGTAGAACATGATATCAGAGATTTAAAAAATATACAATAAAAATTATATTAACAAAAAATAAAAACGTCTTAAAAACGATTGTAAAAGCTCGTTTAAAGACGTTTTATTAATTTTATAGAAAGAAAAGAGGAAAAGTTATGAAAAAGAAAATATTAATAGCAAGTGCATTTATATTATCGATTGCAATGTGTTTTTGTACAATATTTATAAATGATGAAAAAGTAAAAGAAAGTATTTCAGAAACTCAAAATATTATATACAACGAAATAGAGAAACAAGATGTAGTAGTAAGTGATGAAACAAAAAATACAGCAGAAAATACAATAGAAGCAGTAAAGAAAGATGAACAATTAGATACAACAAAAACTATAACAAATGTAGAAGAAAAAGAACTAGAAACTGATGCAGTAGTAGAG
The DNA here is from genome assembly GCA_948471035.1 of uncultured Clostridium sp. GTDB lineage: Bacteria > Bacillota > Clostridia > TANB77 > CAG-508 > RGIG8482. The sequence goes on from CAOKRC010000046.1 coordinate 671, forward strand.
CAAGAAAATATTAGCTACAACGGAGATATAAAAAGCGACGGAATAAAGTTACTAGGAGCATATCAGGGTTTAACATATTATTCTCAAGCCGACAAAAGATGGGCTAATCAATTATATACATCAAGCAATAATAAAAGTCAGACAATGAAATCATCAGCTTGTGGACCAACATCGGCAGCAATGGTTGTAACAGCCTCAAAGGGTACAATACTACCAACAACAATGGCTAAATTATATGTTGATAATGGATATAGAACAAAGTCAAATGGAACGGCTTGGAGTGCATTTTCATTTACAGCTGATTATTTTGGATTTAAAGAGTATCATACTACTTCAAGCTATAATACAGCTATGAAATATTTAGATAATGGATACTATGTAATTTCAGCGTGTGGAAATGGTCTTTTCACAACATCAGGACATTATATATTCTTGACTTCATCTGATAAAAACAATATTAAAGTATATGACCCTTATCTGTACAATAATAAATTTAATACAGCATCAAGAAAAAAAGCAAATGTTAAAGTAAACAAAAATACAGTAACAGTAAGTAAAACTAATTTCAAAAAGTATGCAAATGTAAAACAATATTTTATTTTTAGTAATGATAAAGGCTCTGGAAATACGAAAAAAATCGTAAAGAAAACTGTTACAAAAAGCACAGTAGGAAAGAAAAAGACATTAAAAAGTAATTGTATATTATATTCTAAAAAGAATTTAAAAGGAAAGAAATATACATATAAGAAAAATACTAAAGTTAAAATATTAAAGAATATAAATAAGAATGTAGACTATGTACAAGTAATTGCAACTAAGAGAAAGGCATATATTAACAATAAAAATTATAAGTAATTTGAAATAAAGAATTTTATATGTTATTATTGAAACATAAAATAAAAGAGGAGAAAGTATGGAAAGAGTAGTAAACGAATTAATAAAAGAACTATTATCATATACGATAATTAAATTATTTTTCATATTAGGTATAATAGCAATAGTTATATATATAATTTCAATAATAATTAAATTAATAAAAAATAAAGCTAGAGTAGATTAAATTCTATTCTAGCTTTTATCATATTTATCTAAAATCGGTTTAAAGTATTTTTCTTCGGCTTCTTTTCGAGCCTTTATAGCGTCTTCTAAAATATCAAAATATCCAACATGAAATGACTTTTTATTAACTTGTATTCTAACTCTATATCTTCCATTAATAATAGAAATACCTCTATAACCAGTCGAATTACTTTTTATAGTTTTACTAGAATTAATTTTAAGTAAAGTGTTATATTGCTCTCTTCTTGAACTTTCATTTAAAAATCCTTGTTTACAACCGCAAGTTTTAACATTACCATTTAAGACTTGCGTAAATACAATTTCTTTAATGTTTCCACAATCACACTTAAATAAAGCTAATTTAGAATTGCGCTTATCAATTTTGCGTAAATTTTTTATTAAAGTTAAATGATAGAATTTTTTTTCAATATAATCATCTATATTATATCCTCTCATATTAATTCTTCTTTCTAATAATAATTTCTTTTTTATTTTCATCATAAATCAGTATAATTTGTTTATTGTTTTCATCTATACCCATTTTTTTAAGAATAGATGACGGAAGAGTAATCCTTTTAGTTATACTTCCACTCCCAGCTTTATTAAAAGAAATGTTTAGTATACGTTCTTCCATAAAATTCACCTCTATTTTATTAATTTTAATACTTCTTCTAATTTATTCTTAATATCTTCATCATCGATAATATTCATAAAATCTTTTGTTTTACCAGTATAAAGAATATTTGTACATTTAGCAACAACTTCACCATCATGTCCAAAACCTTTGTCTATTCCTTCAAATATGTTAATTTCTTCATAATCATTAATTGGATGAGTTTTTATATAATTGATAAATTCCTCAATTCCGTCTTCTGTTAATTCAAAACAAGAACAACCATCTAATATATATCCTAATTCTTGAGCATATTCATAAATTCTATCATCTAATTCTTGTCCTTCTAATTCTGAATATTCTTCTTGAAAATTTTCTGAAAATTTATCTAAACAAATATCGTACCAACCTGCAAATCCACTTGTATGTTTAGCTCCTTTAAAACCATCTTTATTATCAAATCTAAAATATAACATTTTTAATTCCTTCTTTCTCTTAACTTAAATATATTATAAATGACGTGACGTCAAAAGTCAATACTTTTCTAAAATATTTTTCAAAAACTTTTAAATTCTTACAGTATCAACGACCCTATAAGCTAATTTTAATATATGAATAAAAAAAATTAAATATCACAAACTATTAATATGATAGTTTTTCATATAAAAGAGATTAGAATTAAAAAGAATTTAAGTCAAAAGCAGTTAGCAGAGATGAGCGGAATATCTAAAAGCTATTTAAGTGAACTAGAAAGCAATTTAAAATGTCCGACAATTTTAGTACTTTGTAAAATAGCAGATGCTTTAAAAGTTAAAGTTGAAGATTTATATACTTATAAAAAATAAAAAAATTTTTGCGGTTTAAAATGAATATAAACCGCTATTTTTACGTCTTTTTTCGACAATATAAAGTTTAATGTAATATTTTTAGAGTTCGTTTTAGCGAATTATCGTAACTTTTTTTATGAGTTAAGCGATATATATTATATAAGGAAAAAATAAAATGTATGCGAGGAGATGTAAAAAGATATGAAAAAAGAAATTGAAATAATAACTAAAGAACTAAACCTAACAAGAGAAGAAAAAGAATTTATATTTAATAATAAAAAAATGCTTACAGAAGTCTATGATTTAGGCTATCATAAAGGTAGAATAGAATGTTTTAATTTAACGTTTGGCAATAAACAAAGAAACATCAAGTCGTAACCTAAACAAGTCGCGAGTTCTCGCTACCAAAACTTCTGAGAGATCAGGAGTTTTTTATTTATGTAGAAATTTATATAAGTGATTTTTTAAATAAAGAATAAGGTGATGTATTTATATATGTATAATAATTGTTTTTGTATTATAGAAAAACAATATGAATATGTAGAAGTATTATTAAGGAGAAAATATTGATAGAGTGCAAAGTATTTATGGAGGTAATAACAAAATAGTAGATGATTATGGAAATATAGATTAGGAAAATTAATAGAGTAAATGAAAAATAGTAAATAAATATTTCAAGAGTAATATTTTATAAAATAACAATAAATATAAAATTAAAAATTGATTTATTTGAAAAAATATAGAAAATATGTTATAATGTATTTAGATACTAATTATGTAGTCTTATATTGGAGGTAGAAGTATTATGATCAAAATGAGTTATTTAAACGAAGACAAATGCGCAATACGGAGATTTGCACTGAAAGTGGATGATCCAAATGAAAATGAGAAAGAGAGAACTGAAGCTGAAATCCAGGTAATTTTAGGAGCGGCTAAAGGAGTCATAAAGGACACACTTCGTAAATTAAGAGGTGAGCTCATGAATGAGCTGGAACTCTCTGCCAGGTCAGTATTCATGGTTGTATCATTTGAAGATGAGTTAAACATGGAGACTTGGAACAGCTTAATGAGAACTCTGGTAAAAGGGGCAAATCTTTATGATGTAATATCAAGTAAGGTTCTCTGGATTAAAGGGAACAAAGGAGATGCTAGGAAGATTCGTGAGAAGATTGAGAAGATAAGAAAAACATTGCTCAATTATAAAGCAGCTGTATATACAGAAAAAAAGTTAACGAATGAGGAGTACAAGCTTACAATCTTTTTCACAGATGAAGAGCTGATGAGAAAATGGGAAGAAACTACCTTCAATACACAGAAATAAAATATTTTCTGTGTTTTGAATGGGGTTGTATATTCTCTGGACAGGCGGCAGTAGTTTAAACGCAAAAGGGGGAGTATCACAACCCCTTTTGCATTTGTAAAAAATATATTTTTAAAAATAAATAGATTTAAACAGAAATACTTACAAGTGAATGTAAGTATTTTATAAAATCATTCCAAGAGTAAGAATACCTACATTATCATTATATATTTTAGAAAATTGTGATAAAGGTAAAGGATTTGTTCCAGAACCAACTTCAATAGTGTAACCAGGTCTATTATAGTTTTGTATAAACCAGTCTTTATATCCAGCGTATGCTGAATTAGTAGGTGTTACATCTAATGAGTAACCACTAACATTTGAAAATTGTTGACCAATATAATATGAACCTTCTGGTAGAAAGTCAGAAAATTTCCAATATATAACTTCACCTTGTGAGTGATATGCTAATATAAGCCTAAAGTTCTTAGATAATGTAAAATTATACATAGCAATAGCTTCAGGAGTGGATAGTGGAGATGTTCCTACATAATCTCTAGGTCCAGGTTTAGTAAATCCTTGAGAGAATTTTATTTCTTTTGCTGTTTCCCATAGTGCTGGAAACTGCAAGTTTAGATCTATGCCTGTGAGGTTTACTAACTTCCATATAGGAAATTTAAGAATAGGATATAAAAATATTTACAGGAGAAAGGTGTTGAAAAGCATCTTGTTTTATTTTTTTGAAGAAATAAGTGTTAATTTGTGGAAAAAAATAAAGAAGTATGATATAGTGTAAAAGTAAAATAGGAGGAATTTTATATGGAATGGGATTTATTTGTTTCACATGCATCAGAAGATAAAGAAGATATTGTAAAACCTTTAGTTGAAGAATTAGAAAGCTATGGGTTAAAGGTATGGTATGATGAATTTGAATTGAAGATAGGTGATAGCTTATCAGAGTCAATAGATAAGGGAATTATTCATTCTAAAAATGGTTTAATTATAATAAGTAAGAGTTTTCTAAATAAAAATTGGACTGATTATGAATTAAAAAGTTTTATTATGAAAGAAACTGAACAATGTGGAAATATTTTACCAATTTGGCATAATGTTACTAAAGCAGATGTTATGAATAGAAGCTTATTTCTTGCTGATAAATTTGCTTTATCTTCTGATATAGGTATAGAGCTATTGGCAATAAAAATTTTGCAAAAAATTAGACCAGATATATTAAGTAGTTATGCTTTAAAAAGAGCTTTTAAAAAGGCTTGCACAGAAGAACAGTCAGAAATTAAAGAGATTAATATTAAAGATTTAGATGATGGAAAGATAGTTCATAAATCGCTTTCTAATTATATTTTAGCTTCAAGTTTTTTGATTAGTCAAATATTTTCTGATGTATGGAATTTGGATTTTAAAGATTTTATTGAAAATCTTGCGAAGGATTGGGATTATAATAGAGAATTTTTTATATGGAATGTAATTGCCAATTCATATTTGATGTTTATTAGAAATAATAAAATTCCCTTTGATGATATTAAAAAGAAAAAAAATATTTTTAATGATTTGGTTAGATTATCTTTAGGAGATACAGAACCAAATTATCTTGATAAAGATGAGTATAATGTTTTAATGCAGATTTATATGGCAAATTATGATTATATAAAACAATTTAATTTATATCATCCCTAAAATTGTTTATGTATTTGCTAAATAATAAAATGAGAAAGTATAAAAACAAAGAATTATCATAGCAAAATTGGAGGAGAAAATGGAACTTGTAAAACCTTTTGTAAAATGGGCTGGTGGTAAAGGTAGTTTAATTCCACGATTAAAGAATTTTTACCCATTTGAATTAGAGAATGGAACAATAAATACGTATGTAGAGCCATTTGTTGGTGGCGGAGCAGTTTTAATAAATATATTGCAAAAATATGATGTAAAAGAGGCTTATGCATTTGATATAAATATAGATTTGATAAATTGTTATAATGTTATAAAAAATAATGTTGAAGAACTTATAAAAGATTTAAAGGTAAAAGAAGATGAGTTCTTAAAATTAGCAAACGAAGATAGACAAGAGTATTTTTATGACATTAGAAAAGAATATAATTCTTATAGAATTGCTGAAAATGAGTTAAGTATAAAGAGGGCTGGAGAATTTATATTTTTAAATAGGACATGCTTTAATGGATTGTACAGAGTAAATAAAAATGGAGAATTTAATGTGCCTTGTGGTAAATATAAAAATCCTACAATATGTGATTCAGCTAATTTAAGAAATTTATCATATTTAATTAGAAATGTAGTATTCAAATATGGAGATTATAAAAAAAGTGAAAAATATGTAGATGAGAATACATTTGTATATTTTGATCCACCATATAGACCATTATCAGTAACGTCAGGGTTTACAGCTTATGCAAAGGAAGATTTTAATGATGAAAATCAAAAAGAGTTAGCTAAATACTTCAGAAAACTAGATGAAAAGGATGCAAAGTTAATGTTATCTAATTCTAATCCTAAAAATACCAATAAAGATGATGATTTTTTTGAAGATATATACAAAGGATTTTATATAAATGAAATTTCTGCAAAAAGAATGATAAATGCTAATAGCAAAGGTAGAGGAGAAATTTCAGAATTACTTATTACAAACTATGAGGAGATGAATGAATGTATTCTGGAAAATTCTACTTTGAAGAAAGTAGCTTTAAACTAATTGATAATGATACTTTTGATACGTTAAAAGAACTTGAAGAAAAAAGTTTTGATATGATATTTGCTGATCCACCTTATTTTTTATCTGATGATGGGATAACTTGCAGTGGTGGAAAGATGGTAAGTGTAAATAAAGGAAAATGGGATAATTATTTAAGTGTAAAAGATAAACATGAGTTTAATAAAAAGTGGATTCATGAGTGTTATAGAGTTTTAAAAGATGAAGGAACAATTTGGATAAGTCGGAACTTTGCATAATATTTATTCAGTAGGAATGGCTTTAGAAGAGGAAGGATTTAAAATAATAAATAATATTACTTGGCAGAAAACGAATCCACCTCCTAATCTAGCTTGCAAAACTTTTACGCATTCAACAGAAACAATTTTATGGGCGAGAAAAAACTTGCCAAAAGTAAAATATAAGTTTAATTATGATTTAATGAAAAAATTGAATAATAATAAACAAATGAAAGATGTTTGGACAACTTCTTTAACGAAGCCATCAGAAAAGAAACAGGGAAAACATCCAACACAGAAGCCTTTAGAAATTTTAAAGAAAATTATTCTGGCATCTACAAATGAAAATGATTTAATTTTAGATCCGTTTTGTGGTAGTAGTACGACAGGAATTGCTGCAAATAAGTTAAATAGAAGATACATAGGAATTGATAATTCAAAAGAATATTTAGATTTATCAATAAGAAGATATAATGAAATGAAGGAGTAGATGAGTATGAAAAGAGATTTTGCACAATGGTTACTAACTTTTACAGATAGTATAGCTAATTATAAGTATTATATAGACTTTGAAACAATATATAAAAATGCGGAAATATATAAAATAGAATTAAATATGATGAATGCATTAATAGGAAGTGAAAACATAGAAAAAGATTTTGAAAATTTAGTACATAAATATCCAGAAGTTTTAAAATGTATTCCAACTCTGTTAGCAGTAAGACAATCAGAAATAATTGTTTTAGATGATGATGGAAATAAATTTGAATATAATTTCAAAAATATGAATTATGATGTTAAACAATATAAAATATTTATGAGAGAAACTGGATTATTTAATTTACTAGAAAAACATTTAGTAAATAATTTATATGATTATGTTTTAGGTGTTGAATGTGGATTAAATTCAAATGCTAGAAAAAATCGCGGTGGACATTTAATGGAGGATTTAGTAGAAAAATTTATTCAAAAAGCAGGATTTAAGAAAAATGAAACATATTTTAAAGAAATGTACTTACAAGATATTGAGAGGAGATGGAAATTAGATATGTCATTTATCAGTAATAAAAATCAAGCAACAAAAAGATTTGATTTTATTATAAAAACTGATAAATGTATTTATGGAATTGAAACTAATTTTTATGCTTCAGGAGGCTCAAAATTAAATGAAACAGCAAGAAGTTATAAAATGATTGCAGAAGAAGCGGATAAAGTAGTAGGTTTTGAGTTTGTTTGGTTTACAGATGGAATGGGCTGGATTTCAGCTAGAAATAATTTAAGAGAAACCTTTGATAATATGGAACATATATACAATATTGCTGATATGAAAAATGGAATTATAGGAGATAAAATAGTATAAAGAAAAATATAATAAATTTTTAATAAATTACACGAAAGACAAAATAATATGTTGAACTATAGAAAGGATAGTGTAATTAATGAGTAATAAAGAAAAAATAAAAAGATATTTTCTAAAAGATAGTGAGTTAATAAGTATTGATGATGATAGATTCAATCAAAAGGATATTGTAAATAATTTAAAAATGATTATTGAAAATACAAATCCTCCATATAACATAGCTTTAATAGGGAAATGGGGGATTGGTAAATCTTCTATAATAAATTTACTATTAAATAAATATAGGAAAGATAATAATAATTATATTGTTCAAGAGATAAATGCTTGGAAATATGAAAAAGAATCTCTGAAAAATGTATTTTTAAAACAAGTCTGGAAAGGAATTAGTGGAGAAAAAGTAAAAAATTCAGAAAAAATAAAAGAGATATATAGTGAATTTATTAAAGAAACAGAAAGAGATGAAACAAGTTGTTGGAATAAAATTAAAGATTTTTTTAAGCCGATATTTCAAGTAGCTGGTGTTTGTATATTAGCAATGATAATTATTATACCCATATTTATATTTTATAAACATATACAAAATATGGTAATATATAAAGGTAATCAAGAAGATTTTGGATGGAAAACTTTTTTGAGTTTTTGCAAGAACATAGGAACAATAATGATTTTTCCACTTATATTATCATTTATTGGAATAATTATTAAACAAATTATGAACAGAGATGATAAAAAGGTAGAAATAAATTTTCCTATAGAAACAACAGAGGATTATGAGAATTTTTTAAGTGAAGCTATAGAAAAAAATATAAAGAACAATTCTAATAAAAAAATTATAACGATAATAGATGATTTAGATAGATTAAGTATTGATAAAATAGTAGAGGCATTGGATGCAATAAAAGCATTTGTAGGATTTAAAAACTGTATTTTTATAGTACCTTTTGATGATTCAATTTTAAAAAAGGCATTAGATAATAATAGGACAATAAGACTAGATGGAAATCATCAGATAGTAGAGAGTGAACTTATATTGGACAAGTTGTTTCAGTATAAAGTATATATTCCACCATTATTAGATTTTGATATAAAAGAATATGCAGTTAATTTAGTAAAAGAAAATATACCAGACTTTATAGAAGAATATTGTTCTATAGATATATTTGAAAATTTAATTAGAAAAGTACTAATGCATAAAAATGTGACTACACCTAGACAAGTAAAAAAATTAATTAATACATTTGTTAATAATAAAATACTAATTACCAATAGGACAAAGAATGGAAAGATTGAGAAAACTCTATTAGGTATTGAAGAATTTGATTTACAATTAGCTAAAATATCTGTTTTACAAGCGGATTTTAATGATTTTTATGATGTATTGTTTAGAAACTTTGACTATATGAATAAAATTGTTGATTTTCACGAAGAAAATTATAAAATGAATGATATAGATGAAGATTTAAAGCTATTTTTTCAACAAGATGATGGAAGAGAAGATAGTTATGCTGAAATAAAACCAGAATATGAATCTTTAATGAATTTTTTGAAGCAAACTGAAAGATATAAAGTTGATAATATAGCACCATTTATGTATTTGATACAAGATGAAATAAGTATAAAAACAGGTGATGAGAATAATAGGCGTATTGTTTCTGCTATGGAGAGTAAAAATACAAAAACAGTTAGAAAGATGATTGAAGATAATGAAAATATAATTGATTCGATTATTTATGAACTAGATAATGCAGAAGATATAGAATTATTAAATGGAATAATAACAATAATAAACTCTTTTAATAGCTTAAAACAAGAGAATAAATTTGTTATTGCTGAAAATTTATCAGAGAAAATATATAATTTAAATAATTCTAAAGATAACATAAACTTTTTAGAATTAAAAATTGATAATATATTTGAAATATTAGAATTGGTAAATAAAAAGAAAAATATAAGTGAACTTTTATATAAATATCTGGATTTTGCAAAAGAGAATGCTGATTTAGAGAAAAGCATAGAAATTATAAATAAATATTTAGAAAAAAATAATAATTTAGAGAATGATATAAAAGAGTTGTTCAAAGAATTCATTTTAAAAGTAATAGAAGATAATACTGATAAAATAAATAAATTAGTTGAATGCGTAGATGTTAAAGAAACAGAAATTTTTGAAAAATACTTTGGAACTCAGTTATTTAATGCTCTATGCAAATATATGGATACAAATAATGATTTTTCAGAAAATATAATATCTAAATTTGAGGAATATTTCAAACAACTAAATGAGATAGGAATAGTATTAGATTCAATAGATGAGATGATTAAACTATTCAAATATAATAAATTACTTGAAAAATTAAATAAATTATTTACAAATGATTTATATAGCAATATAGATATAAATAAAAGCACAGAGATAGCCGAAATAATAGTAACATCTAATAGTGAAGATAAGAAAAATGCTTTAGGTATATTAAGTAAAATAAATTTTGAGATAAATGATGAAAATTGTGAAGAGATAGATCAATATTTAAATGACAATTTAGAACAAAAAGATGTACAGAATCTTATAAAAAGTATTTTAAATAAAAATGAGATGAATATAAAATATTTAGAAAAAGTTTTTGAAACTATAGCAGAAACTATATTTGAAGATGAGAAATATGACGAATTTTTTCAAGATATTGTAACATACTTAAATGAAGAAACATTAGATACTATATTTGAAGAATTAACCAAATTATCTGCATTTAGTCAATCTAAGGAGTATATAAGAGAGAAAACTGTATTTAAATATTTATGTATAGAAGAGAATGAGTCTTATATATCAGACTTTATAGAAAATACAATAATAAAAAATTATAAATCTTATCCATCATATAATTCATATTTTAATTATGTATATGAAATAGTTGATAATGCAAAAGAATATATAAGTGATAGTAAATTAGAAGAATACTTAAAGACTATTGTTTCTTATTATAATTATTATCCAGAAAGAGCAATAATAGCATTTAAATTGTTAAAAGGTGAGATTTCAGATGATATAATGAAAATATTAGTACCTAAATTAAATGAAAATTTAAATGCTAATTCATATGAAGAGACTTTGGGTATATTAAGAAACAATAGAGATTTCTTTTCTAAAGAGAATGGAAATTTAACTGAATATATGGAATTTTTAGTTGATAATATAACATTGACTAATAATCCTAATGTTGTGATTGATGCACTAGATGAGCATTTTAGTCGTATATCAAAAATATATGAGTTATATAGTAATATTAAAAATATAGAAGAAGTAGATCATGACAAAGTATTTAAGTTTATAGCAAAATCATTAGATAATAATGCATTAGAAGATTTTGTTAAAAATATAAACAAGCTCCTTCAAGATGAAAAATCTATAAAAGATTGTTTAATTATAGAACAGAAAATGAAAAAATATAAATTAAATGATGTTATTAGTCAAGATTATGATAATATAGATGTTATAGAAGACCAAGTATTGTTAAAAAATATATTAGAATTATGTTCTATTAAACAAGATTTTATAGAACCTAAAGTAGTAGTAGCATTTATAAAAAAAGCATTACAGAATATGGACGATAGTGAATATATTGCAAATGTTGATCAAATACTAAATAAATTTGACAGATTATACTTTAATGAAATTAAGAAAAACCTAAATGAAATTTTGTATAATTGCTATCATACTACTACTAGTAAAATAGTTAAAACTATTATAATAAGAAGAGCAAAATATTATAAAATTACAAGAATATTTAAGAATAAAATGGAAGATGAAGAAAAAGAGTTTTATAATAATAATAATATTGCCTAAAATTATTTAAATTCTATTAATAATTAAATAAAAACTTCTCCCAGCGGGCTAAAAAGGTTTTAGGAGATTTTCTCCTAAACAGCAAAATGGTGTCAAAACACCAAGCTGGCGAATTTTAGGCAGCAAAAAATGCTCTCAAAATTCGAGGCAAAATAGAAATTAAACTAATATGAAATTTTAGTGATAGGTTTAAAATGAAAAAAATTAAAAAAATTTTCATTTTGCCCATCACTTTTTTCATTTTCAATCGCTGTTAATAGTAGAAAGATTATATGAATAATATTTCAAAAAATTAATAGACATTAAAAGAGGTGTAGTGATTGAAAAAAGGTGAGCTAAAGGTATATTGCAAATTTGATAGCAATAAAGAAAAGATAGATAAAGTTATTTGTAAAATATTTAAAGATTACTCTCAAAATAAAAATATTGAATTAAAGAGCAGACAAAATGAAAAGAACACGTTAAAATAATTTTAATGTAAATATTTTTATGGGAAGGAGTGATATGTTTAAATTAATAACAAAGAACTATAAAGTTCGGCATGTATATAAGATTATCAAGAGAAGATGGCGACAAACAAGAAAGTGAAAGTATTGGAAATCAAAGGAAAATAATTGAAAGATATTTAAAAGAGCAAGATTTAAATGTTGTAGATGAATATGTTGATGATGGAGTATCACGGAACAACATTTGATAGACCAGAGTTTAATCGATTAATTGCAGATATTGAAAATCAAAAAATTAATATGGTGATAACAAAAGATTTATCAAGACTTGGAAGAGATTATATAAAAACAGGCTATTATATAGAAAATTATTTCCCTGAAAATCAAGTAAGATATGTTTCGATACTTGATGGAATAGATACATATAGCGAAACAGTAAATAATGATATTACACCATTTAAAGCGATTTTAAATGATATGTATTCTAAAGATATATCAAAAAAGATTAGAAGTGTATTTAAAGAAAAACAAAAGCAAGGAGAATATTTATGTAGTACACCAGCATATCGGATATAAAAAGGATTTAAATAATAAAAATAAATTAGTAATTGATACTAATGTTGCAGATGTAGTAAGAAAAATATTTGATATGTATGTAAATGGAACAGGAAGTAAATTGATTGTAGAATACTTAAACAAAAATCACTATTTAAGTCCATCAGGATATAGAAAGATTGGAATTGTTCAAAATGAAGAAAAAAACAATTATTTTTGGAATGCAACTACTATATGCGATATGTTAAAAAACGAAGTTTATATAGGCAATACTGTTCAAAATAAGGTGTCTATTGTTTCATATAAAGTAAAAAAACTTCGTAAAGTGGAAAAGGAAAAGTACATAAGGGTAGATAATACTCATGAGCCAATTATTGATAAAGATATATTTGAAAAAGCTCAAATAATACATAAAGAAAGAGCAAAAAAAGTAGTAAAGCAATATGACTATTTATTGCGAGGACTCATATATTGCAAACATTGTCGGTTGGCAAATGCAAATTGTATTAAAAGTAAATCATAATAGTAATAGACCAAAGATTCCCTATATTGTAGATACAGGTTATCAAAAAAGAGGTTGCTATGTAAGAAATTTGAATTATCCAAAGTTTGAAAAAAGGATACTAGAAATAGTAAGGCAAGTGTGTAGAATATATGCTAATCGTAAAATGTTAGAGGAAACTTATAAAAAAGTAAAAGATAAATCAATCGATTTAGTGGCATCTGTGAAAAAGCAGATTGAAATGATTGATATTAAAATAGCTGATATTAACAAGAATTTAGACAGCTTATATAATGATAAATTAAATGAGGTACTAACTGATATTGATTTTACAAGAATATCTGCGAGGTTTGTTAATGAAAGAGAAAAGTTAACAAATGAAAAAAGTGAACTAATGGATAGATTTCAAACTTTACAAGGTCATCAATCTATTAAAAATAAAAACGATGAAGAACAAATGTATAAAACAATAAATGAATTTTTAG
>CAOKRC010000047.1 GCA_948471035.1 uncultured Clostridium sp.
CTGTTTTTAATTTATATGAAAATGTGTCAGTCCATATAATTCACGGATTCAGGAATATAACAAAGGCAATAGATGGAATTAGTTTTGATGTAGAAGAAGGAGAATTTATAGGAATCATGGGAGCAAGTGGAAGTGGAAAAACAACACTTTTAAATTGCATATCCACAATAGACACAGTAAGTTCAGGTCACATTTATTTAGAAAATCAAGATATAACAGAAATAAAAGAAGAAAATATTGCAAAATTTAGAAGGGAAAATTTAGGATTTATATTTCAAGATTTTAACTTGTTAGATACTTTGACAATAGAAGAAAATATAGCTTTAATCTTAACAATTAACAAAGTACCAGAAAAAGAAATAGATAAAAAAACATTAGAAATAGCAAGAAAATTAGGAATAGAAGAAATTTTAAACAAGTATCCATATCAAGTATCAGGAGGACAAAAACAAAGATGTGCTTCAGCTAGAGCCATTGTAAATAATCCTAAAATAATACTTGCAGATGAACCAACAGGAAGTTTGGATAGTAAGGCAGCAATACAATTACTAGAAATAATGGAAGATATGAATAATAAAAGGAAAGCAACTATTTTAATGGTAACACATGATCCATTATCTGCAAGCTATGCAAAAAAGATTCTATTTTTAAAAGATGGTAAAATCTTTAACAAAATAGAAAAAGGCGAAAAACAAAGAAAAGATTTTTACAATGAAATATTAGATGTGTTAGCACTTCTTGGAGGTGATGCAAGAGATGTTAGGTAAATTATCTTTTAGAAATGCAAAAAGACAGGCAAAAGATTATTGTATCTATTTTATAACAGTAATTATATCTGTTGCTTTAATGTTTAGCTTTAATTCAATTGCTACATCAAATGATATAAGTCAATTATCATCCTATATGGCATCTTTTTCAAAAGCAATATCAGGAATTAGTATAATTATTGTTTTAGTTATGGCATGGCTAATAAATTATTGTATGAGATTTATGTTAGAAAAAAGAAGCAAAGAATTTGGAACATATCAAATATTAGGAATAGAAAAGAAGTCAATCAGTAATATTTTTACACTAGAAAATATTATGATAGGTGGAATGGCATTTATAATAGGAATAGCCTTAGGAACATTTATATATCAAATACTCACTTCTATTATTATGAATTTATTTAACCAACCATATCAAATAGAAATATCTTTTAACATAAAAGCAGTAGGAATGACAGCCATTTATTTTTTTGGGAATATTTGCTTTAGTATTATTAAATTGTAGAAGAAAAATAAAGAAAACAAAAGTATATGACTTATTATATGCAAGTAAAAAAAATGAAAACAATATGATAAAAAATGCAAAAGGAAATGTTATACTTTTTACTTTATCAATTGCACTATTAGTAGGAGCAGTATTAATAAATAATAATGAATTTGCAAATGCAAGTAATATGAAAGGTAGAAATATATTTATAGCAATTATCATGTTAATAGTAGGAATATATCTATTTTATATTAGTATATCAAGTTTTATTGTAAAAAGATATTTAAACAATAAATCAAGAAAATATAAAAAAGATAATATGTTTTTATATAGAAATTTAACCTCAAAAATTAACACAATGAGTTTAAGTTTAGGAACAATTGCATTAATGTTTACTATTATATTAATTGGTGGAAATGTAGCACTACTTATGAACAATATGATAAATAACGAAATTGAAATGGGTTATCCTTATGAAATAATGATTAGTACAGCAGATGGAGACTTTTCAAAATATAAAGAGTATATTGGAAAAAATACAAAAGTAAAAGATATGTATGA
Organism: uncultured Clostridium sp.; assembly: GCA_948471035.1. Classification (GTDB taxonomy): domain Bacteria; phylum Bacillota; class Clostridia; order TANB77; family CAG-508; genus RGIG8482. Next base: position 1,816 of record CAOKRC010000047.1, read on the forward strand.
GTATAGGTTATATAATATAAAAGGGATAGGATTATCAACAGCATTTGAAAAAACACCATTTAAAGGAGCAATTGATAAAGAAATTGATTGTGTATTAAGTTTAACAACTTATAATAAACTAAGAGAAATATTAGGATACGAAAAAGTAGATTTACAAGATGACGAAATTATAATTAATTGTTTAAAAACAGCCAAAGGGGGACTTGAAAAATATACTAAAGAAAACGATAAAACTAAAATAGTAGGAAAAGATGTAAAAATAAAAGAAATTAGAAGCGAAAATATTGCACAAGTTGGATTTAATGGTTCGTATTATGCAATTATAGTACCAGATAGTTTAATACCATTAATAGAAAAAGAGGATCAAAGATTAAGAGATAAAAATGATAATAACAATACAATTGTAACAGAGCAAGAAGATGGAGCAGATAAAATCTATTATTTGGACTTTGCTTATAATTTTGTTGCTACAACAGAAAATATGACAGATGAGAAGTTTTATAAAGAATTAAGTAATTATATTATAAAGCAAGAGAGAGAAATAGCAGGAGAAGTTAATGGAGAAGAACAAAATTATAATATAGAAATATCACTTGCAAATGTACAAACAAAAGGTGAAAGAATGAGCCAAACAAAATCATTTTATACAATTATGTCATTTCTAGCGTTTTATGTAGCACTTATTTTTGTAATGGCAACAGCTACTCTTTTAGCAATACAACAATTAAGTGATTCAGAAAAATATAAATATAGATATGAATTATTGAGGAAATTAGGAGTGGATGAATTACAGATAAATAGAACAATATTCAAACAAATACTTTTCTATTTTGCAATTCCAATGGTATTGCCAGTAATGATTAGTATTCCTGTTATTTTAGGCGTTGGTCAAATATTTACAGTAGCAGTAACAATGAAAGAAATTTTTAAGAATATTTGGATTATGCTTGGAATGTTTATATTGGTATACGGAATTTACTTTATTGCAACAGATGTGCAATTTGATAGAAATATAAAGGGAAATGGGTGAGAAGAATGAAGAAAATATATATTATACTAACACATACAGGAACAGTATTATCAAAAATAATAAAAAGATTTACAAAAGATGAATTTTCTCATGTTTCTATTGCTTTAGATATAGAATTAAAAGAAATGTACAGTTTTGGAAGATTAAATCCATATAATCCTTTTTGGGGTGGATTTTTACATGAATACATAGATAAAGGAACATTCAAAAGATTCTATAAAACAAGAGCAAAAGTATATTCATTAGAAATTACAAATGAACAATATAAATCTATAAAAAATACTATAAAAGAAATTGACAACAATAAGGAAAATTACAATTTTAATATTGTTGGACTATTTGCAGCAGGATTTCATAAGAAAATAGTAAAAAAGAATTACTTCTATTGTGCTGAATTTGTAAAATATGCAATGGAAAAAGCTAATATAAAAATAGATTTACCAGATGTAGTAAAACCAGAAGATTTTAAAAATATAAAAGGATTACAAGAAATATATGGAGGATTACTTAGAAAATATCAATATCCTAAAATAAATGTAGTAGAATTAATAAGAAATAATTTATTAATGTACACAAACAAAAAAGAAGGGATTATATGAGCAGGAAAAAGAAAATTAAAAGATTTAAAATATTATTAATGGCAGTAGTTTTAACATTATTTATAGGAATAACAGTATACCTGTTTCCAATAATGAAAAATTTATCTACAGTAGAAGGGCAAGTAGCTTTTAAAGAAAAAGTTGAGAGTTCTGGAATACTAGGAATGCTGTCATTATTTGGACTTCAGGTAGCATAAATATTTTTAATTATAGTACAGTATTAAATACTCTATACATTAACCTTACAGAAATGTAAGGTTAATGTAAGGCAAATCAATATGAATTATAGCAAAAGTGAGTTATAATGTTATAGAAAATTAGAAAGGTGGCAGAACGAAAATGCAAAGGAAATTTTTTATTATATTAATTATAATATTATTAATGCTAATGATTTTAGGAATTTTTTATTATTTTATGAATAGTAGAACTTATAATCTTAATTTGCCACAACTAGAGAAATTGGAAAGCATTTCATTAGAACAGGATACAAATAAAAAAGTAATTAATGATAATGAGAAAATGAAAGATATAATAAATATTCTAAATGAAACAAAAAGAACCTCAAAAGAAGAAAGCATACAAGATAGTCCAGTTAATACTACAAATAAGATAAAAATTGATTTTTATTTTAAAGAAACTGGAGCATCTACTTTATTTGTATATGAAAGAAATAATAAATATTATATTGAGCAACCTTACAATGGCATTTACATAATTTCAATAAATGAATACAATTCAATAGAAAAATATATAAAATAGATTAACCTAAAATTTAAGATTATCAAAGTAAGATTGATAATCTTTTTTCTTACAAAAATGTAAGATTCGTGTAAGGAAAATCGATAGGAATAATGGCTAAAGTGGAGTTATAATTAAGTTAGCTGTTCGAGAGAAGCGAGTTACAGATAACTTATGCAATCGAACGATAGTGAGATTGTAAACATTGAAAGGAGTTTTTTATTATGGAAAAAGTATTAGAAGTAAAAAACATAGAGAAATACTATGGAAACAAATCAAATCTAACAAAAGCAATAGACAACATTAGCTTTACAGTAGAAAAGGGAGAATTTGTTGGAATTATGGGTGCAAGTGGATCAGGAAAAAGTACACTCTTAAATGTAATCTCAACAATAGACAGGGTAACAGCAGGACATATTATTGTTAATGGCGAAGATACTACAAAACTAAAAGGAAACAAATTAAATAAGTTTAGGAGAGAAGAATTGGGTTTTATTTTTCAAGACTTTAATTTGTTAGACACTCTAACAGCTTATGAAAATATAGCTTTAGCACTAACAATTCGGGAAAGTAAATGCAAGAGAAATTGATAAAAGGGTAAATACAATCGCAGAAAAGTTAGGAATTAAAGAAATTCTTAAAAAATATCCTTATCAAGTATCTGGAGGGCAAAAGCAAAGAATTGCATCAGCAAGAGCCATTATTACAAATCCTAAAATGGTATTAGCAGATGAGCCAACAGGTGCATTAGATTCAAAATCAGCAAGACAATTACTAGAAAATTTTGAATTTTTAAATCAAAAAATGAGTGCAACTATTTTAATGGTTACACATGATGCCTTTACAGCCTCTTATGCAAATAGAATTTTATTTATTAAAGATGGAAAAATCTTTAATGAAATAATCAAAGGCAATGATACAAGAAAACAATTCTTTGAAAAGATAATTGAGGTGCAAACACTTCTTGGAGGTGATTTGAACGATGTTATTTAAGTTATCTTGGAATAATATGAAAAAAAGTATAAAAGATTATGCTATATATTTTCTAACATTAGTATTAGGTGTAGCAATCTTTTATATGTTTAATTCAATAGATAGTCAACAAGCTATGCTACAGGTAACACAATCACAAAGAGAAATTATAAAGTTAATGATAACAATACTAGGTTTTGTATCAGTATTTGTTGCAGTTGTACTTGGATTACTTATTGTGTATGCTAATAATTTTTTGATAAACCGAAGAAAAAAAGAATTTGGAATTTATATGACACTTGGAATGGGGAAAAGGCAAATATCTAAAATAATACTAATGGAAACGATATTTATTGGAGTAATTTCACTTGCAGTTGGACTTGTAGCAGGAGTATTTGCATCACAATTCATGTCAATATTAGTTGCTAAAATGTTTGAGGCAGATATGAGTGAATTTCAATTTGTATTTTCAAAAGATGCTTGTATTAAAACTTGTATTTACTTTGCAGTAATGTATGTTGCAGTAATGTTATTTAATACATATACAGTTTCAAAATATAAATTAATTAACTTATTAAATGCAAATAAGAAAAATGAAAAAGTAAAAATTAAAAATCCGTTTCTTTGTATATTAGTATTTTTTGTAGCAGCAACAATATTAGGTTATGCTTATTGGAAAGTAACAGTAGATTTTGGTAGATTAACAACAGCAGACAAACTATTACCACCAATACTTATGGGGATTATTAGTACAATCTTAATTTTTTGGTCTTTATCAGGTTTTATAATACAAGTAGTTCAAAAAATAAAAAATACTTATTTAAAAGGTACAAATATGTTTGTATTAAGACAAATTAATAATAAAATCAATACAATGATAGCAAGTATGAGTGTTATATGTTTAATGCTATTTATGACAATATCAATACTTTCTTCAAGTTTAGCATTAAGAAATACAATGCAAAGAGAACTAATAGAAATGACACCAGTGGACTTAAATTTATATAAAACAGCAAACTTAGAAGAATCTTATATGAAATATGGAAAAGAAATAAAAACAACAAAAGAGCAACGAGTAGATTCAAAAATTTCAATACAAGAAACATTAAAAAACAATGGCTTAGATATGAAAATTCTAAAAGATATTGTAGAAATATCAATGTATAATACAGATAATTTAACTTGGAGAGATTTTTTCGGAGAAAAATATGAGGAGATAAAAGCAGAGTTTCCAAGTCTTAATTATAATATGCCAGAAGACATTGTTAAAGTATCAGATTATAATAAACTAGCAAGATTATATGGAATAAATGAATATGAACTAAATGATAATGAATATATTATGCTTTGTAATTTTGCTTCACAGGAAAATATAAGAAACAAAGTATTAGAAGATGGAAAAAATCCTTTAATGATTGCAGGTAAAGAATATAATACAAAATATAATGAATGTAAAGATGGATTTGTAGTAATGTCAACTAGTCATACAAATCAAGGAATTATATTAGTACCAGATAACTGTTCATTAACAGAAGATATGAAGGTAAGATATTTATTGGCAGCAAATTATAATGCAAATACAGATGAAGAAAAACAAGAAATAGAAAAGATATTTGTAAGTGGTGATTCAGGTTTTATCCAAAATTTATCAAGTAATGGACTAGATATAGATGGAATGACAAAAATATCTATTATGGAGGCAAGTGTAGGATTAGCAACTATTATAACATTTATAGCAATTTATTTAGGAGTAATATTTCTAATTGCAAGTTCAGCAATTCTTGCCTTGAAACAATTAACAGATGCTTCAGATAATAAACAAAGATATACTATTTTGAGAAAAATAGGTTGTGATGAAAAAATGATAAACAAATCATTATTTAGACAAATAGGAATATTTTTTGGAGTACCATTATTACTTGCAATTATACATTCAATATTTGGAATACAATTTGCAGTAAAAATGATGTCAGGTTTAGCAAGCGAAAAAGACTTATTACCATCGGCAGCCGCCACAGTAATTATTATAGGAGTTATATATGGAGCATATTTCTTAGCTACCTACTTTGGAGGTAAAAACATTATTAAAGAGGAGGAAGTTTAGATGGAAAGTATAAAAGAAAAAATGCCAATAATAATAGCAATTTTTGTGGCAATAGCAATTTGTGTAATAGCATTTTACTTATTTGAAAGTTATGAGGTAGTTTATTATACTCAAATAGATAATACAAAGATTCAAGGAATTTCATCAACGGATGATATGAAATATGAATATACTTTAGATTGTTACAATGAAAATGGAAATAAAAAAGAGATAAAATTTAAAACGAGTAGAGAACTAAGAGAAGATGCTTATTTAATGTTAGAAGTAAGAACTTTTGGAGTACATGCTTGGAAAGAAATACAAATAAATGAATTACCAGATAAAGTGAAAACAGCACTAGATATATAGTAAGGAGGAGTTAAAATGCCTAAAAACATAAATTGGGATGGAGTAATCCAATCGATAAACGATTTTTGGTTGCCAATATTAGGAGTTGGTGGAATAATAGTCGTAATAGTAATTATTGCAGTAATTTATAAAAAATGGAAAGAAAAGAATGAATAAAAAGTAGTAAAAGAGGTGGTAAAATGAAGAAATTTCTAAAAATAATATTTTTACTAATATTGATAATAACAAGTATAGCATTGCTATTTGTAGGAAATGGATATAAAATGTATAAGGAAGCAATAGAAGAAATAAGTATAGAAGATAAAATAAAAAAAATAAAAAGCAAAGAAAACTATACAGAAATTTCAGACTTACCACAAAATTATATCAATGCAGTATTATCAGTAGAAGATCATAGATTTTATAAACATTGTGGAATAGATTTAATTGCAATAGGTAGAGCAACAATAAATGATATAAAAGCTATGGATTTTATAGAAGGTGGAAGTACAATAACTCAGCAACTAGCAAAAAATATATATTTTACACAAGACAAGAAATTTGAAAGAAAAATAGCAGAAGTATTTATGGCATTTAAAATAGAAAGTAAATGTGAAAAAGATGAAATATTAGAATTGTATTTGAATACAAGTTATTGTGGAGATGGATATTATACTGTAAGAGAAGCGAGTTTAGGATATTTTGGAAAAGAACCAAATCAGATGACAGATTATGAAGCAATTATGCTTGCAGGAATACCTAATGCACCATCAGTGTATGCACCAACAAAAAATCCAGAATTAGCAAAACAAAGACAAAAACAAGTAATAAATAAAATGATAGAGTATAAATATCTTACACAAAGTGAAGCAGATAAAATATTAAAACAGGAATAGTAATTAGTTGTAAAAATATACTAATTAAATAACACAAAGATTAATAATCAATGTGGTAAAAATGCACAATGAATAATTAATGTTAATAGAACGAAAGGAGTAGTGAATATGAGCATTTTAGGTAATATCTTATGGTTTATCTTTGGAGGTTTTTTAAGTGGGATTTCTTGGTGTATATCAGGTCTTATTTGGTGTATTACAATAATAGGAATTCCCTATGGAAAACAATGTTTTAAATTTGCAGCTTTATCATTTGCACCATTCGGCAAAGATGTCGAATATGGAGGAGGAATATCATCAGTAATTGCAAATGTAATATGGATTATCTTCTTTGGGATTCCAATGGCACTTGAAAACTTATTATTTGGTTGTATATGGTGCATAACAATAGTTGGCATTCCATTTGGAGTCCAATTCTTTAAAATCGCTAAATTGTCTTTAGCACCTTTTGGAGCAAGAGTAGAATAGTAGTAAACTGGTTAATTTAACATTGATGATAAGTTAGGTATTTTGAGGGAGCAGTTTTGATCTCTTTTTAAAGTACGACAGGCATGTCGTTTAACTAATCGGTGAAAGTCCGTAGAGGAGGTATATATCGCCAACCACATAGAGAAGCACAAGCTATCCATCGTAAGGTGGAAGTGAAGGAAAAAGCTAACGAGAAAGTTAAAACAATTAACAAAAAGAAGCTGGAACATAAGCCTAGATAATAAAATACAGCAAATAAATTATCTAGTAAGAGGTTGAGTAAATTACTTTAGGATAGCAAATATGAAGAACAAAATAACAGAAATTGATGAGCATTTAAGAGTAAGAATAAGAGTGATAATATGGAAATAGTGGAAGAAAATAGGAAAAAGGCAGAAATCATTAGAACAACTAGGAGTAGATACAGAATTAGCACATAATATAGCCTGTACTAGCAAGGCATATTATCGAATATAGATGAAATTGAAGAATCAAGATAGAAAGTAAATATTATATGGATAATGAAAGATATAATAAAATAATAAAATGTACATTAAAAGGAATAGCTTGCAATTACATTGATAGTTATGTGTTAGTAAAGAATATAAATGATTTGGAAAGTGAATTAAATGTTGATTAAAAAGGGTTATGTTTTAATACAGACATCAAATAGAAGATATAGAAAAAACAATTTAATTGTTTCTTAATAAGTTCTACCTTTACGAATAGAAGTATCTTTTGGAGGAGTCATTTTAACTTTTCTTGTAGAAAATCTAATTCTTCTTGGTAAATCAATATTTCTAGCAGATAGCTGATTTTGGTTAATATAATTGTAAAGTGACGACTTAGAACATTTTAAATTTTGAGTTTGATAAATATGCGATATTGTTTGACATTGTTTAATTAATGGAGAAACGATATTATCTAATTCACAAAGTTCTTTGCTAGAAAGGTTAATGCCTTGTCTGGAGGTAGATAAAGTATGTTTGTATTGATGATAGGAAGGTAAAGCACGATAATAGTATTTAACTAATCTACAAGCACTTTTTGAAGAGCAAGAATTACAAATATAAGGAGCTTACTTTAAGATAAGACAAATATCTTCTTGAAAATCAGAGCAATAGGTGTTACATCGTTTACATTTAAAACACAAAAAGTTGCAATTCCTACCACATACATTTTTTCTTCTACATGAAAATCTGTGTTTGCAAATATTACTACAACCATTAAAAGTATTAGGTTCTTTTCTTATCTTATGTTTTTTAATTTCTTTTGAAATTGTAGTTGGATCTTTGGATAGAAATTTAGCTATTTCTTTAAATGTCATACCATGATTAAGTGCTTGTTCAATATAATTTCTATATTCTAAAGTTAAATGCTTTTGATTTGTATTTTCCATGATAATACCTCCTTGTACCCAAGTAAAGTATTAATATAATTATAGCATGAAATATTCCAAAACTAAATTCCTATTAAGCCATCACTTGAATTTACTTTTAAACTTAAGGAAATGATATAAAATTGGTTACCTCAGTTTACAAAATAAATCAAAAATGATATAAATATAGTGGGCGAAAAAATACCATCCATTGTTAAAAAAATCATAAGACTAAAAAAGTTTAAAAAATGATAAAAATGATACTAGCTTGTTACTAACTGATAAAATTTCAATGAATTTCATACAACTTAAAGCACATATATTTCTTTACAAGAAACCAGTAAAAATCTTAAAATAAGCTAATTACAAAGCCTTGCTGATTTGGTGGACTTTTTAGGCTATATATGATATAATATATTCTGTTATAAATGCTACTGTAGCTCAGTTGGTAGAGTGGCAGATTCGTAACCTGTAGGTCGGGAGTTCGATTCTCCCCAGTAGCTCCAACGACGTATCTGTTCGAACTAAATTGAACAGACGATACAAATATCATTCTAAAAAAGGATGGTATTTTTTTGTTGCAAAAATATCATCCGAAAAGAAGGGATGGTGTTTTAAATGAAGATAATTAAGCAAGAACTAGAATTTGAAGAATGTCTAAAACAACGACTTGAGTTTATATGTGAGTTTTCTAAAGTTAGCCCTACTTTTATAAATGGTAGCATTAGGAAATTAGAAAAAACTAATCTTACATATATAGAGCCACATAGAGTGATTATTAAAAATATTACATTTTTAGTTTTCAATTATTCTAATGACATTTATATTACTAACTTAACTAAAAAGATTAAATTATCAGAGTTAGAAGAATATTTGAAAAACAT
>CAOKRC010000048.1 GCA_948471035.1 uncultured Clostridium sp.
AAAGTGGATCAATTTTCAATTATAATATGGCTCAATTTTCACTTGACAAATACAGCAGGAATATCGGCAAAAGATATGGAACACAGACCAGCTTTTCAGCAAATGCTAACTGATATGCGAGCAGGAAAAATCAATTATATTGTAGCATATAAGCTAGATAGGGTTACTCGTAGTGTTCGTGATTTAGAGGTTTTAATATCAGACCTCGAAAAGCATAATTGCTATTTGGTGTGTGATAGAGATGATGTAAATACTTCTTCAGCTAATGGTAGATTTTTTGTAAGAATGTTGACAGTTCTTTCACAACTGGAAATTGAAATAGTATCAGAAAGAACAAAGTTTGGATTAACTGGTGCGATAAAATCTGGGCATATTCCTAATAGATGTCCACTTGGCTACAAAAGAGAAGGCAAGAAAATGATAATTGATGAAACTACAAAAGATTTAGTAATTAGAATATTTAATATGTATTTAGAGGGAAAAAGCTATCAAACAATAGCAAATATTCTAAATGAAGAACGAGTACCAACACTTACAAAAGCAAAATGGAAAGACTCTACAATAGAAAAAATGATAAACAATAAAATCTATATGGGAGATTATGAAAGATTCAAAAGAGTTGGCAAAGAACAAGGAAAAGAGCCAGTTATTTATAGAGATGTTGTAGAGCCAATTATAACAAGGGCTATGTTTGATGAGGTACAAGCCCAAAAAGAAAAGAATCAAAGGGCATTTTGTAGAGATAGAGTTTATATCTTTATGCAAAAGCTAATTTGCCCAAAGTGTGGCAAACTAATGACTTGCAAAGGAACAGGTGGAAAAAAGAAAAAGTATATGTATTATCATTGCACAGACTGTAAGTTATATTTAAGAGAAGATTTAATTGAAAATGTAACAATGGATTTAATTATGAATTTAGTGGAATACGATATGACAGTAAAGCAATACTTCTTCCCTGTTTTAGCAGATAAAAAAGAAAGAGATACAGCAAAACTAGATAAAGAAATTGCAAATTTGAAAAAACAAAAGGATAGAATTAAAGAAGCATATATAAAAGGGATTGTAGAAGTTAATGATTTTTCTGAAGATTATAAAGTAATAGAAGAAAAATTAAACCTATTAGAAGAAAAAAGAATACAAGCAATAGACTTGAATAAACAGACCTTTTCCCCACAGCAAATAATGGCTGATAGAGATGTGGAAAAAGAAAAACTAATTCGTTCTAATCAATTTTATGATATGTTAGAGCTTCAATGGAGTAATAAAACAAAAGAAGAAAAGCAAGAATTTATTTCAAAATTTATAGAAAATGTTACGATTGATAAAAACGAAAAAGGCATTTATGAATTAGTAAATATAAAATTTAGAAGTAGTTTTATTGAGCAAATATGTAAAATTATAGACTATGGAATGTTTGATTTTACATCTCCTTGCACAATAGGAAAAGAAGAAAATAGTATTACTACAACTGTTCAAATGGATAAAAAAGAATTACAAGAATATATGGACAGATTAAGTAATTATTATGAAGTTTCATACTATGAATTAGATAGACCAGACGTACCTAAAAAAGGTTATCAAAAGAAATATTACAGAATGCCATATAAAAATGAAAATGGAGAAAGACTATTCAAATTAGTAGAAATAATTGCTAATGATAAGAGCTTTCCTATTCAAAAAGATAATCATATTATAGGCGAAATTCGTGTAAAAGAACGAGAAAAAGTTAGTTAAAAAATAAAATATGGAGGTAAAACAAATGGAAAATAAAGAAATAAGAGAAAATAAATATGGAATTGAATACACAAAACAAGGCGATTATTATATGCCAAATCTAGTATTAGAAAAAGAAAAATTAGAATTAAATAAGTATGGTAGAGCAAGATTAAACTATCTAAAAACAAATAAAAAAGCAGAATATATGATAATGTTTACAAAAGGAACTCTTAATAACCATTTAAAAGAGATACAAGAAACAGCTAAAAACAGATTAGATTTTATGATAAATGAGTTGGCAAAAAAAGAAAATATTACAGAAGGATTAAAAGCGAAAAATCAATTAGCTTGGGTAGCAGCAATGAATTCTATTAAGAGTATTGCCGAAGAAATTATATATAGTGAGCTAATATATGTATAAAAATTTATCCTAATTTATAGCTTATTTGCAGTAATAAAGAATAATCAGCAAAAATAAAGTGTGAGTACACCCTAAAAATATTGATTTAGCAAGCAACGTATTTGTACTCACGCCACAAATACAAATATAAAATGGGACAAGTCCCAAACCCTAATAAAAAAATAAATACAAATTTATAGAAAGTGAGATGAGAAATTATAAGAAATAGAAATATAAAAATAAATATCTTTTTGAATGAAGAAGAAAATATGATATTAAATGAGAAAGTAAAAAAGTCTGGCTTAAATAAATCAGAGTTTTTTAGAAAAATAATTTTAGATTATCAGCTAAAAGAAAAGCCAGATGAAAAATTTTATGAGATATTATCACAGCTTCGTGGTATGGCAACAAACTTAAATCAAATGTCAAGAGTTTATAATCAATATAAGGGCTATGTAAATGAAAATAAATATGCAGCTTTATATAATCAAATACAAAACTTTATACTAGCATTAGAAGAAGTTTATCTTATACCAACAAGAAATAAAAATGTTAGTGGGTGGTAATAAAATATGGCAGTAACAAAAATATGGAAAGTAAAAGACAGATTAGATGTTACAATAAATTATGCAGTAAATGGAGAAAAAACAGAAGAAAGATTATATGTATCAGGTATAAATTGTATGCCTGATACATCATATCAAGAAATGATAAATATAAAAAAGCAATTTTTCAAAACAGATGGAATACAATGCTTTCATGCAGTACAATCTTTTGTAAAAGGAGAAATAACACCAGAACAAGCACATGAAATTGGTATGAAACTTGCCAAAAGATTATGGGGAGATAAATTTCAAGTAGTAGTTACAACACATTTGAATACAGATAATTTGCATAACCACTTTGTGCTAAACTCTGTTTCCTTTTTAGATGGTAAAAGATTTTGTAATACAAAAAAAGATTATGCAATAATGAGGAAAACATCAGATAGACTTTGTGAAGAATATGGATTAAATGTATTATCACAAGAAGAAAAATATAATAGGTATGCTACTAGCAGTTTATATAAGGAACTTATGAAAGATTTTATTGATTATGCAATAGAAAATTCAAAAGATTATAACGAATTTATAAAGATACTTCAAGATTTAGGCTATGTAGTTACAGATAAAAATAATACTTTATCTGTAAGGCGTGATCCATACAAAAGAAATACAAGAATTGAAAGACAGTTTGGAAATAAATACTCAAAAGAAAATATATACAAGAGAATCCTAGAAACACAGCCACTATTCCCCTACCCATCTAATCCTATGGTACTAATTACTAGAACTTATGAAAATTATAATAAACAAAAAGAAAAACACTATCAAAATAAAGGCTCTATTGCCTATCTTATATATCAATATGAGAAATTATTTGGTATTCATATAGAAAGTACCTTAAAATCAAAAATAGTGAGTATAACACCAGAGCTAATAGCAGAGATTAGGAAAATGGAGGAGTATTCTAACCAGGCAAGATTTTTAGTAAAAAATGATATAAGAACAGAGCAAGAATTACTTGATTTTGAAAAGTCAGCTTATGACAGAATAAATCCATTAAAAAGCAACAGAGAGAATCTTTGGAAAAAACATAAAAGAGCAAAAACAGATAAAGAAAAACAAGTAATAGAAAATGAAATTGTAGAGCTTTCAAAACAGGTTACTCCAATTACAGAAGAAATAAAACATTGTAATAATATAAAACAAAGAGTAGATAAAATTAAACAATATCAACTGCATGAGCAAATAGAACAAGAAAAATCACAATTTGAAAAAGATCAGGAAAAGAATAAAAAAGACAGAAACAAAACAAGGTAAAAATGTTTTGCGCTGCTCATCAAAAATACAAAATAAATATTCGCAAAGTATCTTGCAATTTATAGAAAATTATAATAAAATAAGACATATTAAGAAATGGAGATGATTTTCAATGAATAAACTAGAAAAAAATGAAAATTATAATAATAAAACCTTTGAAGATATAAAACACTTTGATGAAAATGGAATTGAATTTTGGTATGCTAGAGAACTGATGCCTATATTGCAATATTCAAAGTGGCAAAATTTTGAAAAAATACTTGATAAAGCAAAAATATCTTGTGAAAATAGTGAGATTAGTGTTCTTGAACATTTTACTGACATCAGTAAGTTGTCAAAACGTGCTAATAATGCTGATGTTATGATTAAAGATTATAAATTAACCCGTTATGCTTGCTATTTAATAGCACAAAATGGAGATTCAAGAAAAAAGGTTATTGCTCTTGCACAAACCTATTTTGCAGTACAAACTAGAAAACAAGAAATTAGCGAAAAAGAATATAGTGAATTAACAGAAGATGAAAAAAGATTTTATCAAAGAAATTTAACTAGAAAAGGAAATTATTCACTTAATCAAACTGCCAAAAATGCAGGCGTAAAAAATTTCGATAGATTTCATAATTCTGGATATAAAGGTTTATACAATGGCGAAACAGCTGATGATATTGCAAAAAGAAAAGGTTTAAGGTATAGAGAAGATATTTTAGATAATATGGGAAGTGAAGAACTTGCAGCAAATCTTTTTCGCATTACGCAGACTGAATCAAGATTAAAAAAAGATAATATTTGTAGTGAAAAAGAAGCAAATAAAACTCATTATAATATTGGTAAAAATATAAGAGAAGTAATTACAAAAAATGGTGGTACTATGCCTCTAGTTTGTCCGATTTGACACGAAAATTTAAAATAGCTGATTTACTTTATTTTAAAGGAAAAATTGAAAATAAACATATAGTTATAGAAACAAATAAAAATAGTAAAAATGAATATGATTTTAGTGTAATGGTATCAATTATAAAATAAAAATACGTCCTCAAAAATTATATTAGAATCTAAAAGTAATAAAGTAATGAAGTTATAATAATTAAAATTAAGTTTTGAAGTTAGCAATATGAAATGGGTATGTTTTTAGGACATACCTTTTTTCTATATAAAAGAAAAGTTATTTTATATATGACAAATATTACAAAAATATTAAATTTTAATGACAAACATATTTAAATTGTCATATTTATTGTAAAAAGTAAAGTGTTGTGATATAAATTACATAAATGTACAAGTGAGAAAGGAAATGAGATATTATGGGTTGGTATGGAAATTGGAATATTAAATATAATGGTAATGATAGTGAAAAATTTGTAAATTTGGCTAAACTAATAATTCCTAATTATGTGAAAAGATTTGAAGAAACTGAAAAAGGAATGTTAGATTGTAAAAGAAGTTTAAGTTGGTATAATGCAGACGTAGACATTGCAAAAATTATGGAATATTTAGATGAAAATGATACAATAGATGTTGAAATAGACGGAAAAACACACCCTATTCGTGAAGTTATAAGCGAAGGTGGAGAATTTGTAAAAGAAGGAAAACCAGATATGTACAATTATGATTGGGCAAGTTATGATAAGGATACTGGTGAAACTATATATCATTTTGCAACAGAATATAGAGAACCTGAAATTGATTATTACGAATATGAAGAACAAACCTTTAGAAAAGAAAATGGCAGTGTTGTAATTGATAATGAACACCCTGATGAAGATAGATATACAAGTTCAAATTTAGGTGTTCAAGAAATGTTTACTTATGAAATAGCATACCCTGAAAGTGCTCACGAAGGAGAGAAAGAAGGAAATGCTGATACAGTAAGTTCATACATAAAATATATTGCTAGGCAATTTGCAGGAAATGAAGAGTTTATGCCTATTGTTCAAGATTTTGTGTATAGCATATTTGACCCACAAAAGTTAAAAGATTTAACTAATGAAGAATATAATTATTTTTCAAATCGTATAACACCTGATGAAAAGACACTAGCTAAAATTTCTAGTATTAGAGAACAATTTAAAACAGTAGAGTCAACAAAAGCATTTTTAGACCATATAAAAGAACAAAATCCTGAATTAGATAAACAAGAAAATGCTACTGAAAGAGTTGTACCTAATTTTATTGCTAATATGAGTAAAAGAGATATAAATAATTTAGGAGGATTAGAACAACTATTAAAGCTAGTAGAAGTAAAAGGAGAAGATTCTGCTAAAGAATTGTTATCAATGTTAGGCTATACAATAAATGATAGTAAAACACAAGAGCAACCAACACTAGAAGATTTAGAATTTGAAAAGACTTCGCTAGAAGGTAAAGAACAACAAGTAAAACAATTATATCAAGAATATGAGCAACAGTTACCTAACAGAGAAGAAGATATATCTATTGAATAATATAGGAGGAATTTCAATGAACAAATCAAAAGAAAGTCTAGTAGTTATTAACGAAAATAGCATTTTTTATAAAATTAAGACATTTTTTATAAAATTATTCTTTAATAATAAAAATAGTGAAATTAAGCAAGAAAATCAAATTGAAGAAATTAAAATTTCTAACAATAGTAATGTAAAAAGTTCATTTTTAGAAGAAATCAAAATAAAAGAAAATAAAGAACTTAAAGAGCTATTACATTTGCAAAAATTATTTAAGATGGGAAGAATTAAAGAAAAAGATTTGTCTAAAAAAGAAAGAATTGAATTAGAAAAATTATATAAACACCAAATTTATGAATTAAATAAATCAATTAACGGGTATAAGAATAAAATAATATCTATTAGAAATAAATTAGCAACAAATAATTAATGATTAAGGAGTTAGTAGTAAAATCTAACTCCTTAAATTTATTTATATAAATATATGAAATAGCAGTTATTAAAAGACTTTTATAAAAAAATAAAAAAATTGTAAAAAAAATGTATATAATATTTTTTTTTAGCATAATAGTTTAATAGAAGTAGAAATTTAACTATTTTTATTAAATATTATGCTATTTTTTTGATTTATAGAAAAAATTTAAAAAAAATGTAAAAAAATGCGTATATAAAATTTTTACTATGCATAATATAAAAATAGAAGTAGTTATAAAACTATTTACTAATAAAAAAGGAGGACAAGCTTATGGAAGAAATAATGTCAGTAAATATGCCAGTTAAAGTTGTTTCAGGTGTTAGTGCTAAAAATAATAGTCGCTATTATGCTTTAGAGATTATAGTTTCAAAAGTAACAACAATTAGACACTTCTTAACTTCAGCAGAAGCAGAAGTAATAATGAATAATTATTCTAAATAATTATTTGATAAGTTTTAATACATAATTTTACAGGCTAGTCATTAACTGGCCTGTAATGAAAAATTTTTTAATAAGGAGATAAAGCTATGAATAAAAATAATGGTATTAGTAAAGAAACTAGAAAACAAATAAGAAAAAACAATAGAGAATTTAGAAAAGCTGAAAAAGAAGGAAGGGTTAGATATGACCCTAATGGTAGTAGAATCTGGATTTTAGATAAGGAGGATAAAACATGGAAACTAACAATAGATTTTTGGAATCGTTAAAGTCTGGAATAGCAGAATTATGGAATCATAAATGGAAGATTTTATTTTTAATTCTGTACATAATATTTGCAGTATATTTTTTAATAAAGTATATCAATATGGATCATACTTTATTAAAAAATATAAGTGAATCATTTTATATATTAACCAAAGCAATAATAGACATATTTATTGAAGAATCAAATTTTGATTTAGATTCATTTTACTTTTGGATTAGAGTAATTGCATATTCTTTTATTACAGTTTTTGAAAGTCTTATAGCATTATGGATTATTATTCTTATAGGAAAAATGCCTAGCACAAACATAATTCAAAAGAAATTGTCAAAAATTAAATTTCATAATAATTTAACTTGTAGATATAAATATAAAAAAAGAGATAAAGAGAATCTGCACGGAATAAAAGTATGTTTAGAAGGCGAAGGACTTATAAAGAAAGATTATGCTGACGAAATAGAAAGAATAGAATCAGCATTAAGAAAATATACAATTTATAAAATAAAACAGGACGAATTAGATAAGGCTTTAATGTATCTTTATTGTATACCTAATAAATATGTTAAGCTTAAAGAAATATCAATATATGAAGATTTTTTAACAAAAGATTTCATAAATCTTCTTTTGACAGGACGGTACAGGAACTGGAAAAAGTACTACATTGTTTGTGCTAATGGGAATGTTTTTGAAAAAATTTGAAAATTTAAAAATTACATTGATTACATATAAACCAACACAAATCTTCACACCATTTAGAAATACAAAAAACTTTTATGAATTTCAAAATGCAGTAGAAGGAATTTATAAAATTATTGATGAACTTAATGAAAATATGGAAAATAGTAATTTTGCTAATGGTAACAATGGACATCTAATAATTTTAGATGAATATCCTTCTCTTATACAAACAATAGATGACCGTAAAAAACGTGATGAGGTATTAAGTAAAATAAGCATTTTACTACACATGGGAAGAGAATATGGAATGTTACCTATAATTTCGGCGAATCGTCGGAGATTCAGAACTATTTAAAACTGGGAGTCGTGATGATTTCCATATAAAACTAAATTTACGGAAATCTTTCACCAGAAGGAAAACGTATATTTGCAGGAGATAAAAAAGACCAAATAAGAGATGAAGTTAATAAAGTTGGCGAAGGACATATGATAATTGATGGACGGAGATATTGAACGAATTAAAGTTACTAAAATTAGTAATATGGATTCATTATATGATGATATAAAAAATGCTTTAAATAGAGATTAAAATATTAAATATGGGCTTTTCAGGCGAAGCCTGAAAAGTCTATATAATTATCTTGTTTTATTATAAATAATATCAGTTATAAATAAAAAAATTTTTATAGGAGGTATCTAATGGGACTATATAAACAAAATGTTGAGCAAAATAATTTAACAATAAGTCGTTTAGAAGAAAATATTAGACCAGCATATTTTCAAGAGGTAACAGTTAAGGAAATGGGTGATATTGTTGAACTAAAATATGTTAGTGATAAAATGGGTGGAATTATTACTAAACTAAATGCTGATGAGTACAAAAATAATATTACACGGAGAAGTTAAAAAATTTAATCATACAGAAAAAAGAATTGAAAATTTATCAAGTATAAAAGCCTCTTTACAAAAAATTAGAGAAATAGTATCAACAAATGTTACACAAAAAAATATGAAAAATTGTCTTTGGGTTACTTTAACTTATGCAAAAACAGATTCATTATTAAACAAAGATTGTTACAGAGATTTTAAATTATATAATATGAGATTTCAAAATTATCTTGTTCATAAAGGTTTTGAAAAGGCAGAATATATTTGTGTTATAGAGCCACAAGGAAGAGTTATAGAAGGAAAATGTGTATGGCATTTTCATATTATATATATATTTCCTTCTAAATGTCCGTATATACCTAATAAAGATATTGAACAACTTTGGAGATTAGGATTTACTAAAACGAAGGCTATTCGTAATGTAGATAATTTTCGGACAATATCTTGGACGGGTACTTGGCAAACATTCAAATTGAAGATGATTCTAGTAATTCTAATAATAAAAAGATTATAAAACGGTCGGAAGGCTTAAATATTATGAACGAGGACAAAGGCTATTTAGAGTATCAAGACGGAATAAAACGTCCTGTAGTATATAAGGAAAAAGAAAAAAATGCTATTAAAAAAGTAAAAAAAGCAAAGTTAATATTTGAAAAAACACTTGCTATTGAAAGGGAATATCCTAACAGTTATCATACTACTTACATAAATTATCGTGTCTATAATAAAAAAGCTAAAAAAGTTGAGGAAAAGAACAAAAATAATGAAAATTAAATGAAATATATACTTGTTTGTTAAATATTAATGAGGAAGGGAAAGGTGTTAATTTTTTAAGTTTAAGGAGTGGTTGCAATGAATAAAAAAAAATTAACACAATTTGAAATAGATAAAATTATAGAGGAAACAATAAATATTTCTATTGTTTCAAAACTATTAAAAATGAATCTAATAACGGAAAAACAATACTATGCTTTGAGAGAGAAAATAAAAAAATTTCTATAATACCTATACTTAATTATAAAAAAATATTATAATATTAGCGAGGACGTGTTACGAATTTAAAAAAATAAGAAAGTGAGGTATTATGGCACAGGTTGAGATTATTAAAGCTAATCTCAAAACTTGTATTGAAAAATCCGTTAATAAAATTATTAAAAAGGTATGTGCTTATTGTAGAGTAAGTACAGATAGTGAAGAACAACAAACAAGTTATAGTTCACAAATAAAACATTATTCAGCACAGATAAAATCTAATCCTAATTGGGAATTTGTAGGAATTTATGCAGATGAAGGAATAAGTGGAACACAGGTAAAAAATAGGACAGAGTTTCAAAGAATGATAGATGACGCATTGAATGGAAAAATAGACATTATTATAGCAAAATCTATTTCCAGATTCGCAAGAAATACAGTAGACACATTAAAGTATGTTAGATTACTACGAGAACACAATATAGACGTATTTTTTGAGAAGGAGAATATACACACATTAGAATTAGATAGTGAAATGTTTTTAACTCTTTATAGTGCTTTTGCTCAAGCTGAAAGTGAATCAAC
>CAOKRC010000049.1 GCA_948471035.1 uncultured Clostridium sp.
TTTGGTATATATACCCTCAATGTAATTTAAGTATATAATAAATATTTCTATGTGGATCTAAATCTATTAGTAATACCTTTTTCCCCTTTCTAGCTAGCCCATTTCCCAAATTAGCTGTTGTAGTTGTTTTTCCTACTCCACCGTTTTTGATTAGCTATGGCAATTACTTTACACTTTGACACTTTTTACCCTCCTTTCATAAAAATCAGCCATCAATAATGATGACTATGTAAAAAAAACAAATCAACCTAGGTCGACTTGTTTATAAAAATTATCTCTCTGTTTTTTCCCTTTCCTTTTGATTCAAACTCCTCAATTTTTTATCTACCATTTGGCTATATTCTTCTAATCCTATTGCTCTTGCTTCTCTTATAGATTGTCTTTTAATATTAAGGTTATCTATTCTACTATCATTGTTATAGTGTTCTATCATTTCTTTTACTTTTTCTTCAGATGTTATATCTTTGAAAATTATTTTGCTCTCTTTTATTTCCAAATTATAACCCTTTCTTAATAAATAAGCCAAAAAGTATCTTTGTCCCTCATTATCATATTGTTGTAAATTTTCGTTATTAAATTGTTGTTTTTCATGATATTCTAATGTTTGATTATCTTTCATTATTTTACCTTGCCCTTTCTTTATTCTTGTTTTTATTAGGTTGCATACGAACTTTAGAGTATATCTCAAAAGCTTTATCTTCATCAAAACTCTTATCTATTGAAATAGCCTTATTTTCAATAAACTCTTTACTCATTATGAATCTACCTGTATCAATAAAATTATATCTGCCGTCTTTGTCTTTGCCCATATACATAACAGTAATCGGTATTTTTTCTTTATCATTACATATTGGTATATTGACAGTACAAAACATTCCTTGCTGCAAATTGTTTAGATAATCTATTGCTTCTTGATTTTTCAAATTCTCTCCCTCCTTATATTTTTTCCACTAAAAAAAGCCAACCTTTTTGATTGACTTTTTAGTTATGTATTTAATTTTCGATTAGTTTTATTAGTAATTCATTTATTGGCTCTGTTGGTCTATTTTGTTTTAGCTGATTATTTCTCTTTTCGACTAATGCTTGTATAATTAACTTTTCATCTCTAGCACTTAATTTCGCTTTTATTTTTTTCATATAGAATCGCTCCTTTTCATTTTTTATACTATAATGTTATTACAATTTTTTTAAGATAACAATTCTACTTTCTCATTTTTTTATCAATTTTACACCATATTCATATACACTTTTACTTCAACTCGGCTAAACTTTTCTCTCTTTTTCTCTTCTCTCACATGGCTTTCAAGCTCTTTCCTCATATCGAACGCATTTCCTACTAATAGCAAATGCTATTAGTGTAATTCCACCATTTCTCTTTTCATTTGTTCCTCCTTATTTTTCTTTTATTAAAGTGTTATCTTTTTTCATTCAATTATACCTAAAAATATCTTTATGTCTGTATTTTATATTTATCAGTATTATTTGTCAAGATATTTTTGTGTTTCATTATGGCAATTTATGATAATCAAAACTTAACATTATCATAACCAACATGAGTGTAATAATATATTTATTTTTAAAGTTGAATATGTGAAGTTTTCAGAAATTTAACGAGTGTCTGAACTTTTTTCAAAATAAATATATTAGCGAATTTCAAATAAGATAAGCTAAACCATAACGAAAATTTGTTACTGTTAATGCTATATTTTAAATATTATATGAAACAATCAAAAAAGAAGTGTAATCTATGTTAAAACATAGATTACATTTCTTTTTCTTATTTCTTTAACATCTCAATAGCTTTTTGTAATTGATTATCTTTTGCTTCTTCTATATCTAACTGTTCTTTTGTCTCTTCATCTAAATCAACTTCAACATCTGGAGTAATTCCTACTTTGTTTATTTTGTTTCTATTAGGAGTATAGTACTCATTAGTTGTTATTTTAAGTCCACTTCCATCTGTTAAAGTAAGTAACTCTTGTATAACTCCTTTTCCATATGTCTTTTCTCCAACAATTGTAGCTTTTCCATTATCTCTTAAGGCTCCTGCTAATATTTCAGATGCACTGGCTGTGCTTTTATTTGTTAATACTATTATTGGTACATTTATTATTGCATCATTTTTGGCTTTACTTATTTCTTCTTTTCCATTTTTATCTGTTGTAATTAATAGTGTAGAGTCTTTATCTACTATAAAATCGGCAATATCAAGTGCTTCATTAACAAGCCCGCCACCATTATTTCTAATATCAATAATTAATGATGTAATATTTTTTTGTTTTAATTCTTCTAATTTTGCTTTAAATTCTTCTGCACATCCTTCATCAAATGAATTAAACTCAATATATCCAATTGTAGTATTATCAATCACTTTGCCTTCTACATGATTGATTTTTATATTTTCTCTTTTCACTTCTATTTCTTTAATTTGATTATTTCTTACAATCTCTAACTTTACAGTACTTCCTACCTCTCCTTTTATTTTATTTGAAGCTTCATTTAACTGTTCTCCTGTATAGCTTTCTCCATCTATTTTTGTAATAACATCCCCTGGTAAAATGCCTGCATTATATGCTGGTGAATCTTTTATTGGAGAAATAATAAGTATAACATTTCTCTCAATATCTTTCGTCAAATATATTCCAATTCCTGTATAATTTCCCATAACATCTGAACTAAAATCTCCGCATTTCTTCTTTTGTCATATACTCTGTATATGGATCACCTAGCCCATTTACATATCCTTTAATAGTTTCGGTAAGTATTTTATCTTCATCAATTTCACCTAAAAATTTTTGATCAATAATTTTTCTAATGCTTGCAATTGAACTAGAAATCCCATTATCCTTATAAGATACTGGCACATATTTAACATTTTCTCCAATACTATTGTACATAAATATTGATGTTGAGATAAATGTAATTACTGCAACTAATACAATTAGCATTATAATTTTATAAATATTTTGTCTTTTATTATATTCCATTTTTTTCCTCCAATAAATCAATCTTTAATTATTATACTACAAAAATAATTTTATAGTATAATTTTATGAAATTTTCACAAAATAATATTAGACTTTCATTAAAGTCTTTTGTTTCCTCTTACATTTTAATAGATGTATAAAATTAGGACGTACTTTTTTCCGTCCTAATTTCTTTTTTATTGTATGTATGGTAATGGGTCTACATATGTACCATTTAATAAAAGTCCAAAATGCAAATGATTTCCTGTTGAATAGCCTGTCGAGCCTACACCTGCTATAACTTGTCCTCTTGATACTTTCTGTCCTTTAGATACATTTATACTTGCACAATGGGCATATAGTGTAACTATTCCTCCATCATGACTAATCATAACATAGTTACCATATCCGCCTCCACAACTGCATTTTGTTGCAACTGTTTTTGGATAATCATGTTTACATGTATTAGAAACTGTTATTACTGTTCCTGATTCTGCTGCTAATATGTTAGAACCATGTGATGCACCAAGATCTATTCCTTTATGGTTTCTAGAACCTACTCCTCCTCCAGGTGATTGTCTTCCTCCAAAATATGAAGTAATTCTAGAATAGTTTGGACATGGCCATGCAAGTCTTCCATTAAATGTTGCTCCACTTGATGGCTTACTATTGGCTGCTGCAATTCTTTTAATCTCTGCTTCCATTTTATCCATTTCTGCTTGATATTCATCAATTTTTTGTTGTAATTCTTTTTCTTCTTCTGTTAGTTTTGCTATCTCACTATTTTTTATGATTTTGTTATTTTTTAGTATAGTATTTTCTTTCTCAGCTTCTGCTTTTGCTGCTTTAACTTCACTCTTTTGTTCAGATAATTCTTCTTTAGCTTTTTCAATACTTTCTTTTTCTTGTTTAATAGTTTCTATTAGTTCTGCATCGATTTTCGCTATTCTTTCTATATTATGTAGGTTTGAAAAAAAGTCTAAAAAGCTACTTGGGTTTAATATAATACTCCAATATGATACTTTTCCAGTTTTATATTGTGCAATTAATCTTTTTTCTAATGTTTCTTCTTTATCTGCTTGTTTTTGTTCCGCTTCTTTAAGTTCTTTTTCTTTTGTAGCTATTGATGCTTCTAATTCTTTTACTTTATCATTTAAGTTATTTAATTTTTCTTCACTTACTGAAATTTCTTCATTTAATTCTTTAATTTTTTCTAATGCGGTCTTTTTTTGGTTTGCAACATCTTTTTTTTCTTGTTCAAGTTCATCCTTTTTTTCACTTGCATCTTTTTGTTGTTGCTGTAAATCGCTTAATGAAGCAGCAAGCGAATACATTGTCATATTAAAGCATAATGATATTAATATTAAACTTACTAATATTTTCTTTTTCATATGTCATTCTCCTTTATACATCTAAATATTTTCTCATAGACATTACACTTCCTATTGTACCTATACCAATTCCTAATATAAGGTATACAGTAATTATTAAGTTAAACATATCTACAAATGTAACAAATGTAATTTCTAGTTTTTTTACTACTTCTGTTTCTATTAGCTTTGGCATTAATCCATTATAGGCTAGTCCAACAATTAAAACTGTTATTAATGCCGCAATAACTCCAATAATAATACCCTCTACAATAAATGGCCATCTAATAAAGCTATTGGTTGCACCTACGTATTTCATAATAGATATTTCTTTTCTTCTTGCATGTACTGTTAGTTTTATTGTATTTCCTATAATTACTAAAGATATTGCAACCAATATTACTAATAATACTAGTGTAAATATTCTAACCCCTTTTCCTATTGCCATAAGCATTGCAATTTCTTCATTACTACTTGTTATTTCATCTAAATCATTGCCTACCATTTCAGTTATTTCACTTTGTATAGCTTCATTTCTTGATAGGTCTTTTAATGTAATTTTATATGACTCACCCATCATTTCAAACTCAAAACCCTCTATTACACTCGCATTATTTTTAAAGCTTTCTTTTAATGCATTTAAGTTTTCTTCTCTAGTCATATGTTTTACTTTATTAATTCCATCTAAATTAGCTATTTTAGTTCCATATTCTTGTACTTTTGCTTCAGCTACTGTTGACTTAAAGAATACTGTCATTCCTTGTGCATCTTCTATGTTATTCATAATGTTATTGATATTTTCGCCTATTATAAAAAACACACCAAATACTAACATACATAAACACATTGTTGTAAGAGCTGAAACTGTGGATTTTTTATTTTTAAATATATTTTTAAAGCCTTCACCTATAAAATAACTTATAACATTATACTTCACTATCATAACCACCTTTTTTATCGTCTCTTACTATATTACCTTTTTCTATTTGTATAACTCTTTTCTTCATTCTATCTACTATATCTTTTGCATGTGTTGCAACAATTACTGTTGTTCCTCTCATGTTGATTTCATTTAGTAACATCATAATATCCCAAGCTGTATCTGGGTCTAAGTTTCCTGTTGGTTCGTCTGCTATTAACATTGATGGATTATTTACAAGCGCACGTGCAAGTGCTACCCTTTGTTGTTCTCCTCCTGATAATTCATTTGGATACATTTTTGCTTTTCCACTTAATCCAACAAGCGATAAGACCATTGGTACTTGTCTTCTTATATGTCTTGGTGTAGCTTTTACTATGTACATTGCAAATGCTACGTTTTCATATACTGTTTTATCTGGTAATAGTCTAAAATCTTGAAATACTATTCCCATGCTTCTACGTAAGTATGGAACTCTACTTTGTTTTAAAAATGTTGTGTCTTTTCCATTTATTATGATATTTCCTGAACTAGGTTCTTCTTCTTTTAATATAAGTTTTATTAAGGTAGATTTTCCGTGAGCCTGAAGACCCTACTAAAAATGCAAATTCACCTTTTTCAATAATAAAATTTGCATTATGAACAGCTTCTGTTCCTGTTCCATATACCTTATTAACATTTCTAAATTCTATCATATTACCTCCTTGTAAAGGTTTATTTGTTTTGCTTATTTTAAATTTACACATTTTTATCATACCAATAAAACAAATTTTTTGCAATACCAAATTTCTAAAAAAAACATCAAGTTTTAGCATTATTCTTGCTTTCTTGATGTTTTTTAATTGTTTATTAAATTTTTATTACTTTTTTATGACACTATCTTATTATGAATAACATACTTTAGTATTTATTCTTTAGAACCCACTGTCACCTTTCAGGCGACAGCCCCCTTAAATAAAGTGGCCTTTTTCTAGTTATTATAATTCACTTATTTCTTCTTTAACTGCCTTTATAATTCCATCTTTACTTAGTTCAAAATATTCAAGTAGCTTTTCTGCTTTACCTGATTTTCCAAATGTATCTTTCATGCCTAATCTTGTTACTTTTGTTGGATACTCTTCTGCAAGTACTTCACATACAGCACTTCCAAGCCCTCCTATTATACTATGGTCTTCTATTGTAATTATTCTTTTTGTTTCTTTTGCACATTTTACAATTAACTCTTTATCAATAGGTTTTATTGTATGAATATCTACTACTCTTATATTTATTCCTTTTTCTTTTAATTCCTCCATAGCTTTAATACTTTCTGCTACCATTAGTCCTGTTGCTATTACAGTAGCATAAGCTCCATCTCCAATTTGTATACCTTTTCCTACTTCAAATTTTTGGTTTTCATCATAAATAACAGGTGATGCAAGTCTACCTAGTCTTAAATATACTGGTCCATCTATTTTAGAAATTTCTTCTACTGCCCATTTTGCTTGTGTATCATCTGCTACACTCATAACTGTCATATTAGGTAATGTTCTCATTAGGCTTATATCTTCAAGCATTTGATGTGTTGCTCCATCTTCTCCAACAGCTATCCCTGCATGTGTTGCACAAATCTTTACATTTAATTTTGGATAGCAAATACTGTTACGTATTTGGTCATAGCTACGTCCTGCTGCAAATACTGCAAATGTGCTTGCATATGGAATTTTTCCGCAAGTTGCCATTCCTGCTGCTGTAGACATCATATCTTGTTCTGCTATTCCCATATCAAAAAATCTATCTGGAAATTCCTTTTTAAATAGTTCTGTTTTAGTAGCAGTTGCTAAATCTGCATCTAATACGACTATATCTTTGTTTTGTTTTCCAAGTTCTACTAATTTCTTTCCATAGCTTTCACGTGTGGCTATTTTTATTTCTGTATTCATATTTTTATTAATTCCTTTCTTATTTAAATTTGATATATTTTTTATTCGGGTTCATGAGGACATCGACCGTCTACATATCGTTTTGTTGTTTCTTTGGGCAGACTAAAGTCGCCTTCCCCTACATTATCCTTGTTTTTACATTTGGTTTGTTAATCTATATTGTTCTGTAATTCTTTAATTGCTTGGTTGTATTGTTCTTCATTTGGTGATTTTCCATGCCATTCTGCTTGGTTTTCCATAAAAGATACTCCTTTACCTTTTATGGTTTTTGCAATTATTGCTGTTGGTTTTCCTTTTACTGTTTTTGCTTTATTAAATGCTTCTATTAGTTCTTTTATATTGTGTCCATCTACATTTATTACATTAAATCCAAAACTTTCGAATTTTAAATTAATTGGATATGAACTCATAACTTCTGTAATTTCTCCATCAATTTGGAGATTATTATTATCTACTATTACACATAGATTATCTAATTTATAATGAGATGCACTCATGGCTGCTTCCCAAATTTGTCCTTCTTCAATTTCTCCATCTCCAAGTAAACAATATACTCTAAAACCATCTCCATTTAATTTAGAAGACATCGCCATTCCATTTGCTGCAGATAGTCCTTGACCAAGAGAACCTGTAGACATATCAACCCCTGGAATATGTTTCATATCAGGATGCCCTTGTAAAATACTATCAATTCCTCTAAAAGTTAATAATTCTTTTTTATCAAAATATCCTCGTTCGGCAAGTGTACTATAAAGTGCTGGTGAAGCATGTCCTTTAGATAAAACAAATCTATCTCTTGCAGGTGAACTAGGAACACTTGGATTAATATTCATTTGATTAAAATATAGTACAGTTAAAATATCAGCACAAGATAAAGAACCCCCTGGATGACCAGACTTTCCAGCATAAACTTCTTTTAATATTCCAATTCTAATGTTATTCGCAATCTTTTTAAGTTCAGTAACATCTGTAATTTTCAAAAATATCACTCCTCTTTAACTTTTATATACTCACTATATCATAAAAATATATAAAAAAGCAACGAACCTTGAAAATATATTTCTAATTCGTTGCTTGTATAATAACTTTTATTTATTAAATTATGGAATATCTATGTGTATTTTCATAAATGCAGTATCTAATATAATTTCAGCTATTGTTACATATCCACTACCGCAATTCCATTTATAATACGTATAAAAATTTGAATTTGGTATTTCAAAACTTGTTTCTTCTATAGGCCCTGTATTATTCGCATACGTACCTAAACTCGTCCAATTTTCTCCATCATTTGAACCTTGTAACTCAAATTGTGATACTGCATATGTTGGATCATAATCTCTGTTTTTTATCGTGAATTTTTCTATTTTAATTTCATCTTGAAATTGTATCTGTAACCATTGTGAACCACCTTGCTCAGAATGCCATTGATTATTATTCTTATACACAATTCCATCAAATGCTTGATAGACTTCTTCCATATGTCCACCCAAAGCAGAACTTGCAGAAACACTGTATCTTTTGCCATTTATTATACTATCATTTGCCGTTAATACTGGCATTTTAAATATAGTTTCTACATTAAAGCTATTATATTGATTAATTGCATCTTCTAATTGTTTATAATTTGATATTATCTCTTTTGCTTCACATTGTAGAGACTTATATTGTTCGCAAACTTTAATTATTTCTTCATAACTATCTATAGTAACATTTCCTATACTTTTAATACTATTTTCTATTGCAGAAATTTTTCTTTTAGGTATTTTTATTATAGCTTCATTTAATATAATTTCACCTATTGTTACATATCCACTACCGCAATTCCATTTATAATAAGTATAAAAATTTGGATTTGTTATTTCAAAACTTGTTTCTTCTATAGGCCCTGTATTATTTGTATACGTACCTAAACTCGTCCAATTTTCTCCATCATTTGAACCTTGCAACTCAAATTGTGACACTGCATATGTTGGATTATAATCTCTATTTTTTATTGTAAATTTTTTTATTTTAATTTCATCTTGAAATTGTATCTGTAACCATTGTGAACCACCTTGCTCGGAATGCCATTCATTAATATTCTTATACACAATTCCATCAAATGCTTGATAGGCATATTCCATCTGTCCACCCAAAACAGAACTTGCAGAAACAATGTATCTTTTGCCATTTATTGTACTATCATTTGCCGTTAATACTGGCATTTTAAATATAGCTTCTACATAATCATTAATATCTTCTTCATAATAAATATTAAAATTACTATCAATTATAAATTTATATTTTCCATCAACTTCTACATTTGCTTCTATATCATTTTCTAATATAACATTCAATATTTTAATATTTTTATCTTTTATATTATTTAAATCTACCAATTTCGCATTTCCTAGTTTAGTAGCTATTATATCACTTATCGCTACTTCTAGTTTTTCTCTTGCTGCAGCTTTTTCATATTCTGTTCCTGCTTTTTTTGCAGTACTAAACAACCCATTATCTCCTATCAACACATTTATTGTTACCCCAGCTAATATTAAAAGAATTATTATTGTTATTATTAGAGCTATTAATGTGATAGCATTTTGAGTTGCATACCATCTGGTTCCTACACTATTTTCATTATATTTATCAGTTTTGTTTTGGGAAAATTTTATAGCATCTGTCCCTACAAAATTTGCATATTTTCTCTTTTCTTTTTTCATTTGTGCCTCCTATTTTTCCTTTATTAAATTGTTATCTTTTTTTATTATTTATACTTAAACTATTCTTTTATGTTATTATATTATATTTACTTATTGTATTTCCTGAATCCGTGAATTGATTAGCAGTAAAGAAGTTGAAAATAGGGATATA
>CAOKRC010000050.1 GCA_948471035.1 uncultured Clostridium sp.
TATGGTGGTGTGAGAGGGAATAAATAAAATAATTATTTATTCTCTACTCGATTATATTAAAAAGTTATTGTCAAATTTATTTTAAACTAAATTAAAATCTAAATAAAACAATTAAATACAAAAAATCCCTTTTAAAATCTTTTAAAATAGTGTACAATTATATACAAATTGTATAGTAGGAGAAAAGGATATGAATAAAAAATGGGAATATTATAGTAGTAATGAAAAAATAGTAGAAGAAATACAAGAGAAATTTGGGGTTACTAGATTACTTGCAACTATTTTAGCTAATAGAGGAATTGTAGAAGAAGATAAAATTAGAAAGTTTTTAGAGCCAATAAGAGAAGATTTTTATGATCCATTTTTAATGCCTGATATGGAAATTGCAGTAAATCGTATAATAGAGGCAATGAATAAAAAAGAAAAAATTATGATTTATGGTGATTACGATGTAGATGGAATTACTAGTATTTCCGTTTTACAAAAATTTTTACGGTGAAAGAGGAATTCAAGTAGAAAGCCATATTCCAAATAGATTAGAAGAAGGATATGGATTAAATAAAGAAGCGATAGAAGAAATTTATAACCAAGGATATAGATTAATGATAACTGTAGATTGTGGTATTTCTGGAACAGAAGAAATTGAATTTGCAAATTCTTTAGGAATAACTACAATTATAACAGACCATCATGAGCCATTAGAAGAACTACCAGAAGCATTAGC
The DNA here is from genome assembly GCA_948471035.1 of uncultured Clostridium sp. Lineage (GTDB taxonomy): Bacteria > Bacillota > Clostridia > TANB77 > CAG-508 > RGIG8482. The sequence continues at coordinate 725 of CAOKRC010000050.1, forward strand.
AGTTATTGATGCAAAAAGAAAAGATAATAAGTATCCATTTAATCAACTTGCAGGAGTTGGAGTTGTATTTAAATTAATTCAAGCACTTGGAATAAAACTAGGGTTAGAAGAAAAAGAATATCTAAAATACCTAGATTTAGTTTGTGTAGGAACTATATCAGATATAGTTCCATTAGTAGATGAAAATAGAGTTATTACAAAACTTGGACTAAAACTTGTTAATGTAACTAAAAATTTGGGGCTTAAATATTTATTAGAAGCAACAGGATATAAAACAATAGATTCAAATACTATTTCATTTGGAATTGCACCTAGAATTAATGCCTGTGGAAGAATGGGACATGAAACAGAAGCATTAGATATATTTTTATCAAATGATATAAATGAAGTAAAAGAGCTAACAGAAAAATTAAATGAATACAATAAAACAAGACAAGAAACAGAAAAAAATATTGTGAAAGAAGCATTAGAATTAATAGAAGAAAATAATGAAAATGAGAAAAATACTATTGTAGTAGGAAAATCTGGATGGCATCATGGGGTAATTGGAATTGTATCATCTAAAATAACAGAGACCTATTTTAAACCAAGTATATTACTGTCTTTTGAAGATGGAATTGCAAAAGGTTCACGGAAGAAGCATTCCTGGGTTTGATTTACATGATGCTTTATGCAAATGTAGTAAGTACTTAGAAAAATATGGTGGGCATGAAATGGCTGTGGGTCTTACATTAAAAGAAGAAAATTTTGAAAATTTTAAAACAGAATTTGAAAGAATAGCAAAAGAAAGTAAATTAGAAGAAATTCAAGCTATTATTAATATAGATGGAATTGTAAGACAAGAGGATATGAACATAGAATTTATAAAAGCATTAAAAAAGCTAGAACCTTTTGGAGAAGGAAACAAAATGCCGTTATTTGCATATAAAGAGTTACGAATAAACTCAATTCGTGCATTAACAGAGGGAAAGCATTTAAAATTGACACTACGTGACGATAATATTATAATTGACGCTATAGGGTTTAACATGGGAAGTTTAGCTAATGAATACTTAATTGGAGACAAAGTAGATATTGTTGGAGTACTAGAAATAAACAGCTTTAATGGAATGGAAAATGTCCAAATGAATTTAAAGGATATTATGAAATCTATATAATGGTTATAATTTATAATGAAATATAAACAAAAATTAGATAAAAAGGGTACAATCCATACATAAAAAATCAAAATCAAAACAAAGAGGTGTAAAATCATGCAAGAAGAACAAGCTACAATTAATGATATTATTTCAAGAATGAAAAAGAATAATTGGAGAACGAATACCAAGATTATGATGAAAGCATATAACTATGCTATATCAAATCATGGGGACCAAAAGAGAAAATCAGGTGAGCCATATATTATTCATCCTGTACAAGTAGCTTATACGCTTGCGTGTATGAATTTAGATGATGATACTATTTGTGCTGCACTTTTACATGATGTAATTGAAGATACAGATGTTACATATGATGATTTAGTAAAAGAGTTTAGTGAAGAAATTGCTGAAATGGTAGATGGAGTAACAAAACTTGGTAAGCTTAATTACACTACTTTAAAAGAACAACAAGTAGAAGATTATAGAAAAATGTTCTTGGCAATGGGAAAAGATATAAGAGTTATACTAATAAAATTAGCAGATAGACTTCATAATATGAGGACACTTAAATATTTAACTAGAGATAGACAAATTGCTAATGCTAGTGAAACTATGGAGCTATATGCACCACTTGCAAACCGTTTAGGTATGTATTCTTTAAAATGGGAGTTAGAGGATTTATCTTTTAAGTATTTATATCCTGAAGAATATAGAGAAATCGTAGAAGGATTAGATAGAAAAAGAGAAGAAAGACTAAAGTTTATTGAAAAAATATTAGAAGAAATAAAGAAACAATTGAAAATTCAACATATAGAAGCAGAAATTACAGGAAGAGCAAAGCATTTATATAGTATTTATAGAAAAATGAAAAGGGATAATTGCACTCTAGACCAAATTTATGATTTATTTGCATTAAGAATTATTGTTAATTCTGTAAAAGACTGTTATGCAGCATTACGGAGTTGTACATGAACTTTATAATCCAATGCCTGGAAGATTTAAAGATTATATAGCAGTTCCAAAGCCAAATATGTATCAATCATTACATACAACACTTATTGGGGAAAAAGGAACGCCATTTGAGGTACAAATACGTACTTGGGATATGCATAGAATTGCAGAATTTGGTATTGCTGCACATTGGGCATATAAAGAAGCAAATTTTGCTATGGGAAAGAAATCAAATGTAAAAGTAGAAGAAGACAAACTTGCATGGCTTCGTGAAACATTAGAATGGCAAAAAGAAATGAGGGACCCAGAAGAATTTTTAGATACATTAAAAACTGAGTTGTTTGAAGATGAGGTATATGTATTTACTCCAAAGGGAGATATTAAAGTATTACCAGCTGGGTCAACACCAATAGATTTTGCATACAGTATACATGTTCAAGTTGGGCATAAAATGACAGGATGCAAAATAAATTCAAAAATGATGCCAATTATTACTAAATTAAAAAATGGTGATATTGTAGAAGTTATTACTCAAGATAATGCAAAGGGACCTAGTAGAGATTGGCTAAAATTTATTAAAAGTACATCTGCAAGAAATAAAATTCAAAGTTGGTTTAAAAAAGAACAAAGAGAAGAAAATATTGTTAAAGGTAAAGAATTAATAGAAAAAGAGATAAAAAGAATAGGAATGACATCAAATGAGCTTCATAAACAGGAATATGTACAAGCAGCACTTGATAGATATAAATATAATACAATAGATGATATGTATGCATCTGTTGGGTTTGGGGCAATAACAGCAGGAAAGATTATTGCAAAAATTTTAGAGGAATATAAAAAAGTTAATGAAGATGACCAAATAGAAAAGAAGATTGAAGAGCTTTCTACTCAAAAGAAAGTAAGAAATAATATTTCAAAGAGTGGAATTATTGTAAAAGGAATAGATAATTGTTTGGTTAAACTTTCAAAATGCTGTAATCCTGTTCCTGGCGATAATATTATTGGATATATAACAAAAGGAAGAGGAGTATCTATTCATACTACAGATTGTGTAAATATAAAGGATTTATTACAACAAGAAGATAGAATTATTGATGTAGAATGGTACAATGAAAAAGTATCAAGCTATAATGTTGATATAGAAGTATATTCAAATGATAGAAATGGGCTTCTTGCAGATATTATTAAGGCGATTTATGATGTTAAAACAAAATTAGTTGCAATTAATAGTAAAGTTAATAAAGAAAAAATTGTTACAACAGAAATTACAGTAGAAGTAGAAAATTTAGACGACCTAAATAAAACACTTAAATCTTTAAGGAAAGTTGATAGTGTATTTGAAGTAAAAAGGAAAAAATAGATATGTAGGATTTTGGTATCCTCATGGGCCTGAACGCATAAAAATGAGGTTAATATTAATTTGGAAAAATAAAGGAAGTAAGTTTATGATATTAAAGCGATTAAAGTTAGATACTCCACTTGGAGAACCTACAAATTGTTATATTATTGTTGATGAAGAAACAAAAGAAACAATGGTAATAGACCCAGCTGGAGAAGAGGAAAAGATAATAGAGATGTTAGATATATTAGAGGCAAAGCTAAAGTATATTTATTTAACACATTGCCATGGAGACCATACAGGAGCAGTAGTTGGGTTACAAAATAAATATGAAGCAAAGGTACTAATTGAAAGAAAAGAAAGCGAAAATTTGAAAAATACAGAAATAACATTGAATTATTATATTGGAATACCAGATATAAGGTTAGAAGAAGGTTCGAGGATTGATGATGGAGATTTAATACATTTAGGAGAATTGGAGTTTAAAGTTATACATACACCAGGACATACGAATGGTAGTACATCTTTATTTTGTGAAAAAGAAAAAATGTTATTTAGTGGAGATACAATATTTCGTGGAACATGGGGAAGAACTGATTTACCAACAGGAAGTTTAAACGATATAATAAATTCTATAACCGATAAACTACTTATATTACCAAATGATACAATAGTGTATCCAGGACACGGAAAATCAACAATGATTAAAGAAGAAAAACCAATTTATTTAGAATTAAGAGAACGTGATTTTTAATGCTATTTTAGGATGTAAAATAAAAAATCCCCCATGGAGGCAGGATTATAAATTATTTTTTTCTTTTTTTAGTCTTTATTTTCATTTTGATTTTCAGCTTCATTATCAGAAGGACAATGAAGTAAGAAAAGAATGAAAAGAAATCCTAAAATAGGAATACCAATGTAAAATAGCATAAATGAAAAAAAGATGTAGTATACAAATACATACAGTTACCTCCTATAGGGTGGCGAACACATAAAAACATATATGCTCTATTGTCATAAGTCAATTCAATTATATAAACATTTGACATAAAACGTCAAATGCGTTTGGCTAAAGAGGTTATTATTGATTAATTTATAAAAAAGCACCAATCATTTATTTGATTGGTGCTTTTTTATAAATTAATATGAGACTAAACAGAAAAACTATAATTATTCATTCTTTCAGTTCTATTCTAAAAGAAAAGAGAATACAATTAATATAGAATTATTTTAACAAAGGAGAAAAACATGGTTAATGTTACTGTAATTAATATAAGAAGTATATTTAAGTTTTTTTGTATTGCCATAGTACTAGTATTTATGTTTGGAATTATTAAGTTTATAGGAGAAAAGATTAAGTTTGTAGGAGATGGGATTAGTGTAAGTTTTGTGGGGTGTATTAATGATACTTTGCCAAAAATAGAAGAGGATGAAACAGCACGGAAAAATTCGACAAGTAGCAAATTCTTCTAGAGGGTCTAATTTAAGAAGAATGCTAAGTACAGAATTACATATGATGGATAATTTAATTGTAGATGGAGAAGAAAATGAAGATATACATACGCAGGTTAACAATGAAGAAAATTTAGATAGTATTGAAGAAGCAAAGACAAATGTTGCAACAGAAGAAGTAACAGAAAATAATATAACTCCTAAATATAATAGTGTATTTGGAAGTGTTAAAGTTAAAAATGAATCAAATAAAGAAATTACAGAGGAAATTTTAACACCTAATATTTCGTTAGAAAATAATAAAGATATTATAATTTTTCACACTCATACATGTGAAAGTTATACTCCTAGCGAACAGTTTAATTATGAAATGACAGGAAGTTATAGAACAACAGATTTAAACTATTCAGTAGCAAGAGTTGGAACTGAACTTGAAAAATATTTAACAAATTATGGATATAATGTAATACATAATCAAACCTATCACGATTATCCAGCTTATAATGGATCGTATGGGAGATCGCTTACTACAGTAGAAAATATATTAGCAAATAATAGTGATGCACAAATGATAATTGATTTACATAGAGATGCTGTACGGTAGCAATGCAGATTATGCACCAAGTGTAAAAATAGGGGATGAAATGGCTGCACAAATGATGTTTGTTATAGGGACAGATGGAGGAGGATTACAACATCTTAATTGGCAACAAAATCTAAAGTTTGCAGTTAAAGTACAAGAAAAAGCAAATGAATTATATCCAGGTTTATTTAGACCAATTATAGTACGTAATTCAAGATATAACCAGCACTTAAGCAAAGCAGCTTCAATAATAGAGGTAGGTGCTACAGGAAATACAATGGAAGAATGCTTAGTAAGTATGAAGTATTTAGCGAAAGTTATTAGTGAAGTAGTGAAATAAGATTATAGGGAATTATCTATCAAAAATATGGATAATTCATTGAAGAAAAAATAGAGAAAGGATTTAGTAAATTACATAATAATGGAAAATAAGAATAAACCCTAGCAATTGCTAGGGTATTCTTTTACTTATGATAGTCTACTCCAAAATAGTAAGACTGATTACCAGTAGTAACTATTTCAAAGTAGAACTTTGCACCATTAACACCATCATTATCCATATAAAAATATAAATAATTCATGTTGTTTTCAGTAGATAAAAATGACAGAGTGGATATGTAACCGCCTTTCTCGTCTACCAAGTTTATGTGCGAGATGGAACAGTAAATCATAATGGTTAAATCCCTATCTGCATGCCCAGGATATGTCAATTCGAAAGGGCTAAACTTGGAATCTGCTGATACAGGTACAGCCAAAAGTTCATTGTTGTACAACACCGATACTATAGGGGTACCTGTTGATGCGATTGATGCCACAGGTGTTTCGGGAGTAGGCGATTGTGTAACAGGCGTTTCAAGAGCTGATGTTTCTTTGAGGGCTTCAGCAAGGCTATCCTGCTTAGCCATAATCTCATTAAGCTGCTCCTGAATATTGAGTGATTGTTCATCAAGATTATCCTCAATATTCCTCAGTTGCTGCCGGTCGATCTCGCATTCTTCATAGAAGGTTTTTGTACTAAGAAGATTTGAGGTGTCTACGTTATTGCTACCACAACCAACAAGTGTCAAGGTGCAAAGTAATGTGATAATAAAGGATGTTGTTTTTTTCATAGAGTGTTCCTACCTTTCTTTATTAAAATGTTTTTTTGGTTTCAATAATTGCAATGCAATCATTATAGTGTTTTAAAAAATATAACATTACATAATGTCATTATACCATATTTTAGGTAAATATGCAAATGTGACAAATTTCAAAATGTAATTCTGCTTAGTAACTATTTAGATTATATTGTCATATTATGTATTATATCTAAAAAAGGAGGAATATAAATGCGTAGAAGATGTAATTGTCATAAATGTTGTTTAAGTAATTATTCAAATTATACAGATGACCTTATGGAAAAAGCGTGTAATAATGTTTCTAATGATATGGAATGTTCTTGTAAAAACAATGATACTTGTGATTGCGAATGTGGTTTTGATGAAGAAGAATCAGTATTTCCTACAAATCCAATGTTTGGGCAAAGTTATGTGCCTTGGCAAACAATGGATAAAACTTTCAAACCTTGTGTTGGATTAAAAATGGGTACTATTTTTCCAGAACTAGTAAGCCCATATGTACCATGTCAATCAATAGAAGAAAATGAATATATTAGACAAACAAATAAAATAGGAGAGGGGTGTAACAAATGTTAGAAGATAATATGGAAAATAGAAATTGTAATTCTTGTGAATGTTCATGCGAATGTTCTTGTGAATGTAATAATGAAATGAGTTGTGCATGTAAAAATGACTTAAGAGAAGAAATGATGATGCAATTAAGAGCATATAAATTTTCTATAATAGAACTTGCTTTATATTTGGACACTCATCCTGATGATGAAAAGGCTTTATGTTTACACAGAGAATATGCGAAAAAAGCAAAAGAATTAGCAGACAAATATCAAAAGATGTTTGGACCATTAACAATTAGTTATCCATGTAAAAAATGGAGATGGCTTGAGGAACCATGGCCATGGGAAAGGGGGAATTTTTAATGTGGAGTTATACAAAAGCGCTAGAATATCCAGTTAAAATTAAATGTACAAATCCAAGACTTGCAAAATTCATCATTTCACAATATGGTGGTCCAGATGGAGAACTTGCTGCATCACTTAGATATTTATCTCAAAGATTTGGTATGCCAGATGAAAAAGCTAAAGCTATATTAAATGATATAGGAACAGAAGAATGAGTTCCTTGATGATGTCAATAGCTAAAGACATTAATTACAACTTTGGCTATTGACTGTAAAAGATAGATTCAATAAATTTGTATGGCAATCGCTTAAAAATTTATGTGGTAATACCTAGTACTATGAAATGC
>CAOKRC010000051.1 GCA_948471035.1 uncultured Clostridium sp.
GTATGGTGGTGTGAGAGGGAATAAATAAAATAATTATTTATTCTCTACTCGATTTGTTAAATAGAATTTCTAAATTTAAGTAATGTTATAAATATCAAAAATATACATAGTATTCATAAATAAATTTACAAAATCAATAGAGTATGATATATTAACAATATATAAATTTAGGAGGAAATTATAGTGAGCAAAGAAATAGTAATAATAACAGGTGGAGCAAATGGACTTGGATTAGAACTTGTTAAACAATTTATTGAAAAAGATTATTTTGTATGTAATATAGATAGAGATTATGAAAGAATGCAAATCTTAGACAATACATATAAAGATAATTATAAAGGATTTATAGGAGACATTTCAGATAGCTTATTTGTTAAAGATACTATTAATCAAATATTAGGTTTAGGTAATATAAAAATATTAATTAATAATGCAGGAGAGCCATCATTTAAGTTACCGACACAATATGAAAAAGAAGATATAGACAAATGTTTTAAAGGATTAGAGGGAATGATTTTATTTTCAACTGAAACTTTAAGAGCAAAAGAAGAAAAAGACTTAAAAATCGTAAATATAATGTCATCTGCAGCATTAAGAGGAAATAAACAAGAATCTGTATATTGTGCTACTAAATGGGGAGAAAGAGGATATACAGAAAGTTTGAAAGCCTGCTATAAAGGTACAAGTGTAAAAATAATAGGAGTATATCCAGGTGGAATAAATACAGAATTTTATAAAAACAGTAGAGATTATGTATCAAAAGATAAACAAGCTACTTTTATGAAACCTAGTGATGTTGCAAAAACAATTATAGATAATGTTACGAACGATATTAATTTAACAGTTGCAGATATTATTATTGAGAGAAATTAAAGAAAGTTATGGAGGAATAAAAGTGGAATTAATAATTGAAGATTTGAAATATGAAGATATAGAAGAATGTTATAATATTAATAAATTAATATTTAATGAAGAATATGGTTTAGAAGATGTAAAAGAACTATATTTAAAAATCCACAACAATACAGATACATATAGGTTTTTAGTAGCGAAATTAAATGGAAAGATTGTTGGATATACATCTGTAATTATGGCATATAATTTGTTTGATGGAAAAACACCTTTTATGACTTTATGGTGGGTTGGTACACATCCAGAATATAGACATAGAGGCATTGCTACTAAACTTTTTGAGAAGATAGAGCAAATAGCTATAGAAAACAATTGTGAACTAATTTATTTTACAGCGGATGAAGACAATGAAGGTGCTCATAAATTTTATCAAAAGTTAGGTTATAATATGAATTCTACTAAAGCATTTGTAAAAATGTTAATAGATTAAAAATCAATAGTGAGACATATGAAATTAGAAATATTAATGAAAAGTATAGAAGGATAATTAAATTATGGACAGAAAGTTTATAGAACAATGGTTAAATAATTTGAAAGGTGCATAGTGGAATAAAGATATAGAAAAGGCAGTATCTTTATTTACAAAGACAACCTATTATCGAGAGACACCATTTTTAGAGCCATATACAACTTTTGAACAAATTACAAACGAGTGGCAACATATTAGAAATCAAGATATAAAAAATATTCAATTTAAAATATTAGCTATAGACAATAATATAGTAGTTGTAGAATGGTTATTTGAAAGAGATATAACTAAATTTGATGGTATTTATGAGATAAAATTCAATGATAATTTAGAATGTATCTATTTTAAAAGTTGGAAAATGAAGAAATAAGTTTTTAGGAGTATATTTAATGGAAAAAGCATGAATTAGTTGATAAAAACGGAAATAAAACAGGAAAAGTTTTAACACATGTTGAAGCACGAAATCTTAATAATGTACCTGATGGTTATTATATATCAGTAGTTGGAGTAGTTATTATCAATGAAAATAATGAACTTTTATTACAAAAACGTAGTAAATTTAAAAGAAATAATCCTAATAAGTGGGGAATATGTGGAGGAAAAGTAGACTTTGATGAGACACCACTTGATGCAGGAATAAGAGAAACTTTAGAAGAAATAGGTATTAGATTAAATAAAGAAGAAATGAAATTTTTGAGTACTGACACAAATGGAAAATTACATTTTACAGTATACTATGTTAGAAAAAATATAGATATAGGTAAATGTAAATTGCAAGAAGAGAAAGTTGATGAAATAAATTATTTTAAAATAGAACAGTTGCAAAATTTAGATACTGAAGGATTTGAATGGTTAGAGAATTTAAATAAAGTTATGGGGGAATTATAATGCTTAAATATCCAAGAAAAATGCATGGAGGAGAATTATGGGCAAAAATAGAAGTACTTGAAAATGTAGTTACTCCTTTATTAAAAGCAAAATTTAATTAATAAAGGAGTAAAAAATATGAATTATGAAGATAAAAAAGTTGTAGGAATCATTGCATCAAATGTTGAACCAACAGTAGCACTAAATGTAATAGGGCATCTTGCTATATCTATTGGTAAATACTCAGATGCTGAAATTATGGGACAACCAAATATTATTGATAAATCAGGAATAGAACATTTAGGAATAAGCAAATGTCCGTTTATAATAACAAAAGTAAAAGCAGGAAAGCTTAAAACAACTATAGAAATAGCTAAAAATAATCCAAACTTATTAGTTGCAGATTATCCAAAAGATATGTTAGAAACTAGAACAGATGATGAATTAGTAGAATCTATTAATTCAAAAGAAAATGATAAATTGGAATATTTAGGTGCAGTTATTTATGGAAATACAGAAGATGTAAATGAAATTACAGGTAAATTTCAATTATGGAGAATGGATTAAAATGAAAGAAAAAATAAAACCGAGCAAAATATTTGTAGATGAACTAAAAAGAACATTTCCAATTTATATATTGGGAATGGTATTTCATGCAATTGTTATATATATTTTATATAAGATACCTAACATTATAGGAAACATATTAGATTTATTAATTAAAGGAAATGTTAGTAAAGATGTAATTATGAATGAAGTATATGCACTAATATTTTATTCAATTATAATGATTATTCCAAGAATAATATATAGAACATTATTCTTTACAAGAGCAAGAATATCAGATACATATTTAAGAAGCAAAGTAATAGAACATTTACAATGGGTAAAACCAGAATATTTTGATAAAGAAGATAAAGGAGTATTTTTAGCATACTTATCAAAAGAAATATTACTAATATGGAAATTTTTAGGTAATGCTTTCTTTAATGTTGCAAGGCTAATTGTAGCACCTATTATCGGTTTAATTGTAATAGGAAAAAACTTGAATATGACACTTATGTTAGCAATATTACCAGTTTTTCCAATTGCAATGTATTTTTTATATAAACTTTATAAAAAGCAAGGAGAAGCACTTGAAATAGAAAGAAAAGTATATATTAATTTATCAAAGAGTATAGAACAAAATACTTCTGGTTTTAGTTTAATAAAGTTATATAATGAGCAAGAAAATCAAAAGAAAAAATTTGAGAAAGTTAATGAAGAAACCTATTTTTCGGATGTTTATGTAGGGGCTGTAATATATAAAATGGATATGGTTTCAAATATTTTATATGCAGCATGTTATGTAATAGGATTTGCAGTACGGACTAATTCTAATTAACAAAGGAGCCTTAACTATAGGAGAATTAACAGCATATATTTCTTGTATTACAATTGCTATATCAGAGATTATAAATTCAATAGAACCATTAATTACAGGAATATCTAATTTTAAAATAGCAAGTAAAAGGTTTAATTATTTTTTCGGTTTAGAAACATATAAAAAAGAAGGAAAAAAACTAGATAAAATTGAAAAAATAGAAATCAAAAATCTTTGCTATAGCTATGAAAATAATGGAAACTTAGCAATAGATAATATAAATATGACAATAAATAGTGGAGAAAAAATTGGTATTGTTGGTAAAGTTGGAAGCGGAAAAACAACACTTATGAATATCTTGGCAGGATTTTATGAAGTACCTGAAAACCAAGTGTATATTAATGGAATAGATATAAATGAATATTCAAGAGAAAGCATATTTGAAAATATAGGATATGCTATGCAAAAAAATATTATTATAGACGATACAATAAAAAATAACATAGACATTGAAAATGAAGCAACAGATGATGAGATAGAGAAAACTTGTAAAAAAGCTAACATTTTACAAGATATTCAAACAATGCAAGATGGATTTGAAACAAAGATTGGTGAAAATGGAATTAAAATATCTGGAGGTCAAAAGCAAAGAATCCAAATTGCAAGAAACTTATTAAATGTTAGAAATATAAACATATTTGATGATACATTGTCTGCTCTAGATGTTGAGACAGAAAAGAAAGTAACCCGAGAAATTGAAAAACAAATAGGAAACAATGTACTTATAATCATTTCTAATAAAATAAGTATGATGGAAAAAATGGATAAAGTATATTTATTAGTAGATGGAAAAATATTAGATAGTGGAACACATGAAGAGTTGCTTAAAAAGAATGAACTTTATAGTGAATTAAATGCCTATGAGAAAGTAGGTGATTTAATATGAGAAAGATTATAAAAAAGCATATTAAATCAATAGTTATTGTAGGGGTATTATTAATAATTTGTGACTTTTTATCAGCATTACCACCATATATAGTAAAACAAATTGTAGATATCGACTTTTCTAGAGAAGATATTATTAATACAATAATATTCTTTATATGTGTGTATACAGCTATACATTTAGGAAGAGTTATATTTAAATATATAAGAGATGTTATAATAAATACTACTATATGCAAAGTATTGAAAGATATTAGAGAAATGCTATTTAACAAAATACTTAATTTTAAAATGGGAACTTTCAACAAATACAATTCAAGTGAGTTATATACAAGATTAACTACAGATGTAGACAATTTATTTGATTTATTTTTTGGATTTTTGTATAACATCTTAAGTAATATCTTATATATAGTATTTATGATAATAATGATGTTTGTAGCTAATATTAATTTAGCTATAATAGGGACATTTACAGTATTTATCATAGCACTAGTTGTATACAAATTTACTAAAATATTAGGCAATTTAGATAATGAGGTTTTGAAAAAGAGGGACAAAGAACATAAAGAATTTTCAGAATTATATAATAAAAATAAATTGACGTATCTTTTTAAATTACAAAACAAAAACATAAAAAAGATAAATAATCTATTTGATGAAGAACTTAAAATAAGGAAAAAATATATATTTATACACCATTTTCCATATTGGATAATAGCAATAGTTCAAGCAATAGGAATTTATGCTATTATATACTACGCATTAAATATAAACATAGCTATTTCTTTAGGTAGTATTTATTTAGTGTTATATTATACAAAAGAATGTAAAACTCCTCTTGAAGAAATTTGTAATCAGTTAGAAGAAATACAAACATGTATAAACTCATATAAAAGAATAAAAGCTTTGTTAAATGAGAAAGATGAAGAAAATATTGAAGACGGAGAATACATAGAAAATCTTAATGGAGATATCGAATTTCAAAATGTATCAATGAAATATGAAAAAGAAATGGTACTTAAAAATATGTCATTTATAATAAAAAAAGGAACGAAAGTTACAATTGCAGGAAGAACAGGAGTGGGAAAAACGACACTTACAAATGTATTAATGAAATTATATGATATAGAAACTGGAAGAATTACTATTGGAGATAATGACATATCTAATATATCTACTAAATGTTTAAGAGATAATATCTCTTACATATCACAAACTCCATATATATTTGCAGATACAATGAGAAACAATATAACTTTAGGAAATAAAGATATAACAGATGAACAAATAAATGACTTAATAGTAGAAATAGGTGTAGAGAATTTATTTAATAAATTAAGTGATGGATTAGATACAAAAATTAAACTTACTGGGTTATCATATGGAGAATTACAAATAGTAGCATTTATAAGAGCAATACTACACAAAACCAATTTCTATATATTTGATGAACCAACTTCTAATATGGATTTACAAACAGAAAAAATGATACAGAATATAATAGATAAAATTTCAAAAAATAGTACAGTAATTATAATAGCACATAGGAAATCTACTCTTGAAAATTCAGATAAAATTATTTATTTAAAAGATGGTAAAATAGATATGATAGTAAATAAAGAAAATAAAAGCATAACACAAAATTGACATAATCTTCAAAATACAGTATAATAAAAACAACTTTTTAAAGTTGGAGGAAGTTTATGCTAAAGGGTATAATGGAATTTGCATACCTTTTAGGAGTAGATTCATTTTGGGTATTACTGATTTTAGCACTGCTTTTATTATTAGGAATAGTAAAATGCTTATATCTGTGGCAACCAAAATGGAAATCTAAAAAAACCAAAGATGAATCGGGTAATGAAGTTACAGTATATTACCAAATAAAAGAGTAGAGGAAAGGCTACCCATTAGGGTAGCCTTTTGTATATGGTAAATAAATAATATTTTATATTGTAATAGGATGAGGAGTATGATAAAATTACATAAATCAAATATGGAGGTTTATGTAATGAATAAAATATTTAAAGACTGGAATTTGTTTGAAAAAATTTTACTTTTTATGAGTATTATTTTAATTAGTATTTCAGGAGTTATTACAAGAAGTGAAATTTTAACAGTCTTAACATCATTAGTTAGCATATTATGTGCTTTATTACAAGCAAAAGGAAAAGTAATTAGTCAATTTATAGGTGTGTTAGTAATTATATTATATTCTATTGTATCATTTCAAAATCAATATTATGGAGAAGTTATTATTTATGTAGTAGTATTATTACCAATGTATTTAGTTGGAATATATTCTTGGATTACTAATAAGAATGAAGATACTAATACTGTAAAACAAAGTAGTTTATCTAAAAACGAATGGATTATTTTAGGTTTTTTAAATATTATTTTGTTTGGAGTTTTATATTTTATTTTAAAAAGTTTAAATACTAGTGAACTTGTTATTTCTACTTTATCTATGCTTGCAAGCCTAATGGCAAATTATTTGATTGTAAGAAGAAATAAGTATAGTTTTTTATTCTATATAATAAATGATATGATACTAGTTATCTTATGGGGAATACCAGTATTAAAAGGAGATTTTTCTTTAGTTCCATTATTGATAGAACCAATCATTTTATTAATAAGCGATTCTTATGGATTAAAAAACTGGAATAAAAATGAAAAAAATTTATAATATATATTTACAAAAAAGAATAGAAATGCTATTATAGGTTTATAATAAATAAACATTCCTCTTTAGCTCAGTTGGTAGAGCGCTCGGCTGTTAACCGATAGGTCGTTGGTTCGAGTCCAACAAGAGGAGCCATAAAGAAGTTTCGTCGAACTTTTTGAAAAGCTTGATATAAGTTAGTTTCAAGACTATCAAAAAGTTTGATTAACACAAAAACTTAAACCGTTTCAAAAGAAACGGTCTTTTTTTGACCAAAAATATTGAAAAAAGGAGGTTTTTGTGGTATTATGTTACATATAATTAAACAAGAAATCAATATGAGTAAAGAATTACTCTCTAAAATCGAATGGGCGTGCCGTTTAAAATTTAAGGGAAAGGAACAGCCACAAATAATAAATGGTTGTCTAAGAATTATTGAGCATACCAATTTAGCGTATGTAGAGCCCCATAGAGTAATTATTAAAGATAGCTTGTACCTATTCTTTAATGAACACGATTATTTCTATGTAAATGATTTAAGTACAAAATATCCGTTATCCAAATTACAAGAACATATCAGCGGAAATACATAACATAGAACGGCAAAGCATTTTAGAGTTTTTAAAAAATTATACTATATTGGTTTATTTGTGGTATTAAAAAGAAAAGTAAAGAGATAATAATAATAAATATAAAAACTCTATAAGTGCTAATAGCTAAAACTATGCTATGTGGCACTTTTTTGTTGCCTTTCTATTCATAAGATTTGGAAGGAGGATATGTAAAAATGAATGAAGAAAGGAAAGTAGCAGGAATTTATATTCGTGTTAGCACAGAAGATCAAGCAAGGGAACGGATTTAGTTTAGGAGAACAGGAGGAGAAATTAAAGGCACTTTGTAAATATAAAGATTATAAAATCTATAAAGTTTACAAAGATGCAGGAATATCAGCAAAAGATATGGCAAACAGACCAGATTTTCAGCAAATGTTAGAAGATATGAAAGCAGGTAAAATCAATTATATTGTAGCTTATAAGTTAGATAGAGTTACAAGGTCTGTAAGAGATTTAGAGGTTCTAATATCAGAGTTAGAAAAGCATAATTGCTATCTAATTTGTGATAGGGATGATGTCAACACGAGCAGTGCTAATCGGAAGATTTTTTGTAAGAATGTTAACAGTTCTTTCACTGTTTATGCTAAACTAAAAATGATCCAAATAATAATTGAAAACAGATCCACCTAG
>CAOKRC010000052.1 GCA_948471035.1 uncultured Clostridium sp.
AGGTGGATCTGTTTTCAATTATTATTTGGATCATTTTTAGTTTAGCATAAACAAAGAGAGGATTTAGTGGAAGATTCAGTTATGTTTTTAATAATGAACTTAATTGAATACGATATGACAGTTAAAAAATATTTCTTTCCTGTTTTAGCAGATAAGAAAGAGCGAAATACAGATAAACTAGATAAAGAGATATCTAATTTACAAAATCAAAAGAATAGAATTAAAGAAGCATATTTAAAAGGAATTGTAGAAGTAGAAGATTTTTCAGAAGATTACAGAGTAATTGAAGAAAAATTAAATATGTTAGAAGAAAAAAGAATACAATCTATTGATATAAATAAACAATCATTTAGTCCACAGGCGATAATGGCAGATAGAGATGTAGAAAAGGAAAAGTTAATTCGTTCTAATAAGTTTCAAGATATGCTTATGGCAGAATGGAAAAGCAAAACAAAAGAAGAAAAGCAAGAATTTATTTCTAAATTTATAGAGAATATTGTAATTGAAAAAGATAAGAAAGGATATTATAACCTAATCAATATAAAATTTAGAAGTAGTTATATAGAACAAATTTCTAAATTGATGGATTTAGGAATGTTTGATATAGCATTACCATTTGAACAAGGCAAAAAAGAAAGAATAGTAAATACAACTGTGTTAATGGATAAAAAAGAATTAAAGGAATATATGGATAGATTAAATGAATACTACGAAGTTTCTTATTATGAATTAAATCAGTTGGACAAGCCTAAAAAAGGTTATCAGAAAAAGTATCTTACAATAGAAGAAGTAAATAGAAATGGAGAGCAACTTTTTAAATTAGTGGAACTAATAAGTGATGATAAACAATTTCCACAAAAAGAAGAAAATAGGATTTTAGGAGAAATCAGAATAAAAGAACGAGAAAAAGTTAGTTAAAAAATTTTATAAATGGAGGAATTGAAAATGGAAAATAAATATGGAATTGAATACACAAAACAAGGCGATTATTATATGCCAAATTTAGTATTAGAAAAAGAAAAAATTGTGCTAAATAAATATGGAAGAATGAGATTAAATTTCTTAAAAGAAAACAAGAAAGCAGAATATACAATTATGTTTGTGAATGGAACACTTAATAAACATTTAAAAGAGATTCAAGAAACAGCAGAAAAGAGAATTGATATGATAATCGAACAACTAAAACAGCAAAATAATCTAACAGAAGAAATGAAAAATACAGACCAACTTTATTGGGTAAGTATGATGAACAATTTTAAAAGCACAGCAGAAGAAATTATATTAAATGAACTAATATATGTATAAAAAATTACTGGTAGGAGTAAACAGACAAATGTATTGCCATATTTAATGTCTATAAGTGTAGCGAGCATAGGTTTTGTATTGCCACAAAACCGACAGCTTACGCTGAAAGGGGATTTTTATCCCCTATAACCCCTACTTTATGAAACGAAAAAAATAGAAAAATAGATTTAAAATTAGATAAGAAATTAAAAATTTTTAAGAATGATTTTATAAAAAATAGAACGAAAATTTATCAAAGAGGAAGTGAAAAATTATGAGGAATAGAACAATAGGAATTAATGTTAGAGTTAGTGAAAATGAGAAGAAAAAACTACAAAGAAATGCTAAAAAGAGTAACTTAAATTTGTCATCTTATTTGAGAAAATCTGGATTACAAAAGGAGATTTGTTCAATACCAGATGAAGAACTTCGTAAAGTTTACAATGGAATTGTTGAACTAAAAAATGAATTTCCTTATATGAGTGATGAAGAAATAAAAGATAAAATAACAAAAATGCAAAGTGATTTTTTAGATATTTACAATTATAAAAAAGATGGTGATGTGGGTGGCAACAACGAAAATATGGGCAATTAAAGATAGTATATCACGAGTAATAAGCTATGCAAAAAATCCAGAAAAGACAATGTTTGCTGATTTAAAACAAGTGCTAAAATATGCAGAAAATGAAGAGAAAACTATTGATAAAAACGAAAAAACTATGTATGTAACTGGAGTAAATTGTAAAGCAGAAACAGCTTATGAAGAAATGAGGGCAGTACAAAATAGATTCGATAAATGCACAGGAAATATAGCATATCATGCATACCAAAGTTTTAAAACAGGAGAAGTATCACCAGAACTTGCACACAAAATTGGAGTAGAACTAGCAGAAAAGATATGGAGTGAATATCAAGTAGTAGTTGCCACACATTTTAATACAGGAACTTATCATAATCATTTTGTAGTAAATTCAGTTAATATGTTTACAGGGAAGAAATTTAATTGTAATAAAGGTGCATATTATAAATTTAGAGAAATTTCAGATAGACTATGTAGAGAAAATAATCTAATAGTTATAGAAAATCCAAAGGGAAAAACACCAAGAAGTATATACTTTGCAGAAAAACGAGGAGAGCCAACAAAGTATAATGTAATAAGACAAGCTATTGATGAAGCAATAGAAATGTGTATAAACTATGGACAATTTAAAAAGATAATGCTAAAAAAAGGTTATATAATCAATGATAATTATAACAGAAAATATCCAACGATTCGTTCAATAAATGATAAAAAAGCAGTAAGGATGTATCATTTAGGCGAACAATATTTGCCAAAGAATATAGCAAACAAAATTGAACACAATTCATATTATTATCAAAATAGATATATGGAATTTATACACCCTAAAAAGAAAAAACAAAAATACAAAGTTTATAAATATAAAGGAAAATTTAGAGATATTAGTAAAATGAGTGGAATTGATGTGCTTTTTCTATTACTATTTCATTTATTAGGATTACTACCAAAACGAGAAAATTATCAGCCACTATCTCCAGAGATGAAACAAGAAGTAAGAAAAATGGAACGATATTCTAATGAAATTAAATTTATTGTAACAGAAAAATTAAAAACAGCAGATGATGTAAAAAACTATATTTCACAAACTGAAAAAGATATTGAAAATACTACTAATGTAAGACAAAAATACAGAAATAAGTTAAGGAATTGCAAAGAAAACAACTTAATAGAAGAATATAAAGCAAAGCGAGATGAATGTACTACTATTTTAAATAAATATCGAAAAAAACTAAAAACAGCAAATTGGATTTTAGAAGATACACCAAAAGTTAAAGAAGTTATAAAAATTGAGCAACAGATGAAAAGAGAGCAAGAAGATATTGCAAAAACAAAGAAAAAAGATAGATATGTAGGAAGATAAAAATATAAAAGGTTGTTATGTATAAAAGTAACAGCCTTTTTATAACTTTTAAAAATGAATATTCTGGAAACAATTGTATTTATATTGATTTTATGGTATAAATAAGTAAAATATGAATTTTGCAGCATGATGTTGCAAAATTCAAGATGGAGGAAAATTGTGGGGAATTTAACAAATATTATCAACGATGATGAGTATTTTAAATTTTTAAATGAAATAAAAAATGACATAATTACAACGAGAAGAAAAGTATTAACACAAGCTAATAACGAGGTTATACTAATGTATCATCGAATTGGAAAAGGATTAATAAAAAATACAAAGTATGGAAATAGTTTTATAGATACTTTAGCAAAAGATTTAAAATTAGAATTTCCAGATATGCAAGGTTTATCTGCAAGAAATTTAAGATATATGAAAAAATTTGCAAAAGAATTTGAGTATGATTCAATTTTGCAACATCATGTTGCAAAATTGCCATGGACGACTATAACTACAATTATGGATAAAATAAAAGATGAACAAGAAAGATTATGGTATGCAGAAAAAACGTTAGAAAATTTATGGTCAAGAACAATATTGGAACATCAAATAGGAACTGATTTATATAGCAGACAAGCATTATTAGATAATAAAATAAGCAATTATAAAGAAACATTACCAATAGAGTTAGGAAAAAGAGCATTAGAAATGTTAAAAGATCCATATGTCTTTGACATTGGAGGGTATGGAAAAGATGTACTAGAAAAAGATGTAGAAGACGCATTAGTTTCTAATATTACTAATTTACTTTTAGAATTTGGAAATGGTTTTGCTTTTGTAGGAAGACAATATCATTTAGAAATAGAAGGAGAAGATTATTATATAGATTTACTATTCTATAATTTAAACTTGAAATGCTATGTTGTAGTAGAATTAAAAACTGTTAAATTTATACCAGAGTTTGCAGGTAAGTTAAATTTCTATTTAAATGCAGTAGATATGTTATTGAAAAAAGAAGATGATAATCCAACAATAGGCATTTTGTTATGTAGAGATGAGCATAAGTTAACTGCAGAACTAGCTTTAAAAGATATAAATAAGCCAATAGGTGTAGCAGAATATAAATATTTACAAGAGATACCAGAGTATTTAGCAAATAATTTACCAAGTATAGAAACACTAGAGAAAAGATTAAATAATAAAGATGATAGTAATAATTAAAAGTTATTGATAGGTATTAGAATATGAGAAAAAACAGTAGCAAATATAAAATTTGGAAAAAGAAAAATGATTATAAAAAATTAAGGAATAGAATTAATGCAAAAAAAGGTAAACATCATTATAAAAATAACAGAGAACATAAAGAAAGAAATTTACCATATAAAGTATTTACAACGCCAAAACAATTTAGCATACTTAGTAATCCAGAAGAGACAATTGAATTCTTTAATGGAATTTTGAGAGTTATAGAAAATATACCAAGCATAAAAAATAGCAGACATGTATATCTTTTAAAGATTGATATGATGGAAATAGAAAGCGTTACAGGAGATGCTTTGATGTATTTATTAACTGTAATGAAAAATACAAAGATGCAAAAAGATAAAAGAATAATTTGGAAAGGTAATTTTCCCAAAAATGATAAATTAGATAAATTTTTAAAAGAATCTGGATTTTTAAATTATATGAGAACTGCAGAACAAAATCTTATCCATTCAGATGAAAATATAGAAATACAATCAGGAAGATTTATGCAGGGAGATATTGCAAAATATATATGCGATTTTACAAATGATAAATTAAATAAAGGTAAATTATATAGTAAGTTCTTATATAGAATGCTTACAGAATTAATGACAAATACAAAAGATCATGCATATAACAAGAAATCCAAGTTTGACTTTTGTTGGTATATATTTGTGGAAAATACAAATGATAAAATTAAATATACATTTATGGATAATGGAATCGGAATACCAACTACAGTACTAAAAAAATTTAGAGAAAGAATAATTGAAATACTTAATTTAGATAAAGAATATAAGTATATAGAATCGGCTTTAAAGGGAGAATTTAGAACGGAAACTAAATTAGAACATAGAGGTACAGGACTACCAGACATTTACGAAATTAGTAAAAATAAAAGTATAAGCAATCTAACAATTATTTCAAATTATGCATATTATAGTAAAGAGAATAGTAGTTATGATTTAGGAACAGAGTTAGAAGGAACTATATTATATTGGGAAATAGTTAAAACGAAAGGAGATATGACATATGAAAATTAATGTTTGTAAAGAATATACAGATACACCAGGAGGAAGATATAAAGAGCAAGGGGATTTTTCAGGACAAGATTTTAGAGAGACTATACTAGAGCCAAAGTATTTAGAATCAATAATGAAAAATGAAAAATTGCAAATTGATTTAGATGGAGGATATGGATATGGTTCATCTTTTTTAGAAGAAGCATTTGGTGGACTCATAAGAGATTTAAAAGATAATTATAAACAAACATTAGATATAATAGAAATAAAATCGGATGATGAACCTAAACTTATAGAAGATATCAAAAGATATATAAAAGAAGCAATAGAAGCCAAAGAGTAGGAGGAGATTATGAAGATTCCAAAAAAATATATAATAAGTATAATTGTTATAAGTATTATACTGCTAGGAGATATTGGAGTTAACGTTTATAATAATGGATGGGGAGATTTTCTAAAAATAAATGCATATGAGGTACTTACTATTATCATTGCTTTGTTTGTTACATATTATTTGACTGAAAGGAAAAACGATATAAGAAAGTTAAATGATAAAGTAGAAAATATTTGTAATGATATACAAGTATATTTAAGAGAGAATTATAAAATTATTCCATCAAAGCAAAATAAGGAAAGAGTTTTAATGAATATTAGATATATTTCGAATAAAGTACATATTCTTGAAAAATTATCTGAAAAAAACAACAATATAAAAGAAGCAGTTTCATATATAAAAAAAGAACACGACAAATATAATGAGTTTGTTTCAACTAATTTAGATCAAGACGAAAAATACTTTTTAGAGCAAAATAGATTAGAAAAAATTAGAGCCAATATTAATAATATGGATAATAAATTAGATGAAATAATAGTATATCTATATACAGGACAAGTTCCAACAATACATAGTGAAAAGAAATAAAAATACTACAAATTTATATTGCTTTCTTAAGGAGGTAAGGTATGAATTTATACATAAGTGCAAGTAATAGAAAACACAATAGTTATAACTTATTGAACAAATTAAGAAGTGAAAATGATATTTTTCTTTCATTAGCTGATTTAGATATTAAATATTGTATAGGTTGTAATACTTGTCAAAAAAATCAAGGAAATCAATGTGTATTAAAAGATGATATGAATCAAATTTATGATGCAATTGGTAAATGTGATAAGATTATAATAATGTCTCCAATTTATATGAATCAAATAACAGGTATTTTAAAGAATGTATTTGATAGATTTAATCCTTATTGTGCTAGTGAAAACTTGAAAGGCAAGAAGATATATTTAATTACTGTTGGTCAAATGAGTGAAGAAGAACAGCGAGAAATATGTGATTCCATTGATAATTGGTTTAACAGTATATCAGAGTTTTTATATTTTGATTTTGAATATCTTTATAATTTCACAAGTGGAGATATATTAGAAATAGATAATATAGAAAAAATGTATAAAAAAAGCAAATTAGATAGTATTATAGAAAATATAAAAAATAAAATAAATAATTAGATTGGAGGAAAAGAATGAACAAGGTTGCATTCGTTACTGGTAGCTCAAGAGGAATAGGTAAAGCAATAGTAGAAGATTTTGCTAAAAAAGGATATAATGTTGTTATAAATTACATAAGAGAAAATGAAGAAGCGGAAAATTTGAAAGAACAATTAGAAAAAGAATATGAAATAAAAGCATTATGCATTAAGGCAGATGTTTCAAACGAGAATGAAGTTAAAGATATGATAAGAAATATTATAAATGAATTTGGAAAGATAGATGTACTTGTAAATAATGCTGGTATCGCTATTGATAAAGAATTTGAAGATAGAACTGTAGAAGATTGGAAAAAAACATTAAATGTAAATTTAATTGCACCGTTTATTGTAAGTAAATATGTTGGAAAAGAAATGTTAAAAAGCAAAAGTGGTAAAATAATAAATATATCTAGCACTAATGGAATAGATGCATTTTTTCCAACAAGTATAGATTATGATGCTTCAAAAGCAGGATTAATTAATTTAACTCATAATTTAGCAATTCAATTTGCACCATATATAAATGTAAATTGTGTTGCACCAGGTTGGGTAAATACAGATATGAATAAAGACTTGCCTAAAGAATTAGTTGAAGAAGAAACTAATAGAATTTATAAAAAACGATTTGCAGAACCAAGTGAAATAGCAAAAGTAGTTACATTTTTAGCTAGTGATGATGCAGATTTTATAAATGATGAAATAATAAAAGTTGATGGAGGTTATTAAAAATGAAAATATTAATTATTTGTAGTAAAGCATTCTATAAAGATATAGAACCAATAAAAGAAAAGTTAGAAGAAATGGGACATATAATAGAATTACCAAATTCATATTACGAGCCAGATGCTGAAAATAAGAGTTGGAATTTAGGAGAAAAAGAACACGCAGAATTTAAAGCAAGAATGTTTAGAATGAGTGAAGAAAGAATTGCAACAATGGATGCAGTATTAACATTAAATTTTGATAAAAATGGAAAGAAAAACTATATTGGAGGAGCTACATTTATTGAAATATATGAAGCTTTTATGAAAAATAAGAAAATTTACTTGTATAATGATATTCCAGAAGGAATGCTATATGATGAAATATCTGGATTTTCTCCGATAGTAATAAATGGAGATTTAGATTTAGTAAAATAAAATGATAGAAAATTGTTAATAAGTATTGCCAAACCTAAAATTTTATGTTAAATTAAAAGCATAGTTAAAGCAACGTAATTTCAAAATTGCGGATACAAAACTTTAAAATACTTGATTTAACTATATTTGAAACGGAAATAAGTAACTTTTTTGCGTTGGATTTTTCGAATACGTCATACGCAAAGGAGCCAAAAGCTAATCATAACGATTAGCTTTTTTTATGTACGACAGGCATGTCGTTTAACTAATCGGTGAAAGTCCGTAGTGG
>CAOKRC010000053.1 GCA_948471035.1 uncultured Clostridium sp.
GTATGGTGGTGTGAGAGGGAATAAATAAAATAATTATTTATTCTCTACTCGATTTCATTTCCATTTAAATATCTCCACTGTCCTATTTTTAAATCTTTTACATTTAAGTTTTCTATTTTGCTTCTATGCAATGCAATTACTTTATATCCTACCGCTTCACACATTTTTCTTACCTCTCTATTTTTACCTTCATGTATTGTTATTTCTATTCTAGATATATTTTTAGTAGCATCTGTTTTCAGTATTTTTACCTTGGCAGGTTTTGTGATATAATCTTCTATTTCTACACCATACTTAAGTTTCTCTATTGCTTCTGGTTGTATAATTCCAGATACTGTTGCAATATATGTTTTTTCTATTTCATATTTTGGATGTGTTACTTTATATACAAATTCTCCATCATTTGTTAAAATTAATGCTCCTGATGTATACATATCTAGTCTTCCTACTGGTACTAGCCTCTCATTTACTCCTTTTATTAAATCTAGTACGGTCAGTCTTCTAAATTGGTCTTTTACTGTTGTTACATAACCTATTGGTTTGTTTAATAAAATATATACTTTACTATTTTCATTATTACTTTCTAATTTTTTTCCATTATATTCAACTATATCTTTTTTAGGGTTTATTTTCATACCCAATTCAGTAATAGTTTTACCATTTACTTTTGCTAGTCCTTGGATTATGTATTCTTCGCATTTTCTTCTTGATGCTACTCCACACTCTGCCATATATTTTTGTAATCTTATTTCTTCCATTTTGCATTCTTCACTTCCACTCTATTGGTATTGGGTTGATGAGGGTATCACCCCTAGGTTATTATGTAACAAAAATTTTTTTTACTTCATATAATACATTATGCAAACTTTGCTATTGTTCTTCTTTGTATCTCCTAGGGGATACAAAGTTTATATAGATATATTTGCTCAGTCATTTAATATTTATTTGTCTGGGCAGATTTTATTTTTCTTCAAAGAACAATTCCTAATAAAGGCCCCTTTACCTAAGTGGGGCTGTCGCCAAAGGCGACTGGGGGTTCTTAGAAATATTTTAATTCAAATCTTTATTTTGTAACATTTTCTAGTTACTATTCTAAACTATTTAGTACTTCTTTAAAGTACTTTGGTAGTGGTGCTTCTAAGTTTAGTTCTTCATTTGTAATAGGATGTTTAAATTCTAGCTTTTTAGAATGAAGCATTTGCCCAATTACTCCAAATGGATTTTTTCCATTTGAATAAACTGCATCACCTACTACTGGATAACCAATACTCGACATATGTACTCTAATTTGATGTGTTCTTCCTGTTTCTATTTTTATTTCTAATAATGTATAATTTTCATATCTTTTTATTACTTTAAAATGCGTAATTGCATTTTTTCCATTTTTTGATACCGCCATTTTCTTTCTATCTTTTGTAGATCTTCCTATTGGCATATTAATTGTTGCTTCATTTTCTTTTACGGTTCCTCTAACTAATGCTATATACGTTTTTTTTACTTCATGATTTTTTATTTGTTCACTTAAAGTTATATGTGCTTTATCATTTTTTGCAATAATTATTAGT
The DNA here is from genome assembly GCA_948471035.1 of uncultured Clostridium sp. GTDB lineage: Bacteria > Bacillota > Clostridia > TANB77 > CAG-508 > RGIG8482. Next base: position 1,566 of record CAOKRC010000053.1, read on the forward strand.
CCTGATGTGTCTTTATCTAATCTATGTACGATGCCTGGTCTTATTTCTCCCCCTATTCCAGATAAAGAGTCTTTACAAATATTCATTATTGCATTTACTAAAGTCCCATTTGGATTACCATTTGCTGGATGTACAACTAATCCTTTTTGCTTATTTACTACAATAATATCATTATCTTCATATATAATATCTAAAGGTATATCTTGTGCTTCTAAATATATTTCCTTTGCTTCTATTTCTTCTACTTGAATTTTATCGCCAATTTCAACTTTATATGCTGCTTTTGCCTTTTTATCATTTACAAATACTTTTTCATCTTCTATAAGTCTTTGTATATTTGTTCTAGATAAATCTGTAAATTTTAAAGCAATTGCTTTATCTAGTCTTAATTTTGCATATTCTTCTTCAATAACAAATTCTTTCAATTTCTTCTCCTTATTGGTTATTTTTGTTGTTGGGTTGTATGCTATCGGATCCATATGTTAATATATATAGATTTTATGTAGGGGCGGGTCCGGTGTTCGCCCTTTGTGTTTTTTAATATTTTTGGTATTCCTTTGTAGAAGGGCAGACACAGGGCCTGCCCCTACATTGTTTGCATTGGATTTATTTTTGGTTTTCGGGTCGATGTGGGCATCAACTTCTACATAAATTTTCCTTTTGTTTTATCTTTTGAAAATAGTATTTTAAATAAATATACTGGCAATACCAACTGCCTTTTTATTCTACTTGGCTCTCTACATAATCTCCAAAACCATTCCATTCCAATTTTTTGTACCCATAATGGAGCTCGTCTTATTTTTCCTGCTTCATAATCATATGTTCCACCTTGTCCTGCTGCTACATCAACCTTTAATTCGTTCTTATGTGCCTTTATCCATTTTTCTTGTTTTGGTGCTCCTAGTGCTACAAACAATACATTTGGTTGTAAAGTATTAATTTCTTCTATTACCTCTTTTTCTTCATTTTCGTCAAAATAGCCATGATGTACTCCTACAATATTTACATTTGGGAATATCTTTTCTAGATTTTCTTTTGCAACTTCTGGTATTCCTGGTTCTCCACCTAACAAATATATTGAATAGCCTTTTTCATTTGAAAGTTCTATTATTTTTCTAAAATAGCTTTGTCCTGGTATTCTTTCTTTAAAGCATTTCTTTTGTAGTTTTGCACCTATTATTACGCCAATACTATCTGGTGTTGATAGGCTTGATTCTTGTAATAAATCAAAGTATTCTTTATCCTTTTGGGCCATCATTATAAATTCTACATTTGGTGCAAATACCATTTTACAAGTTTTGTTGCTTTCTTTTATTAGCTTTTCTGTTATATCGCCTGCTTCGTCCCTAGTTATATTGTCTATTGGAACACCTAATATTGTTATAATATCACGCATATCTTACCCCTTTTATTTTTTACTATTTTTTATTTCTTTATAGCTATATAGTGCAAATATAAATGCTAATATTATCCATCCAACTGTAATATAGATATCTGCAAAATTAAATCTAGGAAAGTTTGTACTAGGGAATATATTTATAAAATCTACCACGTATCCTTTTAATAATCTATCAATTAGATTTCCAAATCCTCCTGCAAGTATTGCAAATAATGTATATAAAGTTGCCTTATCCATAAAATCCTTTTGTAGATATATAAATCTTATAATAAGACCTAATACTACAAGATTTGTTATTATAAACATACCAGTATTTCCTTCAGCTACACCAAATGCTCCTCCAGTATTTCGTACAGTGTGTATATTTAAAATATTTGGTATTATGGTTATGTTTAGATTGTTATTTATAATAATACATTTTGTAATTTGATCTATAAGCAATAATATAATAGCAATTATTATTGCATAAATTAATGCCTTATTAGTTTTTAATTTTTGCATTTGTATGTCCCCTTTTATTTATTCGTTTAACATCCTTTTCCATTAAGTAATATTTTATTTTGAAAACCTTTCATATATTACAAAGTTATCGTCTTTATATAGCTCATTATAATTATCATCTTGTTTTATAAATATATTCATTTTAGCATTATTAGGTATTAATACATGTGTAATTTCATATTTATCAAATATATCCTCATAGTTTACTGATAATGACGATACATTTAAAAAGTCTGTAAATACATCTTTACCTTCATCACCATTAAATTCTGGTGTATATAAATCTGCTCTTGAATCTATAAATACTGGTATTCCTTTATATAACAAATAACTTCCATAATTGTATTCATTATATAATCTTATTTCTTCTAAATTCAAGTTCTCTTTTACATATTCTGCTGCTTCTACTGGATACACTTTTTCATCTACAAATTTATCTTTAATTTGTGCTTTTAATATACAGATACTTAATAATACTATAAGTAATATTGTTATTATTTTTCCAAATATAGTACTAATCACTTTCATAAGGCTTTCTGTTCCTTTTGGGTCATATTTATTAAATAAATCTGTAATCAGTCTATTTACTGAATATACTCCTAAAATTACTAGCATTGATAACTGCCTTCTAGACATTAGTGCAAGTATAATTAATCCTCCTAGCATAAAGAAGTCTTTTAGTCTTATTTTTGTATCTGTAAATATTAGTATAGCAAGTACTATTGCAAGTATTGTAAGTGTATGTATGTTTTGAATTAATACCATTGGTAAATGCTCATTAATACTTTTTGTTGTATTTCCCTGCATCGTTTTTACAAGGTATGTATATGGTGTATCCCCAAGTGGTGTTAATAGTCCTGTAAATAAGCATATTATCATGATTATTATTAACCATTTTACATTATCTTTTCTTTCTATTTTCAATTTATATGGATGTTCTCTTCTATGTTCTTGATTTTGTTTATATTTTTTGAATTGCTCTTCTATCTTTTTATGTTTTTCTTCTAATTTTGCAATTTTTTCTTCATTTCCCCCAGTTTTTGATAGTTTTTCTATTTTATCTTTTATAATTTTTGTTCTTAGTTTATATATTAAATGAAAATCTAGTATTAAAGCTATTAAATATTCTGCAATATATGGTAAGAATGGTACAAAATAGAAAGGCCAAACAGCTAGATGTACATTTGCAATAACTATTGGAATAACTATTAACCCTACTCCATATCTTTTCCTTTTTGTTTCTATAAATTTTTCTATAAAAAGTATTTGTAATGTAAATAGTATATAAGTAAATAATTGTGCTCGTGCTGCTATAAATGCTCCTAATACATACATTGAACATAATGTTAATAAAAATGATACTAAATCATTTTTTACAATTTTTTTATTTACAAGATATATTGTTATTCCTAATATGCAAGATAAAAGAATTGTTGATATATATATACCTATCATTCCTCCAATACTATATATGAAATAAATTGCTACATCATATAGCCAATGAGGATATGTATATGGAATGTTATGAAATGAAAATGGATCTTTTGCCATGTCAATTCCACTTTCTAATATATGTTCCCCTATCTTTATTGTATAAAATGTATCGTTTTGTAATGTAATTGGTGCTAAGACCGCACTAAATATTAATATACATACAATTGCTACTACATTAAATCCTATTTTTGTTTTCTTATCCACTTACAATTCTCTCCTTTTTCTATAATGCTTGTATTATATCAAAAAAAAGATAAAAAGCATAGGCTTTTTATCTTTTTTTATATTTGTTATTATTCTATACAATAAAAGATAGCAGAAGAAAATCTTCTGCTACAAATTTGGAATATACTGTTTAATTATTTCTATTGCTTTACTTAATGAATGTGCATGCGTTTTTTCAATTATTACTGTTGTTGTTGACTTAAATTTTAATTTTTGGCTTGCAAATGGTGCAACTCCATCTCCATTAACACCTTTTTTATCAACATACATTAACAGTAAATCAATTGGATTAAAACTTTTTTTAGGACAAGTTGACATTACATTTATGTGATTGTGATTTTTTAATCCTGAATAATCAGCTTCACGCATAAATTTTGAATTTATCTTAATATCTTTATCCACATTGTGATTACCGAAAATTATCAAAGCAACCTTTTTTTCTAATCCTTTTAATGTTGCTTCAATTTTTTCTTTATCTGCTACTGGAGTTCCATAAAATGATGCTGATACAGTAACTATATTGATTTTCCGCTCTATCCATTTAGTAGCATTTGCAAAGCAAACCCCACATTTAGAATGACCAATTAAAGTAATTTCCTCATATTCTTTAAGCTTAGAATTTATAAAATCACTAAGTTCCTTTCCAGCCTGTTCTAAGCCTTTAGATTCAAAGGGATAAAATATTGACATAACTGTTGTGTTTTTACCATATCCTTTTGCATTATACAAACTTAAAAAAAGGTCATGTTTAATTACCTTATTATTCTCATCAATACTTAAAGAATAGCCTGAGCCTAATATTACTAAATTTTTCTTTCCTCCTTGTTTATTAACATGAATAATTAAATTTTCACTTTCGTATTCTATTTTGTCAATTGTTTGACCTTTAACTACAAAAGTTTTCCGAATAATCGCAATAATCACACTTAGTATTCCAATTACTGTTAGAACAAAAATATTTATTTTTCTTCTTTTCATACTACTTTTCCTCCTTGTTAGGCAAAATTTTATATAACTATATTACTATGTTTTACATAAAATTGCAAGTGATTTTCTTATAATTTTTAGTAATGAGTATAAATGTAATTATATTTCTACTAAAATAATATCATCTCCAATACATTTTATGTTTTTCCATGGAATTACAATATCGTTATTTCCTGAAAACATATTTAATAATTTGTTATTTCCGTGGAACTATTATAGATGTAATAACCCCTGTTTCTAAATCTGCTGTGACGTCTTGCACAAACCCGTAATCTTCTTCCATCATTTATATTTACTACTTCTTTATGTTTAAAATCTAACCCCTTTTGCCCCATAAACAACACCCCATATATTATATGAGGTTTTTTTTATATAATGTCATTTAATTATTTCTTCATATTCTTTCTATTTGAATAATTTAATTTTTTTACATTTTAACTATAACCTAAAAAAACACTTCAATATGAAGTGTTTCTTAGGTATATATTTTATTTTGTTACAGTATTTTTATTTGTTTCTTGTGTCGTTGTATTTGTTACTTTATTTAATAGTTCATTTTTACTTGTTGTGCCACCTGTTGTATTTACTGGTTTACTTATTTCATTTTTATTAGTTGTATTTTGTGTTGTATTTGCAGGTTTACTTATTTCATTTTTACTTGTCGTTCCTTCTGTTGTATTTACTGGTTTAGTTACAGTATTTGTTGTATTACTTGGTGTACTTGGTTTTGCCTGATTTATTTCCGTTTTTTGCGGTTCTTTATAGCTTTTCCATGGATTATTTGAATTTGGATCAGTTGGATCCCAATTTCTTAGGTAATCTTCATATGAAGATATTTTCTTTGCCGATGGCTTTCCAAGTGGCCCTGGGTTCGAACTACTATAAAATTCAACCCCGAGTCCCATTTTTACAGTTATCATATATCCATTTTGCATCTTGAACTGTTAAACGTACACAACCTGCTGATGCAGATGTACCTAATTTATCATATTCCCAATATTCTAAGCTATCAAGTTCTCCTTTTCGTAAATATGGCACTGAATGGAATAAAATATTTCCTTTTATTTGTGTACTATAATGTCCCCATACATACCCTTGAAGGCGTAGCCATTCCCATCTTGCTGGAATTTTATATACTCCCGAAGTTGGAGTTGCAGTTCCTGTTGAACATACCATTGCTTTTACTGGTACTGTATAATCTCCATTATCGTCTTTTTTATATATTGTAACTACTTGTGCTCCATAGTTTACTTTTATGTAATATGTAGGTGTATTGTCTTTATTATTGCTTGTCTTATTAGTAGTAGTTATTGTTTTATTTTCTTCTGTTTTATTGTCTATCACTTCTTCATTTGGTATTATATTTTCACTAATTGTATTCCCGAGTAGTTTCTTCTATATTATTAATATCAACTATATTTTTATCTTTTTCTATTTCTTTTTGTTGTTCATCCATTGGCTCTGCTATAGTTTGCTCTTTATTATTACTGTATATCCCATAAATAGTTCCTACTATAGCTCCTAATAGTATCACTATTACTACAATTGCTATTATAGCTTTTTTATTTTGTAATAATTTCATACATCTTTCCCCCTTTTTTTAATCTTATGTTACTTTTTTATTATAACCTGAATCCGTGAATTATATGGACTGACACATTTTCATATAAATTAAAAACAG
>CAOKRC010000054.1 GCA_948471035.1 uncultured Clostridium sp.
CAGATTCTTCGACACGATGATATGAAGCCCAGCCATGTAACTTTGCATTAATAGATTGAATTAGTTTTTTTTGTGACCATTTTGTTTCTGGATTAAGAATCAGTTCTTCCAAATCTCTTTCAAAATTGCTAACAGCCTTTTCAGATGGAATGCAATAGACATGACCATTGAATCTACAATAAAAGCGTGATAGAAAATCAAATCCATTATTAATATGTTCTATATGTGTTTTTTTTGATGATAATTCTAAACCACGAATAGCAAGAAATTCTTTAATAGCTTGTAAATATTTTTCTGCAGTTTCTTTTGAACGAGCAGAAATACAAATATCGTCAGCAAATCTAACGGCATAACCATCAAAGTAATCAAAATGTTCTTTGTTATCTTGTAAATCATAAAGTAATTTTTGAATACCATCTAAAGTCATATTCCCTAACAAAGGAGAAATATTACATCCTAAAGAAATACCAGTATCAACAGGGAATATTTCATTATTGAAAACAATTCCAGCCTCGATAAATTCCTTTAGAATATGCTTATTCATTGGAATATTATCCAATAACCACTTATGACTAATAGAATCGTAGCAAGATTTAACATCACATATTAAAAACCATTCTGGAGCATTTGGTTCTTTTAATAAATCCATAATAAGTGCATGAGCATCCAAAGCGGATCTGCCTTTTCGAAAAGCAAAAGACTTTCTATCAGCAGTAGCCTCGGAAATAGGTTCTAAAGCCATTGAATATAAAACTTGCATAGCTCTATCATACATTGATGGAATACCAATTCTTCGTTCCTTACTTGAGCGTGCATCATTTATTACAAACCTTTTGAATGGTTTGGACTTATAATTGTAGGGTGTTAAAGAAATAGCAGCTCTCATTTTATCCGAAGCTTTTATCCAGCGAACATTGTCTATACCTGGGGAAGATTTTAAGACTTCAGAAACTTTGTGAACTGCTAATGCTTTTGCCTCAATAGAAGAAACAATACGAATACTTAATTTTTTGACTTGGTCCTGCTTACTTTTAAATGCAGCAATAGAAAGGAGCTTTTGCCACTTTAGGATTTTTTCTTCTGCAGAATTCCAATCAAAGGAATTCCACATATCTGCTAAAGTTTCATCTGGAAAATTAATTGTATTTGATGTTATTCTCATAAATCCACCTCCAAAATATTAATATCTAAACTGATAGGACAGTGGTCAGAACAATCAACTTGTGAGTGTATATGTGCATCCAGAATTTTATCTTCTAAAAAATCAGATACTAAAAAATAATCTAGTCGCCAACCAATATTGTTTGCTTTTGAGTCTTTACCAACATTCCACCAAGTAAAGGAATTACCTACATTAGGATAAAAATATCTATAAGAATCAATGAAACCAACATTAAGTAAATTTTCAAATTCAATTCTTTGGTCATCAATAAATTCTAAAGAAGAAGTGATAGAATGGCACACATCTAATTCAGAAAAAGCAATGTTAAAATCGCCACATATTATAACAGGTTTTATATTATTCAAATTAGAAATATAATCAATAAATAACTCATCCCATTCCATTCTGTAATTAATGCGAGATATACCTAATTGAGAGTTAGGAACATATACAGTTACAAGAAAAAACGAATTATATTCAAGTGTAATGATTCGTCCTTCAACATCAAAGTCATCATTTCCAATGTTATAAGAAACAGATAGAGGCTTGTGTTTTGTGAATATGGCGGTACCAGAATATCCTTTCTTTGAACAGAAATTCCAAAATTGATAATATCCAGGTAATGAAGGTAAGACATCTTGATATTTTGTTTCTTGAATACAGAAAAAGTCTGCATCAGAAGAATCAAAAAATGAAAAAAAACCTTTTTCAATACATGAATTTAATCCATTTACATTCCATGAATACATTTTCATAGTAAAATACCTCCTTTTAAACTTTGTACTAAATTGTACTAATTTGTACTAGTTTATCATTATAAAAAAAATTCGGCAACAACCGAAACTTTTTTTACAAAAACTATTGACCTTTTAGAAATTTATTTATATAATTTTATGGAAAGAAGCGATACAAAAGAAAAGGGGAGGGACTAATGATAACAAATAGCCTAAAAGCCTTGCGAGAGTATATATATATATATATATCGGCACTTTAATACCTATGAGGGAATAAAATTAAATTTTAAATTTTAAACCTAATGTATATTATAGGTATATTGTTCGTATATTACGAGCAAAGATTTACAATAATTTATAGTGATTTTGGAAAGAATACACTATAGCACGAATTAGTTTTTAAAATTAAAAAAATAAAAAGTACAAAAATGTTTTGTACAAATAAAAACCAGTATTTCCAACAGTTTGTGGAATTACTGGAATAGGTTATAAAAAATACAAAGGAGTTGAAAAAATGAATAGAAATAGACAAGAAAAAGGTATAACTTTAATTGCTCTCGTTATTACAATCATAATTCTTATAATACTGGCAGGAATAACAATAAATTTAAGTTTAGGAGAAAATGGCTTATTTGGAAGAGCAAAAGAAGCGAGAGATAAATATCTAGCATCTGCGGAAGATGAACAAAGAGAATTAAATGAATTATATAAACAATTAGGAATAGAAAATTTACCTGAAAATACGAAAGAAAATCCACAAGAAATAGGAAAGGAAGTAGCACTAAAAGATGGTTGGGGAACACAAACTGTAACATATACTAATACAAAAAATGGATTAGAAGTAAAAGACCTTACAAAAGTAGCAACAGTATATGCAGTAAGTGTAGGAAATGGAGATACAGTACCAGTACCAAAAGATTTTTACTATGTAGGTGGGACATTAGCTACAGGGGTAATAATATCAGATGCAGAAGCAGATAAATATGATGGTACAACAGATAAAACAACACACGAATATAGAAAAAATCTAAAAGGAAACCAATTTGTATGGGTGCCATGTAGTATAGATAATTATAATTTTGTTACAACTTATGCAAAAAATACTAATGCAAATTATGGATATGAACAAATTCCTGGGGAAATAGCACAAATAGAAAAATATGGTGGCTTTTATGTAGGAAGATATGAAGCAGGAATATGTATGCCAACGGGAACAAACAACTCAGGTATTACAACAGCAAATATATTAAATGGGACAAGTGCAAGTAGTTGGCAATGCAGTGAATTTACTACATCAACAGGAAAGCCAGTTGTACAAGCAGGAGCAATACCATGGTATCATGCAGACCATAGTACAGCTTCAAACGTCGCAGAAAACATGTATAAAGGAAATTCATACGTAACATCAGGCTTGATGACAGGAACAATGTGGGATCAAATGATAGCAAAAATAGGGGATGGAAATACTACTACATCTGGAAATTGTAAGAACTCTGCTTATACGTCAGATGAAGGAATATACCATACAACAGCAGGTTCAAGTGGAACGGGAGCTTGGAGTACAACAACAGCTGAAAAAACAAGTGGAACGTATTGGTTAGTTGAATCAGGAATGCTGGGTACATATGAGAGATATCATATATATGATACGGCTGGGAACCTATGGGAGTGGGTGGAACAAGTAGCATCAGACTCTTCATCTAACGTGGCTTATTCGCTTCGTGGCGGTAGTTTCGACTTTGACGCTTCGACCCACCCAGCATCTTACCGTACTTACTGCTTCGCTAGCGCCGCTTACACGAGCCACTGTTTCCGCGTTGCACTTTATTTAAAGTAGAACTGAACGCTTACGGGCGATGCACAATAACATTGTAAATTGTTAGAGCAAAGGCGAGAGATTCCGAATTGTGGTTATTTGGTAATTACTTGTTTGTTTCAATCCTATTAAATTGGATAAATTGTTAAAAGGAAAAAATATGAGTGAAATAAAAAAAGAATTAGTGCTAATACCAAAATCTGAAAAATATATACAATATATGCTCGAGGTAATAATGAAATTACCTCGAACAGAAAAATTTAATATAGGAAATGAATATAAACTTTCAATGTATAAAATGCTTGAAAATATATTAATGCTAAGTAAAGTATCTGATGATGAAAAACTGAAATACATAAATAAAATAGATGCACGGACTAAATACACAAAGAATTTTTTTAAGAATAATGTATAAAAATAGATGGATAGATGAAAAAAAATTTAACAATTCAATAGAATTAATTTATGAACTTGGAAAGATAATCGGAGGCTTACTAAAGTATTATGGCAAAAACAATAAGAAATGAATTTGATAAAAAACTAACATATGAAAATTTATATAAAGCACATTTAGAAAGTAGAAAAAACAAAAATTGTAGAAAAGATGTAATATTATTTAATTTGAAACAAGAGGAATATATTAGATATTTATATGAGAATTTAAAAAACAGAACATATAAACATGGAAAATATACTATTTTTTATGTGCATGAGCCAAAGCTTAGAAAAATACAAAAGTCAAACTATATAGACAGAATAGTACATAGATGGGTAGTAGATAATTTTTTATATCCAACATTTGTATCAAAATTTATAGATAGATCATATGCTTGCATAAGACAAAAAGGAATGCATAATGCGTGTTTAGATGTACAAAAGACAATGAAACATTGTAAAAATGTATGGAATGAATATTATATTTTAAAAATGGATGTAAAAAAATATTTTCAAAATATTAATAGAGAAAAATTATGCAATATATTGGAAAGAAAAATAAAAGACGAAAAGTTAATGTGGCTCTTAAAAGAAATAATATATTCTAATGAAGAAAAAAAAGGAATTCCAATAGGAAATTACACATCACAAGTTTTTGCTAACTTATATTTAAATGAATTAGACCAATATATAAAACGAGTTTTAAAAGTTAGATATTATTTTAGATATATGGACGATTCAGTAATTTTAACAAAAAACAAAAAGGAAGCAAAAGAAATATTGGAAAAAATAAAAGCGTTTTTAGATAAAAAACTAAATTTAGAATTAAATAGCAAAACACAAATCTTTAAAAGTAAACAAGGTGTAAACTTTTGTGGATACCAAATTAATGAATATAGAATAAAAATAAGACCAAAAGGAAAGAAAAAATTAAAAAGAAAAATAAAAGAATTAAAACAACAAATAAAAAATGGTAAAATGACAAGTAAAGAAGCACAAAAATATTTATGTGGACATATGGGTTATATAAAATATGCAAATGTTTATAATTTAACTAGCAAACTTTTTTATACATAAATATTATAGCATTTTTACTAAATATTAATTACTATTATTTTTTTAGATTTCCAATTTGTTTTAACTTAACAAATAAACTATAAATTATATAACAAAATATTAAAGTGTTATTATTTTTAGGGATAAATCTAATGCTTATTTGCTTCGTGGCGGTAGTTTCAACAATGACGCTTCGACCAACCCAGCATCTTACCGTAATTACAACAACGCTAGCAACACTAACACGAACAACGGTTTCCGCGTTGCACTCTAATATTATTCTCGATTATATATTTTATGGAATATATACAATGAAGTATTAGATATTAAAGAGATTTATTCCTTCCTATATATAGGTAAATATGTATCAGCAAAATATTTTATGGTAGGAATAACGAAGTTCAGTATTTTGCAAAAAAATCAAATACTATTTAAGAAAAGTTAAAAATCTCTTAAATAGTATTTATTTTTTTATATGTTAGTTTAACTTTTTAATAGATCATCAAAAAAATCTATATTATTAATCATAACAGATATTTGTCCGCTTTTAGTGCTATTCAAAGTACCATCAATTATAATTAATTGATTTAAACTAACATTTTGATAAACAAAATCAGCTATATCATTTAGAGCAAAAACATCTACTTTATTATTTTCTGTAAGTGTAATAGTAAAATAACATATTGAAATATCATTTTTCATAAAGAAAAAATCAAATATTGGTTCACTTATTACTTTCCCAATTAAAAAGCATTTATTCATATAATAATTACCTTAAAGAAGAAGAAATATTTTGTATTTCTTCTATAAATCTATATGCTTCTGAAACTGACAAATTGTCTACACTTACTTGATTTATTTTCTCTAATAAAGATAATAATGTTTTATTTTGTAAATAATCAGCACCATCAAAAATTGTATTATTTTCTACAATTTTAAAATTGATATTATCATTAACAAATAGTTTATAATACTTATCAAAGCTAGAACACGGAAAGCCACATTTTACTATATCAACGTTTAAATTTGTTAGTTTTAAATTATATATTTTAGATAGAATTTTAGCATCATCATCTAAACATATATAAAACACACCACTTTTGAATAGGTAAATAGTTTCATTATTTTCATTTTTTAATTTTTTATAAATATCATATAATTTACTCATATACACTCTCCTTATAATTTTTTCAAATATATTATATAACAAAAATAATCGACAGTAAAGTATTGCTGAGAAATTTTAAAAGTGATATGATAAATAAAACTATTGAAGAGGAGGTGAAATAGAATGAAAGAAAATAAAAGCCTTTCAATGCAAGATATAGAACTATTTATGATGGCTCAATTTATAGATGTAATAAATGTATTTGAAAAATATGAAACAATTGATGAAGTAAGAAAAGATATAAAAGCTAGAAAGAAGATATATTTAGATTATATAAAACAAATTCAAGAACCTATGGAATTTGTGACATTAAATTTATATGATGAAAATATAGATGATAAACTAAAAAAATGCAAAAATGCATATTCAGATAGTATAGAATATAAAAAAGCAACACAAAAATTACAAGAGAGAACTAATGCATTAACTGAAAAACTAGGAAATACAGAAAAAGAAGAGTTGGAAGAAGTAAATAATCTAATATATGAAATATGTAACTTCAAAACACACTTAGCATATAAAATTCGGTCTAATAGATGGTATCAAAATCAAAGAAAAATGTACTTAATTAAGCAGTTGGTATA
>CAOKRC010000055.1 GCA_948471035.1 uncultured Clostridium sp.
AATAATTATGAATTATTGGGAGGTAAATAAAAATGATTGATCAAGTATCAGTAATTATTTTGGGTTGTTGTATGAGTAGGGACTTTCTTGACTTTCAAAACCAATCCGTCATACAAATAAATAAATTTGTGTCTCAAAACTCATTTCATTTATTATTTCAAGAACAATTGCCAAAAGAAATAACTAAATTAAAGGATTTCATTCCTTGGAAAACAAAGTGGAATTCTTCTTGCTTTGAATTAGAGTGCACCACTAATCTTGATTATCTTTTAAGAAATTATAAAAGTGATTATCTAATTTTCGACACATATAATATGACATTTGATATATTAGAAATAGTCAAAAATTCTTTAAAGTTTTATTTGACGATGTCTATTGATTTATATGAAAATAAAAACGCATTGATGAATTTTTTTAGTTCACAAGGATTTTATCCAAGAATTATTTATTCAGAGGAAATATCAAATTATATGTTAGAAAAAAGCATAAAAAATATTTCCAGTCTTATAAAACAATATTATGAACCTCATCAAATAATATTAAATACTTTTGAAATGGCAAAATTGTATACTAGCAATGATAAATTATTAAATTTTAAAAATGATTTCAATATAAAAAAAATAAATAAGATAATGAAAAAGTCAAATAAATTATTCGTTAAATATCTAGGAGATGAAATACATCTAATAAAATCTCCTGTAAATTGTATTGCAAATTCAAATCATAGGTGGGGATTATATAATCTACATATGATAGATGAATACTATTTATATTTATTAGAATGCTTTAATAGCATTATTAAAGCCAAAAAAATAAATCTTAATAAAATAAAAACTAGATTTGAAAACGTAATACAACAAAAATATTATACATTTTCTTAGTAGATGGGAGGGCAAGATTATGGATATTAGTATAATACTTCTTTTTCAAAATTGCAAATATATCAAAAAAACACTAATGCAACTACAAATGCAAATTCAAAACAATGATGAGATAATAATAGTGAATGATCATTCCGAAAAAAAATATCTTGATTTATTAGAAGAATTTTTGATTTTAAAAAATGTTTTCTTAATAAACAGCGATACTTTTGGCTGTAGAAGTCATAATAGAAATTTGGGTGCTCAAAATGCTTCAAATGATGTTTTATTGTTTCTTGATGGCGATATACTTATTTATCCTAATGCCATTAATACATTAAAAGAAAGAATGGTTTCTTTTGATTATGCTGCTATTGCAGGAAGTATTGAGGGGATGGAATTTACTGAAGAACACCTTTCTTTAATCGGAAAGGATTATGCATATTACTTAGAAAAAGATTTATTTCAATTGCATAATGATTGGTTTTTACATGATTTTAGAAAACAAATAAGTATTGCACCATATCAAGAATGGCAATGGTTATATTTATACTCTGGAATTCTAGCAGTATATAAAGATAAGTTTATGCAAGTAGGCGGTTTTAATGAAACATTAAAAACTTGGGGGGCTGAAGATATTGAATTTGGTTATAGATTATCGCAAAAATATAAAGTTAAATTTGATGAAGAAATTCGAGGGATTCATTTACCACATCAAAGAGACCAAAAAGCAAATCTAAAAACAAACCTAATTAATATTTATAAACTATTATCAATCTATAAAAACTCTTATTTTGAAATCCCTATAAAATTCAATAATTTTGGACAAGTTGATTTGATTTTAAAAGAAATTATTTATTTAAACAAGAATAAAGTGACTCCTACTTTTAACGAGAACTCAATTGATTGTGATGCTATCTACATTGATTTTCCTCAAAAAATTCTTTATAAAAATAATAATAATGTAGAAAAATTGTTCTTATATGGAATTGCACTCCCTTTTCAAAATAAAACATTTAAAAAAGCAGTCATATCTCAAAACATCTTTATCTATGGTCCAGTTTTTGGATCAGTGATAATACAAGAATGTCTAAGAGTTGCTAATATAGTTAAAATTAAAAAAACAAATTTTGAAGCTAGTAAGTTTATGCTTTCTAAAGATGGAAATTCTTTATTAAAATCTTATGCCATTAACAATATTATTATTCCCGTGAATACAAGTTTAAAGAATTATATTATTAAAGAAAACAAAAAAGAGTTTTTTATAAAAAACGATATAAAAAACATTGAGGTGAAACATATATGAAAAAAAGTATTATAATCCCATATCATAGTAATTTAAAAGCACTCAGAGCATGTTATTATAGTTTAAAAAAAACAATTGATAGAGATACAGAGATAATAATAGTGGCAAATAATGTGGATTCTAATTTCATCAATCTTGATGTTAATTTTTTTGATTGTAGTATATTGAAATTTAATGAGAATCTCTACTATCCTAAGGCTATCAACATTGGTGCCCAAAGTGCTAGAGGGGAAATATTAATTTTTGTAGATGCAGATACTTATTTTATTAATAACAACTGGCAGAAAGAGCTTATTTCGCCACTCCTTAATTCAAATAATATTGGATATACTAGTTCAAAACTAATAAATCCAAAAACAAAAAAAATTATAGATTTTGGGATTTCGTGTTCAAGTTATAACTTTCCTCATCCTTTTAAAAATAGGGATATTGATTTTTCTTTAACCACATCTAATTATGAAGTTTATGGTGCATGTGCAGCTTGCTCTGCTATAAAAAGAAATACTTTTTTAGAAATAGGAGGTTTTGATGAAAAGCTCGTTCATTCTTATTCAGATATAGATCTATGTATTAGACTTAGAGATAAAGGATTAAAAACTATAGTAGTTGCTAATTCGATTGTCTTTCATAAAGGAGCTTCTACAATAGAAAGTGGAATGTCTGAAAACTTAAAAGAAGATACTAAAGGTATTTTTTGTGCTAAACACCAAGCTTCCTTATCTGAAGATATGAAAAAATATATAGAACTAAATGCAAAGTGGGCAAAAAAAGAATTTGTTTTTGAAAAAGACTATATTTGTGTTAATTTATCTACAGTAGCAAATGCTGAAGAATATGTCAAATTATTTTCGCATTACTTAAATATAAATATTTTAGCAGTGTATAGCAAACCTTATACTACTAGAGATGCAGATTACATTAACTTAACTTATTTCTTAGATTATAATATACAATCTATGAAAACACCTATTATATACTTTGTAGATAATTTTTTATCAATTAAAAATGACCCTCTTTGGACTAATTATCGTGTATGCGAATGTGATTTTATTATAGATCGAAATTATAATATTGATTTTATTTTATAGAGATGGAAAGGTGGTTTCATCCACTTCATCAAATAGTATCCCTTTCGGACTTGATTGAAAAAAATTTTTCTTGTTTGTAGAATTTTTAAATAATTTAACTATATTTTCTATAATTTCATCATACTTTTTTATTTCATTCCAGCTTTTATATCCTAAAGAATATAATTTTGATATTATAGAATAATAAAAAGGAAGATGTGTATTTTTATAGTTAATGTTTTGTGATTGCATACAAAATACTTTTAAAGAATATGTATAATTGTGGATAGCTACCTGCTTATCACCAAATTTTTCTTCATAATATCCTTTTAAAAAATATATTGTAGGATATTTATTTTTAAAGTTTGTTTCAAAAATGGATTCCTTTGCTATATTTAGATCATTGTTGATAATTTCTTTGGTAATATTATTTTCTTTACGATTATAAAGAAATATATCCAAATATACTTTAGTTAGCAATAATTTATTTAAATAATAATCATATATTAATTTTCTGTCTTTACTTAAAGTCGAACAAACCATAGAATGTGCAGTTTGATATTTTTTTTGAAGAAAAGCTATTAAAACTTTGTGATATTCATTACTACAATGAAAAATTTCGTTACGCAATTCAATACTCCTTTGAAAATGGTCAATCACTTTTGAGGAATCATAGATTGTATATATATTATAATAATGATATCCCTTATCTATTTCAACCTGCCACAAAGGAACAATATTTTTAGATTCTTTTGCATATTTCTTAGCTAAATCATATTCCTTAAGTGCATTTTTATAATCTGAGGTATTGGGGTTTTCTTCTTTATCAAATGCAATAGATCTCCTATTATGAATCATACTAAGCCAAAAATAAAGTGTTTCATTTTTTGTATAGTTTTTGAATATATCTAATAATCTATCACTTTCATTTTTTAATTTGGAAAATTTTCTTTGTTCAATTAAGCAATTGAAATATTCTCGAACAATATCATAAGTAAGTCGGTTATCATTTTCAGTAAAATAAAATGGTATGTATGATTTTAAAATGAAATCATAAATATCACCATAAAATTCTAAACTGGCACCAAATCCAAAAGAAGATTGAGTTTGAAAAATAAGCCATTTATAAAAGTCTAAAATTTTATTTAAGTACTCAAAGCATAAACTGTCACTAGATATCAAAAAACTAGTGACGTTTTTCATTGCTTGAGGTAGAACCTTCAATATTGTTTCATTACAATTGTAATAAGGTTTATTATCAAATAAATAATCAAGTAAATTCAATAAGGTTTGTTTATCTTGGTCTTCTGATAAGTCCTCATAAAAGGCACAAGTAAATCCTTCTATACTCAAAATAGCATTCTTATATTTAAGCATTTCTAAAGATTCATTTAATCTTGACTTATCAACACAATTATTTAAAAAATAAGTTTGTAATTTTTGATGAGTATATTTTATTATTTCTTTTTCTCTTTTAATAAAATTTAACTTAATTAAATCTTTTAAAATGGTATTAGTTTCACTAAAAAATGAATCTGATATAATTCCTACTAAGGATAATATAGTAAAAAGCGATACTGAATTCGGATATTTGTGCATAACTTTCTCAAATCTCTTTTCTAATATACTTTCTTCTGCATTTATAGATATATCAAAAGAATTTTGGAAAAGAAGATTATCACTAATATAGTATTTTCCTTCTAATTTATAAATAATGTTTTCTTCTTCCAAGAAAATAAGAAAGTGTTTCAAATAAAACGGAGTACATCTAAATTTTTTAGGGATATTCTCGTCCATCCAATCAAAAGAATTAAACTCTAAAGTTTCTTTGAAGTAATGCTTAATTAAATTCTTATTAAAAAGAGGCAAAGTGAAATTGTTTTGGGAAAAAAATCTTTCAAATCCACAATTATGTGCAGTACTTTGAAAAGCATATTTTGTTTGCGAATCTAGATAATCCGTGTTAAAGGAGAATATTGTTCCACATTTAATACTTAATAATATATTGAAAAGGGGATCTACGCAATTTTGCACATTATCTATTAAAATAACAATGTCCCTGTTAGCTAAAAAGCTATTAAAAACATTTAAAATGAGATATTGTGACTCTTTCATTTTATCCTCATCAAAATTTAGAATAGATTGAACCATATATAGATATTGATCGTCTTTTTTATGTATTATATTAAAGGAATCCTTATCTTCTACATCCTTAGACTTAATATCTATTAAGTTCAATAGTATTTTTTTTATAATCAAATATGGATTTAGAGTTTCATTTTCCAAATCTAAATAAATTGCTTGGATTCTTTCTGATGATAAATCACTAAAAATTTCAGCAAGAAGACGTGACTTCCCCGAACCACTTATCCCTTTTAAAACTATTTTTTCTTTTAATTTTAATTTTTTTAAAAATGTATTCTTATAATTCCAATGTATTCCAAGTAAAGGTGTATAAGAAGATTCAACAAAATTAATTTTAATTGGTCTTAAATCCAAAAGATATAAATTATTCGAGTTATCAAATAGGTATTCGCAGTGAAATTGTGGTAACGCAATCACACTTTTATTTTTAACTTTTTTTATAATTTGTAAGCATACTTTGAAAACATAAATTTCTCCAGTTTCTAGACATATTTGTTGAGTTTCTTGGCTTTTATCTACTATAAAAAAATCATTATTTTTTTGTGAAATTGAGAAAACTAAAGTTACAGGATTCAAGTTCAAATTTTGAACTTCTAGCGTATAAAAAAATCTTTCATTGTTAGAAAATTTATACTCACTATCTATTTCCTTTCCTTCAAAAGAAATTAATTTTTCAGAAAATTCTATTTTTCTTTCTTTTTCCATTTGTAGAGTTATTTTTTCTATTTGTTCTAAGGTAATCTCTTCTAAAAAGGAATAGATACTTATACCATTCTCAACTTTTTTATGTGAATCCTTTGCTTTTATTGCTTTAAGTAAATCTTTTACTTTTACTGCGATTATATATTCTAGAAAATTGTCTGCAAACAATAATATTTTTTTATTAGTAGAATTAGAAAAATTCTTTATATAAGTTGAAAATGTTTTATTTAATTTATTCAAAGAGAAAATGTATATTTCATTAATATTTTCGATTACACTCATTATCAAAGTTGGTGAAAGCGAATTGATTGACAACGGAAAAGAATAATTTTTACATTCTCCCCAAGCTACTATATTATTATCGCTTTGTAATTCGAAATCTCTTTTTCCATCATGAGTTTTATTAGTTGTTCTTTTCCATTGATAACCCTTTTTATTAAACATGGGGTGGCAAGTTAATAAAATTTCAATAAGATCTTCAAACATTTGTCCTTTTATGGAACGATAATTATCACTATCCTCTGATTTTACCTCAAATATAGACCAATCAAATATTTTACTCATAAAAAATTACCTCCCAATAATTCATAATTATTTTGAGTAAATTATACAATAAAATGTTATA
>CAOKRC010000056.1 GCA_948471035.1 uncultured Clostridium sp.
GGAGAAATTTACCCCTCAATTTTAATTTACTGTCTACTTTCTATTGACTAGTGCATAGACTTTCATCTACTAACGACTAATAAAAAATATAAATGATTAATATTTTGGGATGGAAAAAAAGTTTTTTAATAAACATTTCTATTAAAAAATCTTTAACTCCGAAAATAGCTGTGGCACCTCATTTGAACATAATATATTACAATCACTTTTATTATAATCTATTAAAAATAAATTACCTAAATCTGCATCTATTTTTCCATAAAAATCTTTTGGATACGAATAACCAATTCTTGCAAAATTTATTAATGCTGCGGTTAAAGAGGAATGATGCATAATCATCACAACAACATGATTACCCTTTTCATAATACTCATTAATCTTTGACATAACTTGTTTCTCATATGTTCCATCTTTTAAAACCTTAGCAACAGTTGAATAATTATAAGCATTGAAAAGACCATCTCTATAAAGCTTTAGTTCTTTCATAAAAGTGGGATTGGTTTTATTCAATTCTTTTTCAGTTTTACCTTTTAAGTTTTCATCACTTGTAATAGATAAAAAGTTATTACAACACTTAATATCTACATTCAATTTTTTAGCCAAATGTCTTCCTGAAGATAATGCTCGGTTAGAATTGGCACAAATAATATTATCTATTTTTAATTTATTTTTGCCCAAAAAAGTAAGAATAGCGTTTGAAATGTTTTCAATTTGTTCATATCCTTTTTCAGTTAATGCTTCCTGATTATCACTTGTTGAAAAACTTTTGTTAATGTTTTTTTCAGATTCTACATGCCTCATCAATATTATTAGCATTGCCTTTACCACCCATAAGATATTAAATTGATAAATATTTACAATTTGAAAAATACCTCTCAGCCATGATAAATACCTTTTTATAATAATTATCTAATCGAGGAATAATATCTTCCAAGCGCACATTTATAACTTTTTTCACTTTTTTTCCATTCTCTAAAAAAACAGATTCGCATTGAAGAACAGAACATTCTCCATCTAATAGTTTTAATCCCTCATTTAATTCAATTGCGACTAAACCAGCAACTTCAGATTCTTGTAAAGTATATTCTTCTAGATTCCTGTTGTCTTCCAATAAATAAACGTGCTGAAATTCATTATTTTTAAAGTATGGAACATCAATCACTTCAATACGAATACCAAGATATTTTAAATTGCTATATGGGACATTTATACCCAACTCCTCTTTCACTTCTCGTATGCCATCTTCTTTTGTTTCACCAACTTCCAAATGCCCTGCAGCTGTAATATCAAGCATATTGGGAGAATCACTTTTCTTTTCAGAACGTTTTTGAAATATAACATAAATTTTATTTTTCACTTTTTTAATTATCCAACAATGAAACGTTTGATGCCATAATCCTTTAGAATGAACAATTTTTCTCTCTTCTGTTCCTGTTTTTTCCATAAAACAATCAAATACGTCTAGATATTCAGTCATTTTTTTGTTCCCCTTTTCAATTTATTTTTTCTTAATCTATTTATATTCTTATAAGATAATCTCAACTTTTTCTCTAATGAAACATTATTAGCAGCCGCACAAGCATTTAGTGCATCTCTATAATAATTCTCTATACGTCTAGAAATAACCTCATCTTGGTCATAAGTGAAATAACTTATATTTGATATTATATTATATTCTATATCTAATAGCAATATAGTATTTTTAATCAAGCTTTCTGTTCTAGAATATTGCTGAGAAAGTTCAATTCCTTCTAATATTTCTGTTTCTGCCTTCGAATAATTTCCTCTCTCCTTTTCTTTGTAACAAGATGCCAATGTATGATATGTTTTTACAACTCTTTCTCTATCATCTAAATCATAAAATAATTTTCGTGCTTCTAAAGCATATTTAATCGCATCATCATATTCTTTTTTATTTAAACAATCTTCTGCCTTAGAAAAAATTATACCTGCTTGCATTGATTTCTTAGTATCAGGCGGAAGTTTAGAAATTAAATCATCCAATTTCTCGCGTGCCGCCAAAAAATCATCATCATTTTTTTTAGAATATATACCACAAAGATGTCTATATCCTTTTATCTCTAAATCAATGTAATTTTTTTCTTCTGCCATTAATATTCCAACTTTTATATTTGAAATAGCAACATCTGTTTGCTCTATCACATAATTTGTCCATCCTAAATCATCAATTAAAACTGATACATATATTTTTGAAACAGGAAGAGTTTCATTTCCTATTTTGATATTTTGTTCTGGCAAACTAGAAGCAGCTTCCTTAATATACTCTCCTATTTCAATTCGTAGATTATATCTTGCACTTAACCATAAAGGGCGACTCAAAGGATATCCTAATCTAATTATTTCAATCCATTTTCTTTGCATTTGTTCTTCTTTAAGTAGTTTTAAAATATCAAACATATTTTTTCTTTTAGAGAATAAAAAGGAAAGTATAATCGCAGAAAGAATTAAAAGAGCAAAAGCAATAAAAAATGCATAAATATTATTTAATAATAAAGATAATACAAAACCTATCAATGCAGAGAAAAACACTTTAAAAATATTAATAAATTCATCAATAACATTTCTTTTTTTAAAAATTTTATAAAAGATTTTTTTCATAAATATCTCCTCTAAATTTACAAAATTAAATTACGATAGTAAATCATCTATCAATTTATCGCTAATAGTTTCAAATTTTTTTCTATATTTCTCTATTTTATCAATTAAAATTTCTGATAAAATGTTTTTTAACTTGCTATCTCCAATCTCACCATTTTCGTATTTAGTTTTTAAATCGTTATATAATTTTTCATTCGCGAATACAAATAAATACTTAAAAACTATATTTTGGGATATATTTCCTGGTATGCCTTCACTTGTTCGATTAGAATCAGTAAACATTTTGTTCACTTTTTTTCGAATTTGTTCATTTGTGTCTGTTAAAAAAATACAATTATTTTTACTTTTAGACATCTTCATTCCATCTATCCCCTCTAACAGAGAAACTTTTCCTGTAAGAAGTTTCACTGTTTTATAGGATCTGAAACTAGATGAATTTATTTTTTTTATCAATTCATTAATTAATTCTATACAAGCTTGATTGTCTCCATTAGAAAAAACCAAGTCAGCATCATTTATAGTAAAATCTAAAGTTTGCAGAATAGGATAATTTAAAATAGACATTTTTATATTTTTATTTTCTTGTATTATATGCTTCATTAATGGTAACCGTTGTAATCGTGTATTTTTAATAAAATCCGAAAAAAATATAAATTCATCAAAAGCATTTTTTTTGATTTTACTCTCAATACGAATATTTACTTTTTCAACATCAAGTCCTAAAGCTATCATTTGTTTAAGCATAAGTTTCATGTTTTCTTTAAGTACTTGCCAATTGTAGTACTTATTATCAATGTTTCTAACTTGCATATCAGCAAACATAAAAGTACAATTGTAAACATTTTGATATTTAATCAATGGTTCAATGTTTCCAACCAAGTGCCCTAGATGTAATCCTCCATCGGATGGTTTCAATGCTGTTAAAGCTTTTCTTTCAATCTTCTTATGAAATTTAAGCTTTATGAAACCATACCTATCCATCACTTCATCTTCCACAATAAATCCATTTTTAGAATAAAAACTTTCATTATTTCGAAAACATTTAGGTGTATATAAATAGTAATCTGTAAATCGTGGTGTTAGAGAAATTATTTCGGATATGGCTTGAGATCCATACCCTAATCCTTGAAATAGAGGATCTATAAATAGTCTATAAATCTCACATATATTACTCTTAATAATCTTTATGTAGAGGGCACCAATAATTTTTTCTGATAGGATAACTTTGAAAATCAAAAAATTCGGTCTTTCTAATAGCATTGTTGGAAGTTTTAAAAAAGTTTTTTCTTTTTTTAAATTTAACTCTTTTATTTCAGAATAGCAACTAAATGACTTAATTTGCAAATCTTCAATTATATTTATATCTTTTTTATCAATTTTTTTTAAAGAAATCATAGCATAACCAACTCCATTAAATCGTGTAAATTTTCTTTGTAATTTAGCACCAATATTATCTTAACTTACTAATATCTTAATTGATAATTAAACTATTAGTAATTAGTTAATAAAGGTTCTATAACAAATCTAGACTGCAAAGCATCAAGTTTTCTTTTATATATTGGTATATTCAACTTTTTGGCAATTTCAATTAATCTTAACTCATTGCTTTTTTCTATATTTTGCCCTAAAATAATTTCACTTGCAAAATCAAAATCTACTAAATTAGTTCCTTCTGGCATTTGTATTTTATTTAACCCGATCCTCCATTCTTGTTCTCCTTGCCATTCTATTTCTTTAATAAATAATGATATGAAAATCTGTTGAGCAATTCTTTCATCAAAATTATCACCAAATCCAAAATAAGCAGATAATCCTTCCATAATATAGTCTACTAATGAAAGATTTTTCTTTTCTCCATAATAAACAGGTAATAAATTCATATGTAATGTTTTTTCACTTTCATTTTTAGGTTCTAATGTGTAGCCTATACAAAAGCCTTTTCCTTCTGCTGCGTACATTGACCATTGGTGAGGGTTTGTCCGTGTTTCAGACATACAATACATAAAAGTATCGTCTTTTAATTGTTTATTAATTCTGATGATTCCATTCATTAAATTTTCAAACTTATCATTACATTCCTTCTCAGGCATATGAAAAGTCTCAATTGTTTTTACTGCAATCTGTCGAGAAACTTTATCGCCAACATAAGGGGTTAATTTTTCTACAATTTTATCAAAGTCAACACCATTTTCAGAAACTATGGAATAATATGCCTTGCTTATTGTTTCGTAATCTTGTTTTTTTTGATCACAATATGACGAAATATAACCGTTCATCAGCATTAGTGCTAATCGAATGGAATACTCATCAAATGATTCTTTTAATTTGTCTGCATCTGATTGAAAGTCAAATGCAACTGAATAGTCTAAAGGATCATTCCAATTAATCGCATTAGAAAACCAAGCCTTTCTATCTTCTAAAGCTTTAAAATTGTATTCATTACATTCTCTATATTTATATAATTTTTGTGGATGATATTTTTTTAAAACTTCATATCCATTTTTCATATTACGTTTTAAAACCGTTTCTTGATAAATGGTTTTAATTAATTCTAATTTTTCATTATTATCCATTTTAGTTCTCCAAATTAAAAACAAAATATAGTCAATAAAATCAAAGAAAACATTATCAAAGCAAATGGAATTAAAAGAATAATTCCAACCTTGAGCCAAAAATGTTTTTTATTACATATATCAGCATTTATTTTAATTTGCTTAATAATTATATCATCAGTATCTAAATACTTATCTAGATCTTGTTTATATTGCTCCTCATCAGTTTGTGCGATGTTTCTATAGTAATTTGGAGCATGTATTGCATCCTTATGCTTTCTAGGAAAAATAACCATAATAAAGGAAAATATTGTTAGTAAAGCTACCAGACAAAATAATATGAATAAAAAGTAATAAGTAATTTTGACATTAGTTTCAATAGTGTTAAAGCTTTCTCCAGAAAAAACATCAAGAAAGTTAAGTATTAAGGCAAATACTATACCTACAATAGAAACTAATATACTAGCTTTATTATCAAAGGAGGAAATTTGAGAGTAGATAGAATCCAAAATATTCTCTTCTTCCACTCTTCGTTTTTCAGTATTCATTATCTCATTCCCCCATCAATCCAATTATTAAAGTGAATATTAATCATTTCACCATGGTAAACATATTCCTCTAATTTTTCAGAATATTTTTCTGCAAAATAATAAGAGTATTTATGTTTGTCATTTGGTTCAAAATCTTTAATATTTTCATAGAAACAACTATTCATAACAATAGTATCAAATCCATCACAATTTCCTTGATTTGATAGTTTAGAAGCATCTATAACTGAATCCCCAATCCATATATAATCACTAATACCTGTTCCTTTTTTCCCTGCCCTTATAATTAAATCTTCCGCAGTTCCTAGTCCTATTCCAATTTCGAATGTAGGGAAATTATTGTCTTCTAAAATTTGTTGGAACATCTTTTGGAATGTATTGATAAAAATCGCATCGGATAGTATGCTTTCTAAATGATGTTTTTGAGGAGCACTATATATTGCATAAATACAATCTCCTCTTATCCCAATTTGTCTATATCTAGGATTAGATTGTAAAAGTCTAATAATTTCACTACAAAATGCTCTCATGACCCTTGCAACAATATCACTTTTATTTTCTTTAAAATAACTTGTAGAATCTCTCATATCAATGAACATAGCTCCTACCCATGATTTAATACCATTAGAGTAAGTAAAAGCTGCACCAGATTCTGGAATATTTTCCACTTGTTCTATTTTTGTTTTAGAATGTAAAATGTCTATTATTCTTTGCTTACCTTCCTTATAGTTATAGTTCATATTATTTCCCACCTTTTTCTACAAATTGTAGCATAAAAAATGAAAAAATTCAATATGAGGAAGACCAAGATCCATACTTTGACTTCCAAATTAGAATTTGAAAAAATAAAAGTATATTAAATTTCGAGGTGTGTAACAAGCTTTAAAATAAAAGGTGTGTGAATTTCAAAAATAACTCCTTTGATATAATGAGAATGACTAAAACCATTATACGAAAGGAGT
>CAOKRC010000057.1 GCA_948471035.1 uncultured Clostridium sp.
TAATAAGTAACTAGAATTTGCTTTTTCTATATAGATTTTACTTTTTTAATTTACCAATAAAAATCATATATATCTTTGTATCTTGTTGTACTAATACCATGTTTTAACATGGATAAGAGCTTTTCAACAAAAATTTGCTCTTTAGTATTTATTAATAATGTCATACTGTTATTAAATACTTCAAAGTTAAACATATATTCTTCTTGTTCTATATCTAATTAGTTTCTATTTGATTTTCAAATGAATCTTTTAAAACAATATTAACTCTTTTTCCATGATAATCTTGATGCTTTAACGGTTTTATTTTTTATTAAATATTATCTTTATTCCATTATCAATTTGATTTAATTTATCAAACAATAACAATATACTTTTATCTTCTAAAGAATATCTAATTAGCTCTATATCAATATCAACAGTAGCTCGTCTTTTGTCATTAGTTATATTAAACATAACAACTCCACCTTTGACTGTAATATTGTTTCTATAATTAGATTTGGCAATTTTGCTTAATATTATATCTTGTGCAACTTTTGATGTTGCATAAGCATCTTCATATCCTTTTTCCAAATAAAAGTCTATGCTTTCTAATAAATTTATCACTAAACGACCTCCCTATGTATAATTTCAAAAATTTTTTTCCATTAGCAAAACATTCTAAATAATCTGCAAGTAAACTCATATCTATTTCATCTGCAATTTCTCTATAATTACTGATTATTTTCTTGTAATAATCAAATGGTATTATATTCTTATTTCTTATCAGTTCAATTAGCATTCTCTCCTTGTTATAAATATTTATTTGAACATTATTATAATTTATTTGACTTTTTCCAATTTCAAAAAAATGGTTTGCCATAAATATTTGCTCAATTTTATCATTCAATATTTTCTTGGCATTGTGTTTTGTAGCTAAAAAATATTTGCTAGGTATGTAATCAGTTAATCCTAAATAGAAAAATGTATTTTAGTTTAAACTTTTCTCAGCAGTTAAAAGCCTCGCTTCCTCGGCTGTAACACCGATAGGTCGTACTTATTTTCGTATATAAAAAAAGCTAATCGTTACGATTAGCTTTGGCTCCTTTGCGTAAGACGTATTCGAAAAAACTTACGCAAAAAAGTTACTTATTTCCGTTTCAAATGTAGTTATAGCAATAGTTTGCAAAAAATGTACCCACAAATCAGTATTTTTTGCTATTAACTATGTTTTTAATTTAACATAAAATTTTAAGTTTGGCAATACCTTTTAAAAATTTTTTTATTTGCCTATATAATCCAATACGTCTGCTACATTTTCAAAAATCATACTAGCAACTTCCTTTGCTCCTTCTTCTGCAGTCATCATTGAAAAGCCATTATATTCTTTTATCATTGAAATATCGTTTCTTCCATCTCCTATTGTAGCAACATATTTCTTATCTATTTTTAACATTTCTATTAACTTCTTTATGGCATTATCTTTTCCTGCATCTTTTGAAACAACATCTACAATTACAAAATCATGATTATCATAATACATTCCTGGAAATGCTGAATGTGCCCTAACATCATCTTTAAACATACTGTTTATTTCATCTTCAATAGTTTGAGCTAATTCATAATCTGATGTTCTTATTCGTAATTTTAATAGTTCTTGATTATGATATTCTACCTTATCTTCATCGTCATAGAAAAATATTTCTATATTCTCCTTTGTTTTTACATACTCTACTATTTTACTTGAAATATCTTTAGAAATTGCTTGTTCATATATTTTTTCCATATCACTATTAAAAACTACTGCTCCATTATTTGGTATTATATAGTCATATGGAATATTATATTGTTTTATTACATTGCTAACACTCGTTTTACTTCTTCCAGTAACAATTACAAATTCCCCTCCACAATTACGATATTCTTCTATGGCTTTCACATTTCTTTTCATGTTTTCTTCTGTAATATATATCGTTCCATCATAATCACTAAATACTATTTGTTTTTTTATCACTTTATACCTCCACTGCTTACAAATTTATAAGTTTCAATTTTGATTATATTTAATTTTCTTTTGTTTTAGCTAATTCTAATTTATACAATCTTTGTATTTTTTGCTCTTTATTGTAAGTATCAATATCAGAAATATACTTCCACTCAAACTTTTCATATAAATTTATATGCTTTGTATATAACCACAATTCATTAGAGTTTATATTGTTTCGTGCATTTTCCTTTACACTTTCCATTAATTTTCTACAAATTCCATTACTCCTATATTTTTTATCTACATATACATTGGCAAGCCATGGATATATATCAGGTCTGACAAATAAATCTTCATAAGAAAATTGATACATACCTACAATTTCATTATTTATAAATGCTCCATAAGTTTGTGGTAGTCTACTTTCTTGTAAACTATATTTAATAAACTCTTTTACTTGTTCAAATGTATGCATTTCATCTTTTCCCCACCATTCATACATCCACTCTGTTATTTTATTAAGATTATTTTCATTTATTTCGGTTATTTTCTTTATTACAATCTCTTCCATTTATTTCATTCCTTTATCAATCTATAATTCCATCTTCTTTCATCATTATCACACTTTTTTCGTGGGAATCTTCATCTTCTGATATATTTATAAACTTGTTATTCCATAATTCTACTTTTTCATCACATAAACTAATACTAAATATCTTTGGTTTACCCTCAAATATGTCTTTATGTTCTTTTTCATTATAATAATATTCCCCTAAATCCATATTTCTTTTGTAAAACGCCTGTGCTTCACTATTCCAGACTTCGAAAGTATATAATCTCAAACACCTTTTATTCAGCGCCTTTGCCATTTCAATTGTATAATCCAGTATTTGTTTTCCATATCCTAATTTTCGGTATTCTTTCTTTATTCCCAACCAACTTAACCATACTGTATTTGAATATTCTGGAATTTCATAGATCCCTGTTACCCCAACTGGTATATCTTCTATATAAGCTATATATCCTATGTACAAGTCTTTTCTTTCTCCTGTAATTTTGGATTTATATACTGAATATGCACTTGAATTAGGAAAAATCTCATATTGTAGTCTTGCTGCCACCTTTATATTATTTTTGCTTATTTCTTCAAATCTTAACTTCTTTATTATTTTGCAATTTTGTTCTATTCTCTCTTTTCCTGATATTGCTTCATAAATATTTAATATTTCGTCAATAATCATATCTTCATCATCTTTAATATTTGAAAATAAATAAGGTGTATATATAACATCAAATAAAAATAAATCAAAATTTAATTTTTTAAAGCCTACTTTTTCATAGAAATTCTTTCTCTTTTCTCTTAATAAATTTTCTTCTATATCTTTGCCTAATCCAACCTTTTCAATCTCTATAAAAATGCCACTATTTTCTTTTTCTTGTCCTAATAAAATTTGTAATGCTTTAGTACCAAATTTGTTATTTCTATATTGTGGTAATATAGCTAAATAATCTAAAACAGCATATCCTTTATCTTTAACTTTATTTAATATCATAAATCAAATTATTTCATTTTGGTATAAAATTTCTATAATTCTTGTGTAGTGCTTTTCATAAGACGATTGTAATAGTTCTAACGGTTTTCTTTCATCTTCTGGAAATATTTTTAAATAATATGAATATACATCTTTTTCAAATTTGTCTATGCCTATATCTATTAATTTCATATCTTCCATAATTGTTTATTTTTCTCCTCTTTTATGCATTATTTAATCTTCTATATATTGTTGTCCAGTTAATTTATAGTATCTTTTTGTTGCAGCTTCATCTAAAGCTATATTTGCCAGTGCTAATGCCCATTTACTATTCATTGTGGAATCTGTTGGTATTTTTGATTCTATTATCTTTTGCAACAATACTGTTAATGGTTCTCCAATTGCTCTCTTATAATTAAAACCTAATAATTGCATTATAGTAAGTGTTTCAACAGATAACAGAGATTTTATTTGTTCAAAATCATCTATTTTATCACTAGGCATAAATTTACTGAATATTGGCAATAAATTATTAGTAATATATTCAATATCTTTTTCTGTAATTTTTTGTGATAATAGCTCCTGTTCATATGCTTGAGCTATTCTTTGAATTTCTAATTTATCATTCAATAAGTTCTGTATTATTTCCTCTAATTCATTAATAGTTTCCTTATCATTTTTCTTTGCTTTACTTGTTTTTATTTTATCTGCTATATAACTTGCAGTATTTCGTGCAGATGCTTCAATTAAATTTGATGCCAATTCGGCAACAATTTGGCTATTTTCCATTTATTTTCCTCCTTATATTTATTTTTTCTATTATTCTACTCTTCATTATTTAATCTTTTCTCTAGTGTTTCTATACTTGGTAAATTATTTGCTAAATACTCTGGTATCTCTTGTAAATATTTATATTCTGCTACACCTATTGGCTTATTTATATCTTTTAAAGCTAGTTCTGCAGTTAACTTATGCTCATCTCTACATAACAAAATGCCTATTGTTGGATTATCATCTTCTTTTTTCAATAACATATCTACTGCATTTAAATAGAAATTTAACTTACCTGCAAACTCTGGTATAAATTTAACAGTTTTTAATTCTACTACAACATAGCATTTCAAGTTTAAATTATAGAATAGTAAATCTATATAATAATCTTCTCCTTCTATTTCTAAATGATATTGTCTTCCTACAAAAGCAAAACCATTTCCAAACTCTAAAAGCAAATTAGTAATATTAGAAACTAATGCATCTTCTATATCTCTTTCTAATGCTTTTTCATTATAAGTAATATCAAATACATATGGATCTTTTAGCATTTCCAGCGCCCTTTTTCCCAATTCTATTGGTAATGTTTCCTCATAATTACTTATTTTATTATCTAATAATGCTTGTCTACTATATAAATTGGTTGCAATTTGATGTTCTAACTGTGTTCTAGTCCATAAATTTTCTAATGCCTTTTCAGAATACCATAATCTTTCTTCCATATTTTTTACTTTATCCATTATAGATATTACTAATCCCCATGGCAATTTTGCAACATTGTGTTGCAAAATTGCATCATACTCAAATTCTTTTGCAAATTTTTGCATATATCTTAAATTTCTTGCAGATAAACCATCTGCATCTGGAAATTCCAATTTTAAATCAGTAGATAAATTATTTATAAAATTGGTACCATACTTATTCTTTTCTATTAGTCCTTTTCCTATCCTATAATACATCATTATCAGTTCATTATTTGCATTTAATAAAACTTTTTTTCTAGTATTAATTATATCTTTTTTAATCTCATTTAAAAATTTAAAATATTCATCATCATTAATAGTATTAATTAAATCTTTCATTAAATTCCTCCGTTTTAAAATTTGCAACGGAGCGTTGCAAATTTCATATTTTACTTATTTATACCATAAAATTAGTATAAATACAATTGTTTCCAAAATATTCATTTTTAAAAATCAACAAAAGGCTGTTACTTTCACACATAACAACCTTTTATAATTTTAGCTTCCTAAATATCTATCTTTTTTCTTTGCTTTCGTAATATCTTCTTGTCCATTTTTCATTTGCATTTCAATTTTTATAACTTCTTTAACTTTTGGTGTATCTTCTAAAACCCAATTCGCTATTTTTACATTTTTTCTATGCTTATTTAAGATTGTAGTGCATTCATTTCGCTTTTCTTTGTATTCTTCTATTTTTCTATTTTTTTCGTTTCATAAGGTAGGGGTTATAGGGGAAGATTTTTCCCCTTTCAGCGTAAGCTGTCGGTTTTGTGGCAATACAAAACCTATGCTCGCTACACTTATAGACATTAAATATGGCAATACATTTGTCTGTTTACTCCTACCAGTAATTTTTTATACATATATTAGTTCATTTAATATAATTTCTTCTGCTGTGCTTTTAAAATTGTTCATCATACTAACCCAATAAAGTTGGTCTGTATTTTTCATTTCTTCTGTTAAATTATTTTGTTGTTTTAATTGCTCTATAATTAAATCAATTCTTTCTTGTGCTGTTTCTTGAATCTCTTTTAAATGTTTATTAAGTGTTCCATTCACAAACATTATTGTATATTCTGCTTTTCTATTTTCTTTTAAGAAATTTAATCTCATTCTTCCATATTTATTTAATATAATTTTTTCTTTTTCTAATACCAAATTTGGCATATAATAATCGCTTTGTTTTGTGTATTCAATTCCATATTTATTTTCAATATTATTTGTTTTTACTTCTTTATTTTTCATTTTCAATTCCTCCATTTATAAAATTTTTTAACTAACTTTTTTTCTTGCTTTTATTCTAATTTCTCCTAAAATTCTATTTTCTTCTTTTTGTGGAAATTGTTTATCATCACTTATTAGTTCCACTAATT
>CAOKRC010000058.1 GCA_948471035.1 uncultured Clostridium sp.
TTATTTACTTTTAATTATTTTTTTATTCCGCGTCTACTTGACAAGGGTCAGTTCATTTTCTTAGGCCGTTTTCCTTATACCATACTCTTTTGTGTATAGCCACATACTCTATTTCTTAAAGCTAATTTTTTCATCACATACTTCAAAATTTAGAGCACCCAAAAAAAAAGGACAAATCTTTCGATAAGTCCTTCTTCTTTCTTTCAGCTGTCCTTTTTCCAATTTCGCTACTCTTTATTCTATTGATTTTTACTTGGTTCATTTCATTGTACTTTCTTACTTATGCCCATTTCTGTTCTTCTGTCCCTTTTACTTTTACTTCATTCTTTTTGTTTCATTGTTTCTTTTTACTTATACTTATACTATGTTTACTTTCATTATTCCTTTTTACTCTTACTTCTTTCAGCCTCTCAATTTCATTTTGCTCCACCTGTAAGCTGTGCGATCTTTTTCACTTTCGTGTCTGGGAAAAGCGGCGTCCACGTTCCTTCCTTTCACCTATCTAATCTGCAGAATCTTCTTTTTCTACAACCAAATTTTTATTTTTTTAGAAAAAAGATGTTTGATGACCTGATTGCTGCCAGTTGAAGCAAGTCCACTGATGATTCCTACTATGATTGCTAGAAATGGGTTAGATATATTTATCATTATTTCTGGACACACAAAATAGGCAGTTAAGCCTAGAATTCCACCAGACACTCCAACAATTATAGGAATGATTTTATATCTATTTTCATTCTTTCCAAGAATAATCTTGCTTAGCTCACCTATAAAGTAGCATAAAACAACAATCACAGGAATAGACACAAATTCCATATACAACACCTCCTCAATTTCTTAATCTGCAATCTAAAAGAAAAAAACAACTTTTATTAGTAGTTTTTAGTTGTAGATTAATTTTTTTTCGCAGGTTTAAAAAGTGGAGGTGAAATATGAAGAATAAACTTTCTAAATTGAAGAAGGCAGATCGTGAATTTCAAAATAATAAAATCGTTGCATTAAATAAATTCTTTATGCGGAATATAGTTATTCAAACCCTGCTGCTATTTTTTTTATATACGATTTCCATAATATTTTTATTTGTGCTAATCCGAACAGCAGATATTGATAATAGCTTAAAAATCAGTTTAATCTCTATGATTGCAACATTTATACTTACAACTAGTAAAGGTATGCTTGAAAAAATTATTATGATTATAAAATTTTTAATCTCTTTATTAGGTGAAGAACAAAGAGGTTTAAATAAATCTATGGGAATACAAATAGATAAAATTGATTTTGATTCTCCTGATTCTCATGATTCTTCTTCATGATGCTAACATAATCGTTGGCATCTTTTTTTATGCAAAAAAGAACGGCATTTTACAAATGTCGTTCTAATATATTAAAAAATTTTTATAGCTGTCTTTAAAGCATCTGGTGTTTCATCAAAAAATTCAGGTTCTTCTTCTACAATATCACATGAGCAATGAAAATCATTTCTAATTAATTCTGATATATTTTTGTAATGTATCTCCTTTTCAAATTGTGATAGATTTTCTTCAAAATGTACCAACAAATCAATATCACTTTTTAATGTATTAGTGTTTTTCACTAAAGAGCCAAACAAATATAAAGTATTTATATTTTCATTTTTAAAAAAATCATTATGATTCTTCAAATATTCAACAACATTCTCACATTTTAGTCGAGTTAAAGAAGAAAATTTAATATTCTCTAAGACACCTTTTAAATAAGTGGATAATTTCTTTTCATCCATATCTACAGAATTAAATAAATAATTGAAAAACCTAAAAGATATTCCATAGTATTTAGAGATATATAAGGATAAATAAATTAGTAAGACTCCCTTATTGAATATATTTTTTTCTTTAAAATAGTCCGAAAGTATTTGTTCAATAAAGCAAGGAGAATCATACTTTTTAAATTCAAAGATCCTTTTATTTGATTCTATTGAATAAGCTCTATTTGAATAACAAAGTTGAAATAAATGAAGCCATTTATAGATAATCTTGTCTTCCACTGATGTAGGACAATATAAGCCAAAGCAAATCATTTTAACGACTTCATAATCCACACTTAATTTCAAAACCTTCTCAATTTCATATAGTAACTTGTATATATCTTTTATTGAATATAAACTATTTAAAAAATTATCCAAAATTATTTCTTCATTATTTTTCTTCATATTCATAAAATTTTTCCTAATATAACAAGCCTGATAAGAAAGTTAGCACTTCAGAATTAGTTTGAATATGAAGATGATTATACTTACTGCTATAGATTTTATATACAGTTTGTTCAGGTCCTGTATATTCCGTTTTATTTAATCCAGCATTAATTGCTTTAATTATTTCAATTTCTTTAAATTCATATTTAGTACCATTAAGTATTGAATTTATCCCATCATTTATAAGAGCATCTAATATCTGATCGGCTGCTTTTCCCAATGTATTTACAAAAGACATTTTAGGAAAAACACATTTTTCTCTACAAAAAGTGCATCTATTAGTATAATCTTTATCCCAAAACCATTCTTCTGGCCATCCATCTGGACACTTTGGACGTTCCTCCATAAAAAAATGAATTTTATCTACTTTTATATTTTGAAAATCTGATACCATTACTAATCCATCAAATGTAGAATCATATTCATACCTTTTATCCGTTAATACTCCAGCCAAGCCGGCTAAAGCAATTGCTGTTGGTTTATTGGTTGCAGATTCCCATCTTTTTTTTAAATCTGCAAAATAAACAAAATTCACAAGTGTTCCCAAAGCATGATAGACATCATCATCTTTAAAATCAAATGTATCTATACCTGCATTTAAAGGAATACCAAACCGATGACAAAAAGTAGCAATAGGAAAAAATGTTCTGCCAATGCTATTCACAGAAAAAGGAGTATTTAGTGATATAATCTTATCAATATAACTTGGACACTTCAGAGCAGTCTCCATATTTACTAAACCACCTTGACTATGTCCTACAAGAACAATTGGTCTTCCATCTATTAAATCATATAATCTCCTTACAATAAGAGCAAGTTTTTCTTTTTGATTTTGAATTGAATCAGCTTTATTTATACCACTCAATCTTGTTCTTACTAAAATATTATGATTTGGATGGTCTTTCGCAAATAAAGCAATATTTTTAATAGTATCATTAAATTCCAATTGAGATTCAGGAGTTTCAAATAAATAAGTGTTATTATAACCCATCTTTTTAAAACTATTCATATTTATAAATGTATCAGGAAATGCAATATGTCTATTTGGTGCTTGTTTTACCAATTTAGCTATTGCCTCCGTAAAAGAATCTTCATTCCCAAAAATGCCATGCTGAAATAAAACAATAGAACCCTTTTTTCTATTGATTACTCCCCCATTATTAAATGAACTCATAATTCATTTTTTATATCTAGATATATCTCCTTTCTATTTTTTGAGATCTCATCTAAATAATCTGCTATAAATTATATTATCACAACCAATTTTTAAATTTAAATGGTAATATGATATTTGTTTGCATAGGAAGAACTATCTTGTAAATTCATATAGTAATCATAATGATAGTTTTCTCCCTTTACATCCAATGTTTCATCATATCCGCTATAGGCATAAATACAATAACAATTTTGAAAGGTATTATCCTTTAAAGGTAATGTCGTAAAAGCTATAGAAAGCCAAGTATATTTTGTTATATATTCCTCTGCATTTTGAAATTGTATAACTGGGAAATCTAAAGTTCCTGAGTTCTTAAATCTTTCAGAAAATCCCCAGCAAGTTATATCTTCACGATTATCAATATAATCTATAACAGAAATAATCCAAGTTTTAAAATCATCTTTTTCTATATTAAAATAAAATGAATCTCCCCAAACGACACAATCTTTCCACTTGCCCTTAGGAAGATTCTCTAAATGATATTTTAGTAAGGTTTTTTCACTGAAATATTCATCTTTTATTTTCTTATCAATGCTACAACTACTAAAAATAAACATTAATATTATAAATGTTATTAACTTAAACTTTCTCATTTGTTTTTCCCTCATTATGATATATATAACAATTATACAATTATTTTAAATAGAATGCAAATAAAGTACCTATAATATATTTGACGTTTTTAATAATATTTTTTATAAATAAGAGAATGACAATTCGTTTATAACTTTTTAAAAAATAAATGTCTGACATACGATAAATGACGAATATCCAAAAAAGGACAAATCTTTCGATAAGTCCTTCTTCTTTCTATCAACTGTCCTTTTTCCAATTTCGGTAATTATATCCTTTCGTTAACTACTCGGTTACACTCTACCTGACTAGCTGTGCAGGTCTTTTTCACTTTCGTGTCTGGGAAAAGCGGCGTCCACGTTTCTGCCTTTCACCTATCTAATCTGCAGAATCATCTTTTTCTACAACCAAATTTTTATTTTTTTTAGAAAATATTTTTATATTTATCTCGAATTTCTCTAATTCTTTTAGAAATATACTGCTGAGAAGTGCCAAGTCTTTTAGCAACTTCAGTTTGAGAATACACTTTGTCTCCATCTATAAATAAATTTAGGAATTCAATATCTTTCTTTGCAATTCCTAATTTTTCAAAACTAATCTTATTTTGTGTAGAATCTGGAATGAGATCAATATATTCATCTCCTTCATCCGTTTCTCTATTTAAAATAGCTTGTTCTTTAGAAAAATAATCAGCATTCTTTCTGTAAAATCCTGCAATGACTGTATCAAATCGCTTTTCTAATAAATAGAAAAATTGATTTCTAAAGTTAAATTTGATAAAAGTTTTGATAAAACTCTCATAAAATTCATTATTTAAAAATACTTTTTCTAAAAAATCTATGCCTGTTTCATCTATAAAATTTTTAATGTATTTATTATTAAATATTTTTATAAGTGCTTGAGGAGAAAAATTTTCTTTTTGAAGGTATTTTAAATTATTTAAAGTAAAAAGTTCATTAGGAAAATCTATATCTTTAAAAACTGCTATCTCAATTATGGAAAACAAATTCATCTTTAGTTCTTGTATAACATCTTCCCTATAATCCAATCTAATATTTTTAACCTTATTATTGATCATAGGTAGTATTATTTTAATAATTTCACTTGCAGATTTTTCACTTCTAGTTTCTTTGTATTCGATAATCAGTTCAACTATTTTCAACATTTTTTGCCTCCCTATTTTATAGGAAGCAAGGAGGATCTAGATACCACAACTCCCTATTTTAACGATTACCTTCTTACTCTTAATATAAAAAGTAATCTCACATATAAGGAAAGTGCACTTATCCGCCTGTCTGTTATGAAGTTTCAAAATCATGTACAAACTTGTCCTTATAATTTTTTAATCTGCAAGATATCTATTTTCCACAACTAAAAAATTATTAAAAATGAAAAAAAAGAAATTTTAGTATATTAAATTTCGAGGTGTGTAACAAGCTTTAAAATAAAAGGTGTATGAATTTCAAAAAAATAACTCCTTTGATATAATGAGAATGACTAAAACCATTATACGAAAGGAGT
>CAOKRC010000059.1 GCA_948471035.1 uncultured Clostridium sp.
ATAATGAAATTGCAAATAATATTGCTAGAAAAGTAACTATACCAGATGAAAACAAACAAACTAAAAGTAAAAAGAAAAATAATGATACAAGATTTTAAAAGGAGGAAAAAATCTATGAATAATGAATTACCAAAAACAAAAATTGATGAAAGAACAGGTATTGAATATCATTTAGAAGGAGATTATTATATACCAAACCTAGCAATGCCTAAACAAGAAAAAATCACTTTAAATAAATATGGAAGAATGAGATTAAAATATTTGAAAGAATACAAGAAAGCTGATTATACTATAATGCTAATGGACGGAACATTAAATACACATTTAAAAGAAATACAAGAAACAGCCGATACTAGAGTGCAACAGATTATTACTGAGTTAAAATCTAAAAGCGATTTGACTGAAGATATGAAAAACACTGATATGCTTTATTGGGTAGGAACTATGAACTCTATTAAGGCTCAAGCTGAGGAAATTGTTTTTAATGAATTGATTTATATATAAAAAGTTGTTAAAAGTAAATGGAGTTTAGAAAATCATTTACTTTTATACAAAATAGCCTGTAGAATTTGCAATATTATGTAAAATATAGTATAATAAGGTATAGGACTTTTTATATAAGTAGCCCTTACCAAAATTTGGAGGGCACTATGTCCTCCAAACTACGTAGATTCATGTAAACATTAAAAAATAAATAAGGAGGACAAAAATATGAAAATTACAGAATTACAGGCTTATAAGAGACTCGAGGAAATGTTCGAGCAGAAAGGTTATTCGCAGGGCATAAAAGATGATATGCCAATTTATTGTTGGGATAATGTTCAATGCATTCCTGACAATTTGACACCTGGTCACTATGTATATGCTAACAGCTATGGAAAAATTAAATTCAGAGATATTCCTGAGAAATATCGTACAAGAGAATTTTTCTTACATGCATTATCAGGTGCATACGAGGATATCGTTGAATATGTCAAAGCACATCCAACAAAGTTTGATAAGCAGTTCTTTAAAGACCATATTGCAACAGATTATTATGGACTGGAGTTCGCACTTAATGATTTTGAGTATATGCCACTTGAGTTCATCGATGAGGAGATGGTAGCATGTGCAATGTTCAGATCTGTTAATATGCGGTATGTAGACAGACGTGGCGATTGTGATGACTGGTTTTATTCTGTATATAAAAGAAAACCAGAAGTTTTGACACAGGAACTGTATATCATCGGCGCTAGATGTTTTGCCACAAAGAGGCATGGAGAAAACAAGTTCTTAGATATTACACCTGAAGAATATCGGACACCTGAATTTTATTTTGCTCTTTGTCTTGGAAACGACACACCAGTAATGGAAGACATTCCTGAAAGTATCTTAACAACTAACTTCCTTGTTGACTTGTTGAATGACAGCACTGAAAATATTAAGTGCTTTAGTGAGGTTGCTCTTGAAAGAGAAGCACCTATGACAGGAAAAGGCAATGTGAAGTGCTGGCAAGCTGCTATAATCAACGACGGATATCGAATCAGAGATATTTCTCTCAATGATGAAAGAGTTAAATTCTTTTTATCTATGTATGATAAGGATTCTCCTGAATATGAATATGGTTTTAAAGACCATTATAAGAGATATCTTCGTGAAAAGAATCAGACTCCTGAACCTAGCAGGTATGATGACTTTAGCAGGAGCATTACTAGGTATGGAAAATGATTCTGCAATTGATTTTGGCACTGCTGTTATGAATACAGCAACAAACCGTCAGACTATGCTTCCTATTCATTATGATCGTAGAGTACCTATTGAATATTCCAAAAAGTATGATAAGGAAGAATATCTGCTTGAAATCTATAAGAAGATTGGTATTCAGGTATTACAGGAAGCAGATAACTATTATTACAGTGTTATTCTGCCTGAGAACATTTCTATCATTCAGGATGATTATGGTTACTGCATAAAAGATTCTAACGGAGAGACTCTTATTCATTATTATGATAGAGGACCTTTCTACGATAGAACAGTTACAGTTGACCAAATTTATGCAACTCTGTAATACGTAAAACTGTATTTTCAAAAATGAAACACGAGCTCAGCTATTGTTGAGCTTGTGTTTCATTTTTGAAAATATGTAATTGATTTAATATAACTATTGCAATTTATAAAAATTATGATATACTTTAGTAAATTGATTGATATTTGTATCAATCGTTAAGAGAAAAAGTTGTAGATAACTACGACAACCGCTCCATTAAGTAAAATCGTCGCACCAGACGAAAACATTGATAAATCAACTGTAAAAGGTTGATTTTTTTAATGCCTTTTTATTGAAAAAGAAAGGATGGTGTGGTATGATTAGCAGTGTAAGGATGTTGCTAAATTTTTCCGACATGTAACAAATAAAGTAAAAGAAATCTATGATTTTGACCTATGTAAATATAAAGAAGTAAATATACTTGATAGAGATGGAGAAATTGACTTAAATACATTTATAGATAGATATTTTTGTGAATAGAAAAATGGTCATACAAGTATTGAAATATCAATATTAGTATGACTATTTTATATGTAAATATATTGTTTTTATACTAAAAATTTTATCAAAGTATTGATAAAAGAACAGAAGTTTGATAAAATATAGAAAGTAAAATGAATTTGCAAGGAGAGTGTATTAGTGAAACAAACATATATAAATTGTTTGAAAAAATTAAGAGAATTTAGAAAAAATCTAAAACTAGATAAAGATATAAAAAGAGGAAAACTATATTTTACTTGGATTAAAGATAAAACAGAAAAAATAGAAAATGAAAAAGATGAAGAATTTATATATAACAATATGATTCAATATACATTAAAAAATTACAAAATTGATACATATACTTATGAAAGACTAGATAGAAAATTAAAAAGTATAGTAAATGATAACTATATATTAAAAAATAATAACTATATATTTAATAATATGACTATTACTAAAGGTGATGTTGTATTATTGATGAAAAAAATATTATTCAAACGAGGAAATGTAGTATGGATAGATTTTGGTTTTAATATAGGTAATGAATTTGGAGGAATGCATCCCGCCATAATATTGAAAAATTTTAATAGTGAATTATTTGTTTTGCCAGTATCTTCTAAAATACCTAAAGAATATATGAAAATAGAACAAGAATATAAAGATGGAAAAATTACATTTGAAGAATGTGAAAAGAAAAAAAGCAAGATTACAGAAATAATACAAATAGATAGCATATATAGATTTAAAAATATGATTAGATGGGCTAATATTACAAGAATGAAAAAAGTAAGTATATTAAGATTAAACTTTAATGGTACTATTGGTAAAATTGATGGAAAATATTTGAGCATAATCAATGAAAAAATAGGCCTAGAATTTTTTGAATAAAACATTGACTTAATGCGTAAAATATAGTATCATAGTATTATAGAAAGTAATCAATTAAGATTGCTGTGGGAGGAACGAAAGTTCCAGTAATTGCTATGGGAGGCGACTAGTTAGAAATAATTAGTTGCCAGTTTTTTTATTTTATGTTATACTAATTTTAACAGTTGATAAGTCAATTATTTTTTGGGCAAAATGTGGGAGGAACACTATGAAAAATAGGCATATTTTTCGCAAATAACCTCCTAAAACGCTCCATTTTATAAAAGTTTTATATAATAAAAAATGGTTTCTATTTTAGAAACCATTTTTCACTTAGGCATATTCAAATTTTAATTGTTTTGCTTGTACAAAATAATAGTTTGCATTAATTGAGCTAATCTTTCCTCGTATTCTTGAGGCGCAAATTTTTCACGGAGTAATTTTAAAAAAGTATCGTCAATTTCTACTGGTTCAAATGGCTCCTGAACAAAAGCAATGTCTAATTCTCCGTAAGATTCTATATCTAATCTAGCAGAGATGGCACGAATATCTTGATAGTGATAGCTTGTTGAGCCCCAATATCCAAAACTAACACTTTTTACGGTTGATTCATTTAACCAAATAATAGTTGGTTCGGGAAGTATAAAATTGTTACTATCCACAGTACTAAAGCCAATTCCTGCATAAGGATACCAAGGAAATGAATTATCACGATAAAACGCTAAACCATATTTTCCTTCATAATCTTGAAAGACATAGCCATCATTAGCTAGTGAAGTAATTATCTTGTTACAATTTTCAGTTAAAATTGTATAGTCAAGTTTTTGTCTACCAGCTGGAGTTGTATAACTTTGAATTAAAACTAAACTACCATCTTCACTGATGTATGGATTTCCAATAATTTCATAAAATCCATTTCCTATTGATAATTTGGCAGGAAGTGGTATTTCTTTTTCACAAACCATGGTTTGATTTAACCAAAACTGCAAAACTCCATCTTTTAATGTTAAAGTTTTCTGATTTCCGTTATAATCCTGAGAAATGTCAATGAGAAAAGCATCGTTAAGAAATTCAAAGTCTAAAGGTACTTCTTCAGCTGGGGTTTCTTGCTCAAACGCTTCTTTTTGAGTAGTTTTCTTAATAAGTTTTTTTGAAGCTGTTTGAACAATAGAGTTCTCGTCTAATGTGTGTGGAGCAAATAAAACCATATCAATTTTTTTCTGTGCTACATTGCTAGAACCATGGCATGCAGTCAAGATTGTTGAAAATACTACAATTAGAACGACATAAAACTTGCTAAAATTTTTATTCATGTGATTTTTTTCCTTTCTGTTTTTAGTTAGCAGTTTACATATTTTTTAAAATTTGATTCTTGCCCTCCTTTTTTAATAGTTAAATAGGTAAATTAAAAAAGTAAAATCTATATAGAAAAAGCAAATTCTAGTTACTTAT
>CAOKRC010000060.1 GCA_948471035.1 uncultured Clostridium sp.
TTAAAGTGTACTTAATTTAATCTTACTGGGTTAGGAACTTTGGCAAAGCCAAATTCCTGTGCCTACGAAGAAAGTTCTAAAGGAGGAAAAAAGATGAGCGAAGAATTAGCATATTCTATTCACTTGGGTAGTGATAAAAATAAAACGGCAAAAGCAAAAGAAATTGCAAAAAATAATCCATCTGGAGAAACATCATTTTCAAATAATGGAATACAAAATGCTACCCAATTATCAAAAGTAAATAAGCATAATTTAAGAGATTACGATAATGATAAAGAAAATATACAAATAATCTATGGAACTGATAATTTATACGAAGATATGCAAAACTTATATTTTCAAGAATTTGAACAAGCAAGAATTGAATATAATGGAAAACAAACTCGTGAAGATAGAAAAATAAAAGATTATTTTAAGCATATATCACAAGATAATCAAAAAGATTTAGCTTGTGAATTTATTATAGAACTTGGAGATATGGATTTTTGGAATTATAAAAATGACTATTACAAAAGAGGTATGACACAGGTTTATAAGGAGCAAGTTCAAGATTTAATAAGAATTGTACCAGAATTTAAAGTGGCAAATGCAGTAATTCATTTTGATGAAACATCTCCACATATGCACATTGTAGGAGTTCCAATAAAAGAAGATTATAAAAGAGGTATGAGAAAGCAACCTGCGAAGTCAAAAGTTTTTACGAAAGAATCTCTACAACAAATACAAGATGAAATGAGAATTTGTTGTATAAAATCTTATAATAAAGTCTATTGTGAAAATTCATTATTAAAACAAAAGAAAAAAGGTAGAAATCGAGACATAGACATTAAAGATATGGGAGATTATCGAGAAATTAAAAGGCAACTAGAGAAAAAAGAAGAAAGACTAAAAGAAGCAAATACTCAAACTAAACAACTTGATAGTACAAGTAAAGATATAGATAAAATTTTAGATAGTTTAAAACCTACTTTGATGAATAAAAATAATATGGTTATTTCAAGCGAGGATGTCCAGAAAATCAAAAATTATACAGAAGATGTAAAAGATATAACCCAGACAGTAAGAAGTGTAAATGACTTAAATATGGCGATTAAAGATTTCGAACGTTCTGCTTTTGAAATAGAAAAAGAAAATCGTTCACTTAAATATGAAATTGAACTAAAAGATAATGAAATTGGCAGTTTGAAAAAGGAACTATCTACTAAAGACAAGATTATAGGCAAATTACAAACTGAAAAGGAAAAATTAAAACAAGAATTACAGAAATTCAAAGGATTTTGGTATAGTATTATGAGCCATTTTCACAAAAGAATTTGTTACGATAAAAATAATAACTATAAAATTGTAAGTGATGACCTATATAAAAATGGCATATTTGATAACAACGATAATGAAATTGCAAATAATATTGCTAGAAAAGTAACTATACCAGATGAAAACAAGCAAAACAAGAATAAAAAGAAAAATAATGATACTAGATTTTAAAAGGAGGAAAAAAGCT
The DNA here is from genome assembly GCA_948471035.1 of uncultured Clostridium sp. Classification (GTDB taxonomy): domain Bacteria; phylum Bacillota; class Clostridia; order TANB77; family CAG-508; genus RGIG8482. The sequence continues at coordinate 1,502 of CAOKRC010000060.1, forward strand.
ATGAATAATGAATTACCAAAAACAAAAATTGATGAAAGAATAGGTATTGAATATCATTTAGAGGGAGATTACTATATACCAAACTTAGCAATGCCTAAACAAGAAAAAATAATTTTAAATAAATATGGAAGAATGAGATTAAAATATTTAAAAGAATATAAAAAAGCTGATTATACTATAATGCTAATGAATGGAACGTTAAATGCACATTTAAAAGAAATACAAGAAACAGCCGATACTAGAGTGCAACAGATTATTACTGAATTAAAAACTAAAAGTAATTTAACCGAAAATATGAAAAATACTGATATGCTCTACTGGGTGGGTACAATGAACTCTATTAAGGCTCAAGCAGAAGAAATTGTTTTTAGTGAATTGATTTATGTATAAAGATTTTTTCAAGAGAATGAAGTTTTTAATTTCATTCTCTTGTAGGTGTTATATCTAGACAATATCAATGATTTATATGTAATTTATTATGAAATTATAGTATTCTGGAAAGGATTTTGATTAGTTTTTCATAATTTTTTGTAATCCTTATTCTAGCATAAGTATTGTCTAAATTTGTAAAATAACTACAATTTTCAACGATAATATTTTCTTTCATTAATTGTTTAGTTAAATTATCATATTTATTTGTTCTTATCGTAAATATTGGCGTTTCTATATTTGTATAAAGGTAATTGTCTAGGTTTATTGAATCAAATATTTTTTGATTTACTTCCTTTATTTTTTGTTTTGTAAATTCCAATTTATCATAATCTTTTAAAACTTTAATAAAAATGCTTGCTGATAAATCTGAAAATGAAAATGGTATTGCAATTTCATTATATATTTTTACTAATTCTTTGTTTGAAAACATATAACCTATTCTATGATTAGGTAAACCATAGAATTTTGATGCACTTCTTATTACTATTATATTATCATATTTTCCTACAAGTTTTATTGCTGAGTTATCGGAAGACATATAATCGCCATATGCTTCATCTATTATGACTATAATATTATATTGTTTTGCCTTTATTACGATCTTTTCAATATCGTTAACATCTATTATTTGTCCAGTAGGATTATTAGGATTTTCTATTGATATTAGACTATAATTACTATTAATTTTTTTTATAAAATCCTTTGCTATGAATTTATAGTTATTTTTCATTTCTAAGCTATAATATTCATATATTCCTTTTTTCAATTCTACCTCTGATATAAATCTTGGAAATTGTGGTGCTATTCCTAATACTTTTGTTCCTTCTTGAATTAAAAATTCGCAGATATTTCTTAATATTCCCATTGCACCTGCACCAAAAGCTATATTATTCTTATTTATGTCATTATAAAGATGTTTTTTCCAAAATTTAAGTAATTCTTCTTTTAATAATTCATATTCCAAAGAAGGATACCTATTAATTTCTGAATTAGCTTCTGAGATATATTGTTTTATCATACTTTCTTCAATAAAAGGATTTGTTCCTAATGAACAATCAACTATATTGGTAGCTAAATAACTACTTAGAGATTCTTCGTTCATATAATCTCTTACTTTAAAATTTTTGTAATGTTCATCTATCATTTAATATTATACCTCATTTCTTTATTCTTAAAGTTAATAATATTTTTTTAATTATTATATTAATGATTTATATTTTTGATATGTTTATCCAATATCTTAAGTATGTATTTCCATCATCATTATTAGTATAAGTATTCTCAAAAATACCACCATTTTTTTCTATTACTTTCTTTGATGCTAAATTAAAATCTTTACAAGTAATTAAAATATTATACATACCGGTATTTTTAAATTTGTATAATGCTAATTTTAACATTTCACTCGCATATCCTTTTCTTCTCTGACTTGGTCTTATACTATAACCGATTAACCCTCCAAAAGACATAAGAGTTGGAACTTGTTTCCATTTAATTCCAATAGCACCTACCATTTCATTATTATCATTTATTGCTAAATATAAAGTATGTGGAGAGTATGTTTTTGGTAGATTTTCTTCATATTTATTTTTTTCTAAGTCTTCAAGCCAATCATCAAAACTTAGCTTTTCAAGTTTTTCAAAATCTCTTATTCCCTCAAATCTATCTATTCCTGATATTGGCTCACTTAGCATATATTCATTATACATTTCAATAATTTTTTCTTTATCTTGTTTTGTTACTTCTCGTAATTTCATATTTTTATCCTTTCCTATAAGTTATTTATCTTGATAAATATTACCATAAATTTATACATTTATCAATGAATAAAAATATTTTACCCCAAATACTTGAAAGTTTATAAATTTTATGTTAAAGTGAATACAATAGGTTGATTGATATTTGTATCAATCGTTAAGGGTGTGAAAAAAGTTGTAGATATCTACGTTGTTCGCACCAAATTTTATAATTTTTTTAAGATATTGTAGATTATCATACAATATCTTAATTTATTTCAAAGTGTTGCAAATACTATCTTTTAAGGGTAGTATTTATTTTTTTGTCTATCTTAAAATATCATAAATTATCATAGAATATTTTAGTTTACTCCATTAAAACTCCATTAAAATTAATTTTCAATTCCATTAAAAAAGTTCTTGCTATTCTTACAACCGCTTCCATTTCAAAAAGTGGGCTATTTTTACAATACCCTTTTTTCGTATTTTATACAAAACCTATTAGCAATGTACTAATAGAAGCGGTGTTATAAATAAAAAGTCTTTAAATGCTTATATATAAACGCTTAAAGCTTATTTTTTTATTTGAAAGTAAGAGAAAAGTAATAATAAAGTAAAACAAAAGTAAAAATTGAAAATTATTATTTTTCTAAACGTATAATATAGCATATTACAAAACTTATTAAATTAAATGTAATAATTTTGTGATAATTCGTATATAACAATTTGAAAGGAGGCTGACATTATGGAAAAAGAAAATATTATATGGAATGTTCCAGAAGTAGCAAAATATCTAGGTTGTAATGTATCAAGTATTCGTAAATTAGTAAGAAACGGACAAATTCCTGTATGGAGAATACGGGAGCAAACTTAATTTTAGTAAAAGTAGTATTGATAAATGGATTCAAGAACAAGAAACAAAGAACTTAAAGGAACAATAAAATTTTTTAACCCCATAGAACAAACAAAACGCTCATTTAAAGACAAAACTATTAAAAGACATAAAAATATATGTCTAATACATTAAATTCTAAAAATATGGTAGAGGTTTTGGAATTGAAGCATTATTGTTAAAAGTATTAAAAATTTAGAAAGTGAAGTTCATATTTATGTAGAAAT
>CAOKRC010000061.1 GCA_948471035.1 uncultured Clostridium sp.
TTCCATAGCATCAAGACGAGTTAAAGAAGCTTCCATAGCATCAAGACGAGTTAAAATAGAATCAACAACATTAAGACGATTAAGAATAAGATTTAAAACATCATTTTCCATGATTTTTCACCTCCTGTGTAAAAAATATATATCCCTAAAAACATTATTTACAAAAAGTGCAAAAAGTTTTGCAAAAGTATATTATCACAATAAGACAATGAAGTCAAGAAAAAAGTAAAATTTTTCTTGACTTTTATAATACTTCGTGATAAAATACTAAACGTTATGGTAAAATGCTAAAAATAGCATTTCCGTAAAGATTTCATTTTGTAATATTTTGTAATAAAATGAAACATACATATTTATAGGAGGTGAAATTTAAGTGCCAACAATTAATCAATTAGTAAGAAAAGGAAGAAAAACAGCCACTACAAAATCAACAGCACCAGCTTTACAACATGGGTATAACTCAAGAAAAAAAGTTGTAACAGATTCTAGAGCACCACAAAAAAGAGGTGTATGTACAGTTGTAAAAACAGTTACTCCAAAGAAACCAAACTCAGCTTTAAGAAAAGTTGCCAGAGTTAGACTTTCTAATGGATATGAAGTAACATCTTATATTCCTGGTATAGGACACAACTTACAAGAGCATAGTGTTGTTCTAATAAGAGGAGGAAGGGTAAAAGACTTACCTGGTGTTAGATACCATATTATAAGAGGAACATTAGATACAGCTGGAGTTAAAGACAGAATGCAAGCTCGTTCAAAATATGGAGCGAAAAAACCTAAGAAATAAAATAGAGATTAGATTTTAGAAATTAGAAGTTAGAAAATCAAAAATAGAATTTCTAAACTTTAAATCTAAAATGTAAACTAAAAATTTTATTTTCATGATTAGTGCTTATAATTGATTAAATGATTTAAAGGGCTTAAATTGTAATAGATTATATGCACTATACGGGAAAGAAAAAACTTTCCTGAGTAACTTTAGATATTTATATAAATATCTAATAATTTAGGATGTTAAAATTAGCAAAGTAAAGAATTAGAAAAATACTAGAAGAATAGTATCTTTAAATACCTAACTTCTAATTTCTAATATCTAGACTACTAATTTCTAGCATCTAGAAAAGGAGTGAAGAATAGTGCCAAGAAAAGGTTATATAGCAAAAAGAGATGTTTTACCAGATCCAATATACAATAGCAAAGTTGTTACAAAATTAGTAAACAACATAATGTTAGATGGTAAAAAATCAATTGCTCAAAACATAGTTTATGATGCATTTGAAATCATAAAAGAAAAAGAAGGAAAAAATCCACTAGAAGTTTTTGAAGCTGCATTAGAAAATATTATGCCAGTTTTAGAAGTTAAAGCGAGAAGAGTTGGTGGTGCAACATACCAAGTACCATTAGAGATTAGACCAGAAAGAAGACAAACTTTAGGGTTAAGATGGCTTGTAGCATATGCTAGAAAAAGACATGAAAAAACTATGGCTGAAAAACTAGCAGGAGAAATTACTGATGCAATTACTGGAAACGGTGGAGCATTCAAGAAAAAAGAAGAAACACATAGAATGGCAGAAGCAAATAAAGCATTTGCTCATTACAAATGGTAAAATATAGGTTAGAAGTTAGAATTTGAAATATTGGATTAAAATCTGTTTTCAAATTTCAAACCTAAAACCTCAAAGAAAAAGGAGGAAAATAAGTTGGGTAAAAGAGAAGTTTCATTAGAGATGACTAGAAATATAGGAATTATGGCTCATATTGATGCTGGTAAAACAACAACAACAGAGAGAATACTTTTCTATACAGGTCGTGTTCATAAAATTGGTGAAACCCATGAAGGTGCAGCAACAATGGACTGGATGGCTCAAGAACAAGAAAGAGGTATCACAATCACATCAGCTGCAACAACAACACATTGGTTAAACCATAGAATTAACATTATCGATACTCCAGGTCACGTTGACTTTACAGTTGAAGTACAAAGATCATTAAGAGTATTAGATGGTTCTGTAACAGTATTCTGTGCAAAAGGTGGAGTTCAACCACAATCAGAAACTGTATGGAGACAAGCTGATAAATATCATGTTCCAAGAATGGCATATGTAAATAAAATGGATATTACAGGAGCTAACTTCTTAGGATGTGTTGCTCAAATGAAAGAAAGATTAAATGCAAATGCAGTTCCAGTTCAATTACCAATTGGAGCAGAAGATAACTTCCAAGGAATTGTAGATTTAATTAAAATGAGAGCATTTGTGCATAAAGATGACCTAGGAAAAGAAATTGAAGAACAAGATGTTCCAGCTGATATGTTAGAAGAAGCTAAAAAATACAGAGAACAAATGGTAGAAGCAGCAGCTGAGCAAGATGACGAATTAATGATGAAATACCTTGATGAAGGTGATTTATCAGAAGAAGAAATAAAGAAAGGACTACGTAAAGGAACAATTGCAAACAATATCGTTCCAGTATGTTGTGGTTCTTCATATAAAAACAAAGGTGTTCAAGAACTATTAAATGCAATAGTTGATTATATGCCATCTCCACTAGATATACCACATATTAAAGGTGTAGATTTAGACGGAAATGAAATAGAAGCAAAAACAGGTGATAACGAACCATTCGCATCACTAGCATTTAAAATTGCAACAGACCCATTTGTTGGAAAACTTTGTTTCTTTAGAGTTTATTCAGGAACTTTACAAGCAGGTTCTACAGTGCTAAACTCTACAAAGGACAAAAAAGAAAGAATAGGAAGAATATTACAAATGCATGCAAATCACAGAGAAGATATTGAAGAAGTATTTTCAGGTGATATTGCAGCTGCCGTAGGTTTAAAAGATACAACAACAGGTGATACATTATGTGATCCTGCTCATCCAGTTATCCTAGAATCTATGGAATTCCCAGAACCAGTTATTGATATTGCTATTGAACCTAAAGATAAAGTAGCAAGTGAAAAAATGGGAATCGCTCTTGCAAAACTTGCAGAAGAAGATCCTACATTTAAAACTTATACAAATCATGAAACAGGTCAAACAATTATCGCAGGAATGGGAGAATTACACTTAGACATTATTGTAGATAGATTAAAAAGAGAATTCAAAGTAGAAGCAAATGTTGGTAAACCACAAGTTGCATATAAAGAAACTATCCGTGATGCTGTTAAAGTAGAAGGAAAATTCATTCGTCAATCAGGTGGTCGTGGACAATATGGTCATGTTTGGTTAGAAATGGAACCATTAGAGCCAGGATCAGGAATTCAATTTGAGAGCAAAATCGTTGGTGGTGTTGTTCCAAAAGAATATATTAAACCAATAGAAGAAGGAATTCGTGAAGCAGCAGATAGCGGTATACTTGCAGGATACCCAGTTATCGACTTTAAAGCTACATTAGTTGATGGTTCTTACCATGAAGTTGACTCTTCAGAAATGGCATTCAAAATTGCAGGATCTATGGCATTCAAAGAAGGATGTAAAAAAGGTAAATCTGTAATATTAGAGCCAATCATGAAAGTTGAAGTAACAGTTCCTGAAGAATACATGGGAGACGTTATAGGAGATATAAACTCAAGACGTGGAAAAATGGAAGGAATGGAATCAAGAAGTGGTAACCAAATAATTCGTGGATTTATTCCATTATCAGAAATGTTTGGTTATGCAACAGACTTACGTTCAAAAACACAAGGAAGAGGAACATATGCAATGGAACCATCTCACTACGAGGAAGTTCCAAAATCAGTACTAGATGCAATAGTAGCATCACGTGCTAAGAAAGAGGAATAAAATAGAAAAATGATAATAAATGTAGGGGCAGGCCCCGTGTCTGCCCTTACAACACAATAAAAATTTGCATAAAAATAAAATGACAATAGAGAATAATAGAATTGGTAATTTATTGATTATAATATGTGAAAATATAAAGGGCAGACACAGGGCCTGCCCCTACACATATGAAAATATCAATAAAATTTAACAAATGTATTGCAAAATAAGCAAAAATATTATAAAATACTTTTGCAAACAATAAAAACGTTATTAAATTTAAAAAAATAAAATAAGAAATTAAAGGAGGAATTCAAAAATGGCAAAAGCTAAATTTGAAAGAACAAAACCACACGTTAATATTGGTACAATTGGTCACGTTGACCACGGAAAAACAACAACAACAGCAGCTATTACAAAATACTTAGGATTATTAGGAAAAGCTGAATTTGCAGCTTATGATCAAATCGATGGAGCACCAGAAGAAAAAGCAAGAGGAATCACAATTAACACAGCTCACGTTGAATATGAAACAGACAACCGTCACTATGCACATGTTGACTGCCCAGGACATGCTGACTACGTTAAAAACATGATTACGGGTGCTGCACAAATGGATGGAGCAATATTAGTTGTATCTGCAGCTGATGGACCAATGCCTCAAACAAGAGAGCATATCCTACTTGCAAGACAAGTTGGTGTTAAATTTATCGTTGTTTACTTAAATAAATGCGATATGGTTGACGATCCAGAATTATTAGAATTAGTTGAAATGGAAGTTAGAGA
>CAOKRC010000062.1 GCA_948471035.1 uncultured Clostridium sp.
TTTGTACATTTTTATTTTGCCCTTTTTGTACATTCATATTTTACCACTAATATATCACATTTTCTACAAATTGCAATAGTTAAATTTAAAATAATATTTTCAAAAATTTGTTTTGTTCGCTTGTATTTTATTAGATATTGTTGTATATTATTATTCATAGGAAATGAGAATAAGCAGTGTGGGTGCTACCACTTTACATACACAGTTTTGACTGTGAGAATGGGGGTGGTGCTATATGGTAGAACAAGCTATGTTAATGATAATATACTTACTTTTCTACGGTTTAGTAGGAATGACTATTATAGCATTTGCCTTGATTATTGCAATAGTAGTAATTTTGAGCAAATAATAAAAGCACCACATATGCTCTGCCAAGCTTTGTGGTGTTTTATCTAGTTTATAGGTAGCACACATTTCTGTGGCTCTCATTTTCTATCTTTATTATACAGACATTTTCTTATTTTGTCAAATGCATTTTTTTATTTTTTGACCATTAAGGCACCTCTCCATAATACTTTTTCTTCTCCATATCTTCCTAGTTTTTCTTCGTGAATATATAATTTTTCCCAATTTGCAAAGAATGTTACTACAATTCTTTTTCTTCATCTTTATGTTGCTCTTGCTTACTTTGTTCTAAAGATTCTCTAATTTTATATACATCATATATTACAACTTTTAAACTTTCTTTTTCTCTAATCTGTTCTATTTGTTTCATTATTTCACTAGTTTGTTTTGAATTAGAACTATCTATTGTTGCAAATATATAGCTTGCCTTAGTATCAAAATCCATTCCTCTTCTGTGCATAACAACTTCTGATTGTCCTCTTGCCTTTAATAGTTCTGAAAAAGGTGAACTCATTTCTTTAAATTCATTTTCTTCATCGTATTCTAAATTATTAAGTCCTTTATTAGTTGTTTTATAACTATTTGAAGATATTGCAATTGCTTCTGATGTTAATGTTTCTTTATTAAATCCTATTCCAATAATTCCAACTGATGAAGAATTAATAAATTCCTTTCCTTCAAATACAGATGCAGATATTTGATTACTTGTATCTGAATGATAACTATCAAATCCTAAAGAATCAGTATATGATGTTCCTCTTCCATCTGTTGTATAATTTACTTTATATTGGTCAAGATTTGCATCTACTTGATTTATCAGTTTGTTCAATCTCTTTTGTTCATCATCTGTTAATTCTTCACTATCATTTCCATTTGTTCTTTCAGAAATAATTTTTTCTTTAATTTTTTCAATCTCCATATCTCTAAATTTTTCTGGATTTCTTATAAATTGATGAATTAATTGAGGTCTTAATTCTTCATAATTTTCTATAACTGTAACATCTTCTTTAGGCATATATAAATTATCAATTAAGTCTTGTCTATATAAGACCTCATAATCTCCATAAATGTCTTCTAACTCGGAGATATTTTCATCCAAAGCATTTCCTATCATATTTAATCTTGATAACAATTGTTCAGTTTCTTCTCCACTTATTCCTTGCAATCTTTGTTTCAAAATACTTAGCTCATCTATTTTTCTTAACTGATTATTTGATAAACTACTATGCAGTAAATATTTTTTTCTTCTGTCGTCTAAACTGTTAGTATCAGAATTATTTATATCATATAAAATAAAGTCAAAATTATTTTTTATATCATCTTTTGAATATATTCCAATTGTCTTCATTAAATATTCTGTTATTATTTTGGGTTTAGAATAACTATCATTTGTTTCATCTCCATTTAAAACTCTTTCAAAATCTTCAACTAATTCTGCTTCATTTATATCTTGTGATAAATCTTTCATACTTGATTTTCCAACTTTTATTCTTTCTGCAAACGTATTTTTACGTTTATTATTATTTATAATATATTCAACAAAATGCGATTTCAGTTCCTGTAATAATTCTTGATTCTCTTTTGAAAAAGCATCTATATTTAATCCTTTAATAGATCCATAATAAAAATCATTAAAAACATATTTTCCAGTAACATTACCCATTAGTAATACACTTGCATAAGTACTTCTTTCTTTTGATTTTAAATATTTTTTTATATTATTTGCAAAGTCTTCTTGATTTTTGCTTTTACTAATAAGATTAAAAATTTCTCTTTCATTTGAATCTTTACTTCTACCTATTAATGTATCAGAAAAACTTTTATCAATATTAAATTTTTTGAATTTTCTTCCATACCTTATATTATATGCTATTTTTTTCAACAACTCTTTTGAGTTCTCTACAACGGCAATTTCATTCACTACTTTATCTCCTTTGTGATTTATTAAAATATATAATCTACTTTTTACTATATAAATTATATAATATTAAATAAAATCTTTCAAGAATAATCAAAATAAAGATGAAATAAAAGCAAATGATTTCTAGTCATTCGCTTTTAATAACTTTTTATGCATAAATCAATTCCCTAAAAACAATTTCTTCTGCTTGTGCCTTAATAGAGTTCATAGTTCCTACCCAATAAAGCATATTTGTATTTTTCATATCTTCAGTCAGATCACTTTTGGTTTTTAACTCACTAATAACCTGTTGTATTCTATTATCTGCTGTTTCTTGTATTTCTTTTAAATGTGCATTTAATGTTCCATTTATTAACATTATAATATATTCAGATTTTTTGTGTTCTTTCAAATAATTTAATCTCATTCTTCCATATTTATTTAAAACAATTTTTTCTTGTTTAGACATTGATAAATTTGGTATATAATAATCTCCCTCTAAATGATATTCAATACCTGTTCTTTCATCAAATTTTGTTTTTGGTAATTCATTTTTCATATCAATTTCCTCCTTTAAAATCTAGTATCATTATTTTTCTTTTTACTATTTGTTTGCTTGTTTTCATCTGGTATAGTTACTTTTCTATAAATATTATTAGCAATTTCATTATCATTGCTATCAAAAATTCCATTTTTATATAGGTCATCACTTACAATCTTATAGTTATTATCTTTGTCATAGCAAATTCTTTTATGAAAATGGCTCATAATACTATGCCAAAAGTTTTTAAATTTCTGCAATTCTTGTTTTAGTTTTTCCTTTTCAGTTTGTAACTTGCCTATAATTTTGTCTTTAGTAGATAATTCCTTTTTCAAACTGCCAATTTCATTATCTTTTAGTTCTATTTCATATTTAAGTGAACGATTTTCTTTTTCTATCTTAAAAGCAGAATGCTCAAAATTCTTAATCGCCATATTTAAGTCATTTACACTTCTAACAGTTTTAGTAATATCTTTTACATCTTCTGTATAATTTTTGATTTTCTGGACATCCTCATTTGAAATAACCATATTATTTTTATTCATCAAAGTAGGCTTTAGATTGTTTAAAATTTTATCTATGTCTTTGCTTGTATTATCAATTTTTTTCGTCTGTGTATTTGCCTTTTCAAGTTTTTGTTCTTTCTGTTTTAGCTGTTTCTTGATTTCTCTATAATTGCCCATTTCATTAACATTTATATCTTGATTTCTTCCTTTTTGCTTTTGTTTTAGTCTAGTATTAACTTCATAAAACTTATTGTATGACTTAATACAAGCATTTCTCATCTTATCTTGTATTTCAGCAAGTGAAGTTTTAGTAAACAATTTACTTTTTCCAACTTGTTTTTTCATTCCTCTAGTACAATTTTCAATAATAGGAACACCCACAACGTGCATATGGGGAGATGTTTCGTCAAAGTGTATTGTTGCATTTGCTATCTTAAAATTTGGTACAATTTTATTTAAGTCTTTTATCTGTTCGTTATAAACATCAACCATTTTAAATCTATATCTGTCGCTTTTATCGTTCCAAAAGTCCATATCTCCAAGTTCTATTATAATTTCACACGCAATATCATTTTGTGATTCACATACTTTAGTAAAGTAATTATCTATTTTCCTATCGTTTCTAGTTTGCTTATTGTTATATTCAATTCTAGCTTGTTCAAATTCTTCTAAATATACTTGCTTTACATCATTTACAATATCATTTGTCCCATATATTGTTCTAATTAGTTCTGTTTGATTATCATAATCTCTTAGTTATGCTTATTCACATCTGATAAATCTTTTGCATTTTGAATTGCATTATTAGATAGAGAAGTAGTACCAGATACATTTTCTTTTGCAACTTTTCTTGCTAATTTACTTTTGTTTTTATCGCTACCTAAGTGAAAAGAATATGCTAATTCTTGCTCCATATAATCCCTCCTTTGAAATTTCTTCGTAGCACAGGACTTCGTCTTGACGGAAGTCCTAACCCAGTAAGATTAAATTAAGTACACTTTAAATTTTATTAAAAAATATAT
>CAOKRC010000063.1 GCA_948471035.1 uncultured Clostridium sp.
TATCTACTTTTGTTGGATCTTTACCACTAAATGCTCCACCACCATGTGGACAGTAACCTCCATATGTATCAACAATTATCTTTCTTCCAGTTAGTCCAGAATCTCCTGCTGGTCCACCTACAACAAAATTACCAGACGGATTTATTAGTATTTTAGTATCTACTAACAAATTGTCTGGTATTACTGGTTTTATAACCTTTTTAATTATATCTTTTTCTATTCTACTTTGTGGTATTCCTCTTAAGTGTTGCGTTGATATTACTATTGTGTCTATTTTTACTAATTCATCATTTTCATATTGACAAGTTACTTGCGTTTTTCCATCTGGTCTTAAGTATGATATTCCGTTTTTTTCTCTTATGTCAGTTAGTCTATTTGCTAGTTTCCTTGCATAATAGATTGCTGCTGGCATATAATCTTCCGTTTCATTTGTTGCATATCCGAACATCATCCCTTGATCCCCAGCACCTAGATTTTCTTCTTTTGTTGCTCCTGCTATATCTTCTGATTGTTCGTGGATTTTTATATCTATTTTACAATTCTCATAATCGAATCCTAGACTTTCATTATCGTATCCTATTTCTTTAATTACATTTCTTGCGACTGCTTCATAGTCTACTTTTGCCTTACTTGTAATTTCTCCAATTATAAGAACATATTGCTCTGTTACTGCAGTTTCTACTGCTACCCTTGAATATTTATCTTGCTTTAAGCATTCATCTAAAATTGCATCACTTATTTGGTCTGCTACTTTATCTGGATGTCCTTTTGTTACTGATTCACTTGTTATATATCTCATTTTAATTCTCCTTTTTTTATATTTCATAAATGACTTGTAATAACCTCCAAAGTAAGTTATAACACAACGCTAGGAGGTATATATTATGTTTAATCAACAGTTTTTACACGATTTCTACAATGGTGGTTACTGTCCATCTGATAATGCTGGTAGTGATTCTTTTAAGGCTAGAAATCTATCTCAAAAAATTGATAAGGTTGAAAAGCAACTTTTTAAAAGGTTGGATAGGAAATCAAGAAAGTTACTTACTCAATTAATTGAATATCGCAATGAGGAACTAAATGATTTCGCTTTTAGAGCTTATTTTGATGGTATCGGTTTTGCTACTACTATCCTAATGAACTCTTTAGATGAGGGAGATTAAAAATAGGCCCCCCCTTACCTATTTCCCGAAATAATTTACAGAGCTCCCCTCGCCGTTCCCCCTGCTCACTTTTTTAGAGATTTGACCTGGGGGCGGTAACGGAGTTGATTCTCATTATTTGTTTTTTGATGTCATTGTAGATGTTACAGTTTTGTAGCATCTTCTTTATTTCTTTTTCATTTAGTTTTCTATGTCTTTGTTGATGACATGATTCACATAGACATATCATATTATCTATTATCAATCGTAGTTGCCACATTATCTTTATTGGTATGATATGATGTACTGTTTGTGCTGGTACTACATATCCCATCTTTAGACAGTCTTGGCATAGATAGTTATCTCTTGCTAGTGCTGCTTTTCTTGCTTGTTTCCATCCTGTTGTTTTGTAGAATGCTTGCTCTTTATCATCAGTCCTATGTTGGTTGTATCTTCTGTTTATTATCCTTTTTTGTTCTAGTTCTATGTATTCGTGTTCCTTACAGTACCTATTCCTAGTTAAGTTGTTACATCCTAGCTTATTACATTTATGTAGTTTCTTTAATGGCATTGTTATCTACTCCTACTACTATTACCCTTTTATAAGGAGTAAGCCAAGTAGTGTTGCTTCTACTTGGCCCATATATGAGTATTACAAAAGGGTATTACTTTTGTTGTTTATTTTTTGACCAAAATTAAAAGAACACCAGTATTCCCAGTATTCTTCTAACTTTAGCAAAGCATAAACAGAAAAAGAACAAGAATTCTCCTGCTCCTTCACACTATTATTTTAGCACTTTTTCAAGTGTAATTACTGCCACATTTTTGTCAAATGATTTTTATTTTTAACAAATTTTAATATCCTTTTTATTTTTTGTATATTATTTCTTTTATGTCCAATACATTTATTATTTTATGTCTTTTGTTTTCTCCTACTATTTCTATTAAACAATTATTTCCATTTACATTTAGTATTGTTCCTCTTTCGTTATTATTTAGTTCTACTACATCAAATACTTTAACTTTCATATCTTACTCCTTCTGTTTTGCATTATATCACAACTATTTTATAAATGGAATATAAAGTTTTAAAAGACTTGATAAATAAGCATTTGTAAGCTACAATACCAAAAATGCGAAAGGAGTGATTTCTATGCTAACAGATAAACAATTTCAAGATATTAAAAAGAATGGCATTACTTTCGAACTATCAAAAAATGGTAAGTATGCTAATATTTATAAAAAAGGTAAATTTGTTAGTTCAATATTTGGTACAAAAAATACTGTTTACTTTTGTGGTAAAGAATTTGTTGAGACTACAACTAAAGAAATTATTGAATTTTTAAATGATAATAAGTTATAGGAGGTGTTTATTTATGGATCAATACGATGTTTTTAATGATTTAATGGGAGTTCTTGCATATTGCATCAAAGATGCTGAAATTGATATTGGATTAAAAATTACTGATTTTGATGATGCTAATGACCTTGGAATTGATAATCCTAATCCAAGTATCATAGTTTCTGATTCTAAAGGTAATCAATGTCAAATTATAATAAAAAAACTTGAGGAGTAATGTTATTATGAAAGAATTAAAACAAATCGGTTATGTACATTTTTATATCACTGATGAGTGCTTTGAAATCTATTCTATTGTTGAAGATTTGTGTAAAGGTTTAGAACAATATGTTTCTGCTGTTAGGTGTGAAAAAGACTATGCAGATATTGAATTCAAATATTCTCCTTATGCATCACATTATAGTATAAAATGTGGATTCAATAAACATCATATGTTGCTTATGGATACATATCATCCTTTAGAACATGTTAAATCTTATGGTATTCCTTTTGTTGATTGGCAGAGATATGATGATGCCTTACATGAATCGCAACAAATATCTATTTTACAAAATAAGGTACTTAAAAATATTAAATGTGCATTTCTTAAAGCAAATACAAAAAAATAATGTATTCATTTCCATTATTATAAAGAGAGGAGGTAGTAAAGTGAATTTAAAAAGCAAATCTATTCTTGATACTATAACTGTTATCTTGGCTATACTTTCATTGATTATTTGCACATTAGCTATTATTATAGGATTCTATCAACATAAGTTTTTTCCTTTAATATATGTTGGTGCATCTTATTTTACTTTAACTGTTTATGAAATGTTAATTATTTTTGAAAGTAATAAAGAAAATGAAACAGAGAAAAATTAAAATAATGGATTCATCTCCATTATTTTATTTTTTGCTCTAATTTTTCTATTCCT
>CAOKRC010000064.1 GCA_948471035.1 uncultured Clostridium sp.
ATAATGTATGAGTATCACTTTCTCCTTCTACTAACACTACATATTCTTGCTGTCTGATTTTTTCTATATTCTGTATTCCATATAACCATAATTTTGAGTTTTGATTCCATTTGAAATCTTTATTTGTACCTCTTTTCCTAGTGCCGATTAATTTTCGCTCTTTATTGAAATATGGTATTCCTATGTAATGCTTTAGATTTTTCAAGCCCCATTCTTCTTTCAGCCAATCTACTGGTAATTTCTTTTCGTGTGCATATGTGTCTATTGTGTAATCTTCAATTGGTACTACATTATCTATTCCTATCTCTTTGTATATTTCTTTGGCCGCTTCTTTTGTTCCTATATTTTTCATTTGTGAGACGAACTTTATATAGTTTCCTTCTTCTTCACAAGCAAAACACTTATACCTTCCTGTTTTTAAATCCACAGAAAAACTTGGTTTTTTTTCATTTCCACCTTTATGGAAAGGGCAATTTGCTTGTATTGAATTGCCCTTTTTCTTTACATTCTTCAAGTATTTACTATACTCGGCTTCATAATTTAATTTTGAATCTATATCTACTTCTGCCATGCAAAATTACCCCTTCCTATTATTTTAGAAAGGCAAATCCGTATCATCTGTATTTTCCTTTGAATATTCTTCTGCTTGTACTACTCTAGTTGTATTTTTCATTTCTGCAGCATACTTTCTTACCTTTTCTTTTACTTCTGGTGGTAGTATTTCATCCATTACAAATGTTGCTTGAGCATAAGTAATTCCACCTTTACTTTCTGCTTTCTTTAGTGCTATTTTGGTTATTACATCGCATGGTCTTAATCCTTTTGCTACAATTCTTTGAAGATATTTTCCAAATGGACTTATGCTAGTTGCTGGTAGTGTTAAAAGCATTGGAAAGGTATCTCCACTTCTTAAAATATATAATCTACGCATATTTTTACAAGCTTTTCCGATTCCATCAATTGCAGTTCCATATTTGTTATTTGGACATGATTCACAACTAATTGATTCTCCTTCTGTATTTACACCGATATGTCCATCACAAGAAAAGCAGTCAGGTGCAGATTCAGTTCCATCGTATGCATCCTTGTAGTATGCATTTATAGGATATTGATCTACTATTACTACTTTCAGTTCCTTCACAACATCTGGATTCTCTGGATCATCTCCTGGAACTTCAAAGGCTGTTGTTCCTCCTGCTGGGATTTTAATTTTGTCAAATGATAAGTTAAATCCATCTAGCTCATCCATTGGGATTTCTTTATTTTCTATTCCCATTATAAAATTGTTTTGATTGGTTGTAGTTATTTCTTTGCTCATAATTGTTCCCCTCCATTTTTTTCAATTCTTTTTTAGTCTTAAAATTTCTGCATCTTTATACTTGTCTATACTGCTTATACATCTCAATGCAATTAAGGTTAGACATATTATCCATATTATTTGAAACATTCTATGACCTCCTAGTTCCTATTGTTGTTTTTTCATATAAACTAACAATATTTTGTAAATATTCTGGCAGTTCTTCTGTTGTTTCCCAGCCTTGCTCTTTTACAAAACTTTTGAAAGTCTGTGCATTTACTTCTTCTTTTACCAAAGCTGCATATCCATTTTCTTTCAATGTTTCTACTAATGCTACTTTGTTTTCTGCAAGTACATTTGGTATAACTGTTGTTTTTAATGAATATGTTATTCCGTTCTTACCTTTAAAGTTTTGTAATTCGCTCTCTACCATCATATCTATTAGTTTTTTTTCTTGATTCTCAATTTGTTTCTTTATTTGTTTTAGTTCTTCTTCTACCTGTGTCTTATTATCTTTTAAATGTGTTAGGAATTCTGCTTCTATCATCAATTTATCATTCATTCTTCTCCATCCTTTTTCATATTTTTACTTCTTTCTTCTAGCAATAAATTTTGTAGAAACTCAATTTCTTTGTGCATAAATTTTATGTTAAATTCTAATTTTTCTTTTGAATCTTTCAGTATTTCGATTGCTTCTGTTTGTACTTCATTTATCTTGTTTAAGTTCTCTATTTCTGTTTCTAATTTATATTTTTCAGCAAGTTCTTCCGTTAGATCTTCAACAAGTTTATATAATTCTCTATATTTTTCAGCACATTTATTTTCTTTTGCACAAGGCATTCCATCAAGTGCTTCAAAAAATATTTCCATGTCATCTTTATTCATTCTCATCACTCTCTGCTATTTTTACAAATATTTCTCCAAGCTCCATAGCAGCCTTTCCAAATATTTTTAGCAATTCTGCAAATTTCTTTTCAATATCCTCTTCAGTTTCTTCTGATTCTTTCTCTGTACTATCTGAATCGCTATTATTATTTTTATCGATAATGATTGTAGTTCCTTTTGCTTCCTTGATTTTTTCTACTATGTCATCCATTTTTATTTTGTCTGGATGTAATTCGCTTAAATTAAATACTATTACCTCATCATCTATAAAGTCTAGAATTACACATTTGTTTCCTTCTTTTGTTTTTACAATATTTCCAATTTCATATTTTTTCATTTTCTTTCTTTCCTTCCTATTCAAAATATTTTCTCCAGTCATCTACTATGGTTGTTGATATATCTCCTTTGTTATCCAATACTTTCATTAGCCTTGTATCTATTGTATTTTTAGCAATTAAGTGTATATGGTTAACATTATTCTTTTGTCCAATTCTATGTAATCTTGCCATTGCCTGGGTATAATCGACATAGTTAAAATCTACGCTGTAAAATACAGATGTGTCTGCTGCAGTTAATGTGATTCCTAGTCCTGCTGTATGTGTCTGACATATAAATACTTTTACATCATCCTTGTTTTGAAAGTCATCCACCATTTGTCCACGCTCATCCATTTTTACTTGACCTGTGATCCAACTGTATTTTATTCCTTTACTTTCTACTAGCTTTTTTATTGCAGAAATTTCATCCAAGAAAACTGCAAATATTACTAGCTTTTTATTTGAATCTATTACTACATCGTTTATGATTTCCTCAAGTGCATCTAGTTTTGCATTACTTACAAATTGTGTTTCTTTGTCATCGTTGTTAATAAATCCGCCTGTTATTTGTCTTAATCTTAATGTTTTTGTAAGTACATTCGTTACTGTTATTTCCCCTTGCTCTAATTCCATATAGCATTCCTTTTTTATCTGGTCATATATTTTTCTACTACTTGGCTCTAACTCACAGTATCTCATTGTTTTTATTTCTTCAGGCAAGTCTAGTGCTTCTTCTTTTGTTACTCTATATGCAATACTATGCATTTTTTCTATTAGTTCATCTTGGTTGATGTATCCAATTACTT
>CAOKRC010000065.1 GCA_948471035.1 uncultured Clostridium sp.
TATCTACTTTTGTTGGATCTTTACCACTAAATGCTCCACCACCATGTGGACAGTATCCTCCATATGTATCTACAATTATTTTTCTACCAGTTAAGCCAGAATCTCCTGCTGGTCCACCTACAACAAAATTACCAGACGGATTTACTAGTATTTTCGTATCTACTAGTAGATTGTCTGGTATTACTGGTTTTATAACCTTTTTTATTAAGTCTTTTTCTATTCTCTTTTGTGGTATTCCTCTTATATGTTGCGTTGATATTACTATTGTGTCTATTTTTACTAACTCATTATTTTCATATTGGCAAGTTACTTGCGTTTTGCCATCTGGTCTTAAGTATGATATTCCGTTTTTTTCTCTTATGTCAGTTAGTCTATTTGCTAGTTTCCTTGCATAATAGATTGCTGCTGGCATATAATCTTCCGTTTCATTTGTTGCATATCCGAACATCATCCCTTGATCCCCAGCACCTAGATTTTCTTCTTTTGTTGCTCCTGCTATATCTTCTGATTGTTCGTGGATTTTTATATCTATTTTACAATTCTCATAATCGAATCCTAGACTTTCATTATCGTATCCTATTTCTTTAATTACATTTCTTGCGACTGCTTCATAGTCTACTTTTGCCTTACTTGTAATTTCTCCAATTATAAGAACATATTGCTCTGTTACTGCAGTTTCTACTGCTACCCTTGAATATTTATCTTGCTTTAAGCATTCATCTAAAATTGCATCACTTATTTGGTCTGCTACTTTATCTGGATGTCCTTTTGTTACTGATTCACTTGTTATATATCTCATTTTAATTCTCCTTTTTTTATATTTCATAAATGACTTGTAATAACCTCCAAAGTAAGTTATAACACAACGCTAGGAGGTATATATTATGTTTAATCAACAGTTTTTACACGATTTCTACAATGGTGGTTACTGTCCATCTGATAATGCTGGTAGTGATTCTTTTAAGGCTAGAAATCTATCTCAAAAAATTGATAAGGTTGAAAAGCAACTTTTTAAAAGGTTGGATAGGAAATCAAGAAAGTTACTTACTCAATTAATTGAATATCGCAATGAGGAACTAAATGATTTCGCTTTTAGAGCTTATTTTGATGGTATCGGTTTTGCTACTACTATCCTAATGAACTCTTTAGATGAGGGAGATTAAAAATAGGCCCCCCCTTACCTATTTCCCGAAATAATTTACAGAGCTCCCCTCGCCGTTCCCCCTGCTCACTTTTTTAGAGATTTGACCTGGGGGCGGTAACGGAGTTGATTCTCATTATTTGTTTTTTGATGTCATTGTAGATGTTACAGTTTTGTAGCATCTTCTTTATTTCTTTTTCATTTAGTTTTCTATGTCTTTGTTGATGACATGATTCACATAGACATATCATATTATCTATTATCAATCGTAGTTGCCACATTATCTTTATTGGTATGATATGATGTACTGTTTGTGCTGGTACTACATATCCCATCTTTAGACAGTCTTGGCATAGATAGTTATCTCTTGCTAGTGCTGCTTTTCTTGCTTGTTTCCATCCTGTTGTTTTGTAGAATGCTTGCTCTTTATCATCAGTCCTATGTTGGTTGTATCTTCTGTTTATTATCCTTTTTTGTTCTAGTTCTATGTATTCGTGTTCCTTACAGTACCTATTCCTAGTTAAGTTGTTACATCCTAGCTTATTACATTTATGTAGTTTCTTTAATGGCATTGTTATCTACTCCTACTACTATTACCCTTTTATAAGGAGTAAGCCAAGTAGTGTTGCTTCTACTTGGCCCATATATGAGTATTACAAAAGGGTATTACTTTTGTTGTTTATTTTTTGACCAAAATTAAAAGAACACCAGTATTCCCAGTATTCTTCTAACTTTAGCAAAGCATAAACAGAAAAAGAACAAGATTTCTCCTGCTCCTTCACACTATTATTTTAGCACTTTTTCAAGTTCAATTACTGCCACATTTTTGCCAAATAATTTTTTATTTTTTGTATATTATTTCTTTTATGTCCGATACATTTATTATTTCGTGTCTTTTGTTTTCTCCTGCTATTTCTATTAAGCAATTATTTCCATTTGCATTTAGTATTGTTCCTTTTTCATTATTATTTAATTCTACTACATCAAATACTTTAACTTTCATCATTTACTCCTTCTATTTTGCATTATATCACAACTTTTTTATAAATGGAACAAAAAGTATAAAAGACTTGATAAATAAGCCTTTGTAAGCTACAATAACAAAAATGTGAAAGGAGTGATTTTGTATGTTAACAGATAAACAATTTCAAGATATAGGAAAAAATGGAATTACTTTCGAACTATCCAAAAATGGTAAATATGCTAATATTTACAAAAAAGGTAAATTTGTTAGTTCAATATTTGGAACAAAAAATACTGTTTACTTTTGTGGTAAAGAATTTGTGGAGACTACTACTAAAGAAATTATTAAATTTTTAAATGATAATAAATTATAGGAGGTGTTTACTATGTCAATTACTCCAAGAGAATTAGTTGATGTCATTGCTGGAAGTATTAATCAAGTATATCGACCAAGAAATCTTTCAGAGAAATTTTACTCTGTTACTAACATTATATATAATACTGACTCAAAATTTAAAGATGATGTTGGTGGATTAGCTATTCTAACAAAAGATGAGCATCTATTTACAGTTATTGTGGCAAAAGTAAAATAAGGAGGAGCTATGAAGAAATTAAAACAAATTGGTTATGTACATTTTTATATTGCTGATGAGTGTTTGGAAATCTATTCTATTATTGAAGATATGTGCAAAGGTTTAGAACAATATGTTTCTGCTGTTAGGTGTCAAAAAGACTATGCAGATATTGAATTCAAATATTCTCCTTATGTTACACATTATAGTATAAAATGTGGATTCAATAAACATCATATGTTGCTTATGGATACCTATCATCCTTTAGAACATGTTAAGTCTTATGGCATTCCTTTTGTTGATTGGCAGAGATATGATGATGCCTTACATGAATCACAACAAATATCTATTTTACAAAATAAGGTACTTAAAAATATTAAATGTACATTTCTTAAAATAAATTCAAAAAAATAATGGATTCATCTCCATTATTTTATTTTTTGCTCTAATTTTTCTATTCCT
>CAOKRC010000066.1 GCA_948471035.1 uncultured Clostridium sp.
TGCTCTTGATGTTTGTAGTTCTTCACCATTTATTTTGGTAATAAATTTTCTTAAAGATAAGTCGAAGTATTTTCCTTGTAGTATTACTGGTTCAAAGTCGTCGTCATCTTCTTGTCCTAGTACATAGTTTCCTATTTTTCCATTTCCATCGTATGTATTATTTTTCTTTTCATTTGGGAAGTTTTCTACAGTTGAATCTATATCTTTTTCTATTTCTTCTCCTAATTCACTATCAAAATATTTTGTTATTTCTGCTATATTTACTAATCTTTGATTTTCTGTTGTTGCTTTAGCTGTTATTTTACATCTTATTGTTAATGCTTCACTTGCAGGTACTCCACTTGTATATTTATTTAATACTGTTTTTCCTGTGTTTGTTATTGTAACTATACTTGTTCCATCTGCATTTTTTACTGCATTTGCTGTATATTTGTTTTGTGGCTCTACTATTCCTACAAATTCTATTCCTGCTGGTAAGTAGTCTTTTATTTCTGCTGCATATCCGTCTTTTTCGCCTTCATTATATACTGTTATAGTATATTCTATTGTTTGGTTTGTTTCTACTTTTAATACATCTTTTGGATGGTTGTATGTTGCTGTTGTGGATGTTCCATTTTCTAAATTAGTTACATCTACTACTGGTAACCTTGAAACTGTTGGTACCTTGTCTCCTATTTTTGTTATTGATTTTCTTAAAGATAGATCAAAGTATTTTCCTTGTAGTATTACTGGTTCAAAATCGTCGTCATCTTCTTGTCCTAGTATATAGTTTCCTATTTTTCCATTTCCATCGTATGTATTATTTTTCTCATTACTTGGAAAGTTTGCAATAGTAGAATCTATATCTTTGTTCTTTTCTATATTACTTTCACTATCAAAATATTTTGCTATTTCTGCTATATTTACTAATCTTTGATTTTCTGTTGTTGCTTTAGCTGTTATTTTACATCTTATTGTTAATGCTTCACTTGCAGGTACTCCACTTGTATATTTATTTAATACTGTTTTTCCTGTGTTTGTTATTGTAACTATACTTGTTCCATCTGCATTTTTTACTGCATTTGCTGTATATTTGTTTTGTGGCTCTACTATTCCTACAAATTCTATTCCTGCTGGTAAGTAGTCTTTTATTTCTGCTGCATATCCGTCTTTTTCGCCTTCATTATATACTGTTATAGTATATTCTATTGTTTGGTTTGTTTCTACTTTTAATACATCTTTTGGATGGTTGTATGTTGCTGTTGTGGATGTTCCATTTTCTAAATTAGTTACATCTACTACTGGTAACCTTGAAACTGTTGGTACCTTGTCTCCTATTTTTGTTATTGATTTTCTTAAGCTCAAATCCATATTTCTTGGTTTTGGTATATTTATTTCTATACTATCATCATAGTTTTTGTTTTGTTTCTCTACAAGTACTACTGGTTGTTCACCTGCAGATGTACTTTGGCTTGTTGTGTAATATCTTGCACTTGTTATTTTATATGTTCCCTTTAGTGAAAAACTTACTTTTGTAATATTTGTTGTTATTGGTAATGATAAATAAAATTGTTCTCCTTCTTTAATAGTATTATTGCTAATATGTTGTTTATTACTATCTAGTAATTTGTTTTCTCCTGCTAAACTTATTGTAGCTCCATTTTGGTCTTTAAATATTGCTTCTGTTATTTGCCCTTCTTTTGTTCCATCTTTGGTAATACTTAATGGACCTATTATATAATTTTCTCCAACTTGCGTTGCTGTAAATCCTGATTTATTTAATGTTATTGGTGATACTACTGTTTGGCTTGCATTATAATTTCCATCTGCATTGTTAATAAAGTATCTATATAAATCTTCTGCCTGATATTGACGAGTTCTTCCTGTTTCTATATCTAATACTGGGTCATTATATAAGTCTTCAAATGTTTTATATCCACTATCTACTCCACTCCAGTTATTGAACAATAATGATTGTAATAATGGGCCCTCGCTACTATTTTGATGATAATTTGTATCATTTGGATTTGTATAATACCATAAAGCTAATTGTTGAACCACTTCTATATCATCATCTGTTAATAGTACTCCATCTTCATATTCTGTAATTCCTGCAAGTTCCATTAACTTTTGTTTATCTTCTGTTGCAGTAGTAGCTTTTGGTAAATACATATTATCTATTATCCACATTATCTTATTATAGTTTTGAATTGTAAGCTGAGTATCTCCTATATTTGTATTTATAGTGTTTAATCTTGTAATTACCTCATTTAATTGTGTTTTCATATCAAAACTTGTATCATACGTTTTTCTTATGCCTGATACATCTCCACTACTTGTATTGCTTGCAAAACCATGTTCTGCTTTTATACAATAAAATGCATTGCTATAATTAATTACTCCTGTACTTGGATATGATACAATTTTCCATACTTTTTTTGTTGGTGTTTTATCTGATTTTAATCCACCAATTCCATATGCTGCACCTAGTTTTCCATTTCCGTGCTTCTCTTACATTGGTAATTCCTAATACATAGCTTGATTCAGCAGCATTTGAATTTACCCCTATTAATGCAGTTATTATTAAAGCTATGCTTAAAATTAACATGCCAATAACTTTTTTTAGTTTCATGTTTTACCTTCCTTTATATATAATACTACTATTTATATTTTACTTTCCTTATTTTTCAATGTCAATAGCAGTTTTTTCCTATTTTTAGCTTATCTTTTTTATCTAAAAAAGTTACCTTACGGAGGCTCCAATTTTTAGTTTCTATATAAAAACTACTATTATTTTACAATTATATAACATTTTTGAAATATTTTTAGCACACTATGCAGAATATGTCTAAAAATCCTTATATGCGTAAGAATTTGTAATTAATATCTTTTGCTATGAGAAATCCTCATTCCATATTTGGATTTTCATTAAATCTAATCCTAACTTTTAAATAGTAGATAAAAAGGAACAAGCTGAATAGCCTGTTCCTTTTCATATTATATCAATTATAATACATATTTTTTAATTAAGTATATTCCTCCTGCAAGTAGTGTTAATACTACTGCTGTTAAGCCTATATAGACTTTGGCTTCTCCTGTTTTTACTGATAAT
>CAOKRC010000067.1 GCA_948471035.1 uncultured Clostridium sp.
CTTTAGGATTAGAGCATGGTAAAAGTACATCTGCTGATGTCTATTCTTTAGGACAAAAAATTCTGTATACTGATGAAGAGTGTATTATTTTACCCTATGATTTATTGAAGTATGCAAAACAAGACAGAGGCACAATGGAACTATTCACTAAACATTGTAAATCTGGGAAAAGTATTTATTATGTAAGTAAAGTTGATGAAACATATCTTATTCGTAGCAAAAGCAAATCAAAGGGAATTACCATTCAATATGTTTATTTAAAAGAAACTATGCACGAGCTTTCTTGTGAAAATGCAAATAGTCTCAAAGAAAGGTATGGTTTAGCATCACAAGCGGAAGAATTCTTTTTATTATTTACTTTTGATTATCATGCTATCTTCATTAAAAATGATAATAATCCATATTATGTAGATGTTATTGTAGAAAAATATGAAGTTGAAACAAGAAGTGGATTAAATCAAGAATGTCTATCAAAAAAAATCACTATATTAGGTTTAGGTTCAGTTGGTTCTAGAGTGGCATTATATTTGGCTAGAGCAGGATTTTCTAATTTTTACTTTGTTGATAATGATATTATGTTGCCATATAATACTTTAAGACATGATTTGACAAGCATTAATGTTGGAGAATATAAGGTTTATGAAATTAAAGATAAGATTATTAATGAAATAAATGCAAATGTAAATATTGATTGTTCAACTTTGAATATGTTAGGACAAGAATCTACTAGAGCGGTTGATAATTTTTTAAAAGAATGTGCAATGTCTGATGTAATTATTGATTGTACTGCAGATGATAATTTATTATTACTTGTTGATCATGTTTCAACAGATAAAAAAATTCCCATCATTAGTGGAACAGTAATTCCAGGAGGATTGGGAAATATTGTTCTTTATAAGAACGCAAATGCAAATGTAAATATGGATTCTATTTTAGCCTCTTTTTACCAATGGAAGGTTAATAATAACATCCTTGCTAAACAAGAAGCAGATTACTCTGCATCTATTAACGAGCAAAAATATGTTGCAACTATGTCTGACTGTTCAATTTTGAGTGGTTTAATAGGAAAGTTTGTTATAGATATATTAAAAGGTACTAAAGTTGAATTAAAGTCAATTAATATATTTTCAACAAGTACTTATGGAGATCTTCAAACATATTATACAACATATTCCATAGATGCACTTAATTTAGCAAAGGAAGAGGATAATTTGAATGAAGATTTGATTGAAAAAGGAAAGAGAATATATGAAAATCATTATTCAAAATGATGTTAAAACTAAATTATATGAGGATTTAATGAAAGCAGGTATAAATGAGATAAAAGGAGCATGTTTTGCATATAATTCTAGTCCTAATGTCTTTGAGATAGAGGAAGTGTATATAAGTCCTGTACACGGAACATTTGCATTCTCAAATTTAATAATCAATTATAAATACAAAAAATTTGAAAGAGACTATTTTAAAAGACATAATTATGATTATGAAAAACATAATTATATAGGCGATTGGCATTCTCATCCTTCTTTTGATTGTATTCCTTCGCAATATGACATAAAAGAAGTTTTAGATGAATCATCTAAATCTAATGCTAATTTTTTAATTCAACTGATATTAAAAATTGAGAATGGAAAATTGATTGGTAACTGCTATTATTACAATTTAAAAGAGAAAACTATTAAATGTGAGCTTTTATTGTGAGCAAAAAAAGATTATCCTTACTATGTGATATATAAATCTAGTGTTATATAAACCCTATTTCTATTTTAATTGTTATTTCTATTTAGTTTATTTCTTAAATTATATTTTTTTAAAACAATTTTCTTTCTAACTGTGTTTACTTCAGTATAGATTTCTGTAGTAGAAATAGAAGAATGTCCAAGTAATTCTTGAACACTTCTTAAGTCAGCTCCATTAGCTAACAAGTTAGTAGCAAATGTGTGTCTTAAATAATGTGGTGTGGCTGAATGAGATATACCACTTTTATCTCTGTATTTAGTAAATATATTTTCGATTCCGTATATGCTTAAAGTATCATGATATTTATTTACAAATAGATATTCGTGATTTACTTTAAGTTTTTTTCTTATACTTAGCCAAGCCTTTAAATTGTTCCAAGTTTCTAAACTTGAAATATATAAGAGTCTTTGTTTTTTCCCTTTACCATGAACAAGTAATACACGCTCAGAAGTAATTATATCTTCTAGTTTTAAATTGGATACTTCAGCTATTCTCATTCCAGTAGAAAGAAGAAGATCTATAATACATAAATTTCTAATTGCTTGAAAGTATGCAAAAGAAGTATTGGCTTGGTTTAGGTTTTCATACATATAATCTAACAACTTACTTACATCTTTTACAGGAATAGTTTTGGGTAACCTTTTTTCTTTTTTTATTTTTATTTTATATTTATCTAATGGATTTATCCATTTGGTTTCTTCCTCAATAAATCTAAAGAACATTTTAATTGTAATTAGCTTTCTTGAAACAGTAGTATCCTTATAATTTTGAGTTAAGTATTGTATATAACCCATAATAGATTCTTGAGATACTTTCCCATTTGTAAAG
Organism: uncultured Clostridium sp.; assembly: GCA_948471035.1. GTDB lineage: Bacteria > Bacillota > Clostridia > TANB77 > CAG-508 > RGIG8482. The sequence continues at coordinate 2,569 of CAOKRC010000067.1, forward strand.
TCAATCAAGTGATTCAAATCTGATGTATAGGCTTTGATACTTTTCATATCCAAGTTTTTAGATACCATCATTTTAGTTATAAATATCTCCCTATACTTTAATAAATTCATTTATTTTCCTCCAAAATTCGATTTTATATTGTGAATTATAACATTTTATTGTATAATTTACTCAAAATAATTATGAATTATTGGGAGGTAA